>JACXUT010000017.1 GCA_014763765.1 Micrococcales bacterium
CGGTCCGGGGCGGGCGGCCCCGGCCCCCGCGGCGCCGCCCGCCCCGGACCGCGGCCGCGGTCGGCGTGCCGGTCCGACGCGGCTCGTCGTGACCGAGGGTCCGCTGCGCGGGACGACGCTGCCGCTCGGTGCGTCCGCGGTGCTGATCGGCCGCGCCCCGTCCTGCACGCTCGTGCTCGACGACGACTACTCCTCCTCCCGGCACGCCCGCGTCTTCCCCGAGGGCGGCCAGTGGCTCGTGGAGGACATGGGGTCCACCAACGGCACGTTCCTCGACGACCAGCGGGTCTCGGGAGCCGTGCCGTTCCGCCCCGGCGCGCAGCTGCGCATCGGCCAGAGCGTCCTCGAGCTGCAGGGGTAGCGGGTCGTGACCATCGCGCTGCGCTACGCCGCCCGGTCCGACGTGGGGCTGGTCCGGTCGAACAACCAGGACTCCGCCTACGCGGGGCCGCACCTGCTGGTCGTCGCGGACGGCATGGGCGGGCACGCGGGCGGCGACGTGGCCTCGTCGGTGGCGATCGCGGCGCTGGCGCCCCTGGACGGGGAGTCCCACGGCCCCGACGACGCGCTGGACGAGCTGGAGCGCGCGCTGGAGGAGGCCCGCGAGGAGATCATCAGCCGCTCGGAGGCCAACCCGGAGCTCGCGGGCATGGGCACGACCGTCACGGCGATCCTGCGGGCCGGGAACAAGCTCGCGATGGTGCACCTCGGCGACTCGCGCGGCTACCTGCTGCGCGACGGGGTGCTGACGCAGGTCACGACCGACCACACGTTCGTCCAGCACCTGGTCAACACGGGCAAGATCACGCCGGAGGAGGCCGAGCACCACCCGCAGCGGTCGGTCGTCATGCGGGTGCTCGGGGACTTCGACGTCGACATCGCGCCGGACCTGTCCGTGCGGGAGGCGCGGGCCGGCGACCGCTGGCTGCTGTGCTCCGACGGGCTGTCGGGCTTCGTCAGCGGGGACACGATCGCCCAGACGCTGCACGACATCGCGGACGTCGACACCTGCGCCGAGCGGCTCGTGCAGCTCGCGCTGCGGGCCGGCGGCGGCGACAACGTCACCGTGGTGGTCGCGGACGTGCTGGAGCTCGACCAGGTCCGCGACGGCGCGGGCCCCCGGACGAACGCCGTGGTGGTCGGCTCGGCCGCGGTGACCCGCAACCGCCCGACGTCCGCGCAGGACGGTCCGGCCGCCCGCGCCGCGGAGCTGTCCCGGCAGGCGGCGGCGAGCACCCCCGGCGGCGGCGTCCCGGCGGTCGAGGACGACGAGGACGACCAGGACGAGCGCCGCGCCCGCCGCCGGCGCCGCATCCGCGGGACCGCCGTGACCCTGCTCGCGGTGCTGCTGCTCGCCGCCGGCGCCACCGGGTTCTACCGCTGGACGCAGACGCAGTACTACGTCGGCGTCGACGGCGAGGTCGTGGCGATCTACCGCGGCATCCCGCAGTCCATCGGGCCGCTGACGCTGTCCGACGTGGTGGAGCGGACCGAGCTGGCGGTCGACGACCTCCCCGGCTTCGTGCGCGACCGCGTGGAGCAGACCATCCACACCGCCTCGCTCGCGGACGCCCGCACCCGCGTGGACGCCCTCGCGGAGGACGCTGCCGCCGAGCAGCCGGACCCGGAGCCGACGCGCACCCCGCGCCCGACGTCGTCCGCCCGCCCGACCGGCACGGCGGCCCCCTGATGGCGACCGTGGAGGCGCACCGCGTGCGCGCCGGTCGCGGGACGGAGCTCGGGCTGATCGCGGTGGCCCTGGTCATCGCGGTCTCCGCGTACGCCCTGGTCGGCCTGGGCGCGACGGACGAGCTGCCCGCCGACGTGCTCGGGTACGGGGCGGGCATGGCCGGCCTGGCGCTGCTCGTGCACGTGGTGCTGCGCTGGCGCGCCCCCTACGCGGACCCCGTGATCCTGCCGGTCGTCATCGCGCTGAACGGCATCGGCCTGGCGATGATCTACCGGATCGACCTCGCGCGGGAGGCGCGCGGCGGCACGGAGATGTTCGCCGGCAAGCAGCTCGCGTGGTCGGCGATCTCCGTGGTGCTGGCGTGCGTGCTGCTCGTCGTGCTGCGCGACCACCGGACGCTGCGCCGGTACACGTACACGGCGATGGTGGCGGCCCTCGTGCTGCTGGTGCTGCCGCTGGTCCCCGGGCTCGGGGTCGAGATCAACGGCGCGCGCATCTGGATCCGGGCGCTCGGGTTCTCGCTGCAGCCCGCCGAGCTCGCGAAGATCGCCCTGGCCGTGTTCTTCGCCGGCTACCTCGTCACCCACCGCGACACCCTGGCGCTCGCCGGGCCGAAGGTGCTCGGCCTGCAGCTGCCCCGGCTGCGGGACCTGGGCCCGATCGCCGTGGTGTGGGCCGCGTCGATCGCCCTGCTGGTGTTCCAGCGGGACCTCGGGACGTCGCTGCTGCTGTTCGGCCTGTTCGTGGCGATGCTCTACGTCGCGACCGAGCGGCTGTCCTGGATCATCATCGGCCTGCTCATGTTCGGCGGCGGCGTGGCGCTGGCCGCGTCGTCGTTCGGGCACGTGGCGGCGCGCTTCCACATCTGGCTGCACGCGCTCGACCAGGACGTCTTCGACCGCGCGCCCGGCGGCTCCGGGCAGCTCGTGCGCGGGCTGTTCGGCCTGGCCAGCGGCGGGCTGTTCGGCACCGGCTGGGGGCAGGGCCGCCCGGACCTGGTGCCGTTCGCCGAGTCGGACTTCATCGTCGCGTCGCTCGGCGAGGAGCTGGGCCTCACCGGGCTCATGGCGATCCTCGTGATGTACCTGGTGCTGAGCCAGCGCGGCCTGCGCACGGCCATCGGGGTCCGCGACGGGTTCGGCAAGCTGCTGGCCGCCGGCCTCGCGTTCGTCATCGCGTTCCAGTGCTTCGTGGTGGTCGGCGGCATCACGCGGATCATCCCGCTGACCGGCCTGACCACGCCGTTCCTCGCGTACGGAGGGTCGTCGCTGCTCGCGAACTGGCTGATCGCCGCGCTGCTGCTGCGCATCTCCGACGACGCCCGCCGCCCCGCGCCGGAGGTGTCCGGCCCGCTGCTGTCGACCCCCGCCGGCGGCATCCCGCTGGACGACGAGGCCGTGGCCCCCGTGCGGGTGGCGGGCGCGAGCCCCACCGACGACCAGCCCACCGAGCGGCTGCGCCGGACGAGCGGGGGTGGTGACGCGTGAACGCCCCGCTGCGCCGCCTCGCCACGGTGGTCCTCGTGATGTTCCTCGCGCTGCTCGCCGGCACGTCCTGGGTGCAGTTCGGCCAGGCGTCGGCGCTGAACAACGACCCCCGTAACGTCCGCACGCTGTACCGGGAGTACGGCCGGCCCCGCGGGCCGATCATCGTGGCCGGGCAGACCATCGCGGAGTCGAAGCCCGTCGACGACCCGTTCGGCTACCAGCGCTCGTACCTGCAGCCCGAGCTGTACTCGACGGTGACCGGCTTCTACTCGGTGGTCAACGGCGGCACGCAGCTCGAGCGCGCCATGAACGACGTGCTGACCGGGCAGGCCGACTCCCTGTTCTGGACCCGCGTGCAGGACCTCGTGACCGGCCGCCAGCCGCAGGGCTCGTCCATCGAGCTGACGCTGGACCCCGCCGCGCAGCAGGCGGCGTTCGACGCGCTCGGCGGCCAGCAGGGCGCGGTCGTCGCGGTCGAGCCGTCGACGGGCCGGATCCTCGCGATGGTCTCGACCCCCGGGTTCGACCCGAACGCCCTGGCCACGCACGACACGACGGCCGCGAACGCCGCGTACCAGCAGCTCGCCGCCGCCGAGGGCGACCCGCTGCTCAACACGACGATCCGCGAGAACTACCCGCCCGGGTCGACGTTCAAGCTCATCACCGCCGCCGCCGCGCTGGAGTCGGGCGACTACTCCCCCGAGTCGGTGCTCGCCGCACCCGACGAGCTGACGCTGCCCGGGACGCGGACCCAGCTCCCGAACTTCGGCGGGTCGTCCTGCGGCGCGAACGAGCAGACGACGCTCGCGAACGCCCTGCGGATCTCGTGCAACACCGCGTTCGCGCAGCTCGGGGCCGACCTCGGCGACGACGCGCTGCGCGAGCAGGCGGACCGCTTCGGGTTCGACTCGGACGGCCTCACGGTGCCGATGCCGGTGTCGGCGTCGACGTTCCCGGCGGACCCGGACGCGGCGCAGACCGCGCTGTCGGCGATCGGCCAGGAGTCGGTGCGCTCGACGCCGCTGCAGATGGCGATGGTCTCCGCGGCCATCGCGAACGGCGGCACCCTCATGACGCCGTACCTGGTGCAGACCGTCCGCACGGCCGACCTCGACGTCGTCAGCGAGACCGAGCCGTCCGAGCTGTCCGACGCCGTCTCCGGCGCCACCGCGAGCGCGCTCACCGACATGATGGTCGGCGTCGTGGACTCCGGCTCCGGCACCGCCGCGCAGATCCCCGGCGTGCGGGTGGCCGGCAAGACCGGCACGGCGCAGACCGGCCGCGAGGGCGAGGCGCCGCACGCCTGGTTCACCGGCTTCGCGCCCGCGGACGACCCGCAGGTCGCGGTCGCCGTCATCGTCGAGCACGGCGGCGACGCCGGCTCCGAGGCGACCGGCGGCCGCGTGGCCGCGCCGATCGCGCGCGCCGTCATGCAGGCGGTGATCGGGCAGTGAGGCCCGCACCCGGCGTCGTCCTGGGCGGCCGCTACCGGCTGACCCGGCAGATCGCCGTCGGCGGCATGGGCGAGGTGTGGGCCGCGCACGACGAGTCCCTGCAGCGCGACGTCGCCATCAAGGTGCTGCGCGAGGAGTTCGCGGGCGACACCGGGTTCCTCGAGCGGTTCCGCACCGAGGCCCGCAACGCCGGGAGCCTGTCGCACGAGGGCATCGCCGCGCTGTTCGACTACGGGGAGCAGGACGGCTCCGCGTTCCTCGCGATGGAGCTCATCATCGGCGAGCCGATGAGCGACCTGCTGGAGCGCGAGCCCGTGCTGCCGCCGCGCCGGCTGCTGCCGATCCTGGCGCAGACCGCCCGCGCGCTGCACGCCGCCCACGAGGCCGGGGTCGTGCACCGCGACGTCAAGCCCGGCAACATCCTGCTGACGCCCACCGGCAAGGTGAAGATCACCGACTTCGGCGTCTCGCTGTCGCACAACCAGGTGCCGATGACGGCGACCGGCATGGTCATGGGCACGGCGCAGTACCTGTCCCCCGAGCAGGCCGTCGGCGGCCCCGCTACCGCGGCCTCGGACATGTACGCGCTCGGCATCGTGGCCTACGAGGCGCTCGTCGGGCACCGGCCGTTCACCGGCCCGACCGCCGTCGACATCGCGGTCGCCCACGTCAACACGCCCGTCCCGCCGCTGCCCGCGACGGTGGACCGGCAGATCGCGGCGCTCGTCATGCGGCTGCTCTCGAAGGACCCGTCGCAGCGTCCCGCGAGCGCCGAGGAGCTCGCGCGGATGTTCGACGCGCTCGTCCCGCACACGCCGGCCGGCGGCAGCCCGCCCGTGTCGATCGTGCCCGGCCGGTCGCGGTCGACCGCGGCCGCGACGTCCGGCGGCTCCGGTCCGGCCCGCGACGCGGCCGCGCGACCCGCTGCCGCCGACACCCGGCGCGGGCGGGCCACCGGCTCCCGGCCGACCGCCGAGGGCGCGACCCGGGTCCGGGGCTCCGTGAACCCGACGGCCGCCGCGACCCCCGCGCCGCCGCCGGCGTTCGACCCCCGCACCGGTCGGCCGGTCGACCGCCCCACCTACCAGGTGGGCGGCGCGGCCCGGCCCGGCGGCGCGCACGCCCAGCCCACCACCCGCGCGCACGTGCGCGTCACCGAACGGCCCGCGTGGCGGCGGCTGCAGGTGCGGTGGCCCCTGCTCGTGCTGGCCGTGCTGGTCGTGGCGCTGCTCGGCGCCGCGCTGGCCGACAGCCTGACGGGCGGCGACACCGGGTCGACCGGCCGCCCGGACGCCCCCGGGTACGCCCGGGCGGCAGCCGAGGGTGGGATGATCTCCGAGCACGTGCCCGGCGCAACCGCACCGGACGCGCGAACGACGACAGCGAAGGACGCCTAGTGGTGGACGACGGATCCCGGATCCTCGCCGGACGGTACGAGGTCGGCGAGCTCATCGGCCGCGGCGGCATGGCCGAGGTGCACATCGGGCACGACGCGCGGCTCGGTCGCACCGTCGCGATCAAGATCCTGCGCTCCGACCTCGCGCGCGACCCGTCCTTCCAGGCACGGTTCCGCCGGGAGGCGCAGGCCGCGGCCGGGCTCAACCACCCGTCCATCGTCGCGGTGTACGACACCGGCGAGGACGTCTACACCGAGCCCACCGGCGCGGTCGCGCACGTGCCGTTCATCGTCATGGAGTACGTCGAGGGCCACACCGTCCGCGACATCCTCCGCGACGGCCAGGCCGTGCCGATCGAGGAGGCCATCGAGATCACCGCCGGCGTGCTGTCGGCGCTCGAGTACTCCCACCACGCCGGCATCGTGCACCGGGACATCAAGCCCGCGAACGTCATGCTGACGCCCACGGGTGCGGTCAAGGTGATGGACTTCGGCATCGCCCGGGCCGTCGCCGACTCCGCGGCCACGATGACCCAGACGCAGGCCGTCATCGGCACGGCGCAGTACCTGTCCCCCGAGCAGGCCCGCGGCGAGACCGTGGACGCCCGCTCCGACCTGTACTCCGCCGGCTGCCTGCTGTTCGAGCTGCTGACCGGCCGACCGCCGTTCGTCGGCGACTCCCCGGTGGCCGTCGCGTACCAGCACGTGCGGGAGATCGCCCCGGCGCCGTCGTCCGTCGCGTCCGACGTGCCCGAGGTGCTGGACCGGATCTGCGCGAAGGCCCTCGCGAAGGAGCGGGACGCCCGCTACTCCTCCGCGGCCGAGTTCCGCGCCGACCTCGAGGCCGCCGCCCGCGGGGGCGTCGTGGCCGCTCCCCCGGTCGTCCCGGCCGCCCTCGGCGCCGGCGCCGCCACCCAGGTGCTCGGCGCCGACGCCGCCACGACCCAGCTCATGCCCGGCGACGCGCCCGCGTGGGCGCCGACGAGCCCGGGGACGGCCGTGCTGCCGCCCGCGGGACCGGAGGACGAGGAGCCGGAGAAGAAGTCGAAGCGCTGGCTGTGGATCACGCTCAGCGTGATCGCCGCGCTCGCCGTCGCCGGCCTGGTGTACCTGCTCATGCAGGACCGCACGCCGCCGGTCGAGCCGGTCACGGTCCCCACCGTCGCCGGCATGTCCGAGGACGACGCGGTCGCCGCGATCCAGGACGCCGGCCTCAACCCGGTGCGGACCGCCGAGGCGAGCACCGAGGTCGAGGCGGGCACCGTCATCAGCAGCGACCCCGCGGGCGGTGAGGAGGTCGAGGAGGGCTCCGACGTCACGTACGTCGTCTCCACCGGCCCGAGCTCCGTCGAGGTCCCGGACGTCGCCGGCCTCACCCAGGAGCAGGCGCGGCAGCAGATCGAGGAGCGTGGCCTCGTCGTCGGCAGCGTGGAGGAGGAGAACAGCCCCGACCAGGCCGGCGACCGTGCCCTGCGCACCGACCCCGCCAAGGGCCAGTCGGTCGCGGAGGGCTCCACCGTCGCGCTGTTCATCGCCTCCGGCAACGTCGAGCTGCCCGACCTGCGCGGCCAGAAGCAGGAGGACGCCGTCGCGGCGCTGAACGGCCTGAAGCTCGGGTCGAACATCCAGCAGCAGGAGACGGCCGACGCCGAGCCGGGCACCGTCATCGCGCAGGACCGGTCCGGCATCATCCCGCAGCAGACCGTCATCACGCTGACCGTGGCGGCGGCGCCCACCACCGTCCAGATCCCGTCCGACGTCGTCGGCAAGTCCGAGGAGGACGCCACCGCGCAGCTCCGCGGGCTCGGGCTCGAGGTGCAGTCGCAGGAGGCCAGCGGGCAGTTCTCCGACGCGCAGCCCGGCGAGGTCGTCTCGACGTCCCCCTCGCCCGGCAGCACCGTGCAGATCGGGTCCACCGTGACGCTCAACGTCTACGCGGGGCCGTCCGGCGACAGCACCGACGCACCCTGAGACGCCGCTCGTCCCTGACGGAGGCCGGTACCCGCGCGGGTGCCGGCCTCCGTCGTCCCCGCCGGCGCGCTACGGGCGGACGAGCGGGTGCAGGTCCGCCGAGCGGGCGACAGCGTCGTCCGCCCCGGTCAGCGTCAGCCAGTTCGCGAGCAGCCGGTGGCCGCCCTCGGTCAGCACGGACTCCGGGTGGAACTGCACGCCGTGCAGCGGCAGCTCGCGGTGCTGCAGGCCCATGATGATGCCGTTCGCCCGGGCGGTGACCACGAGCTCGTCGGACGCGGTCCCGTCGACAACGGCCAGCGAGTGGTAGCGGGTCGCGGTGAACGGCGTCGGCAGGCCCTCGAACACGCCCTGCCCGTCGTGCGCGACCTGGCTGGTCTTGCCGTGCATCAGCTCGGGCGCGTGCGTGACCGTGCCGCCGAAGACCTCCCCGAGCGCCTGGTGGCCGAGGCAGACGCCCAGCATGGGGGTGCCCGACGCCGCGCAGTCGCGGATGACCTGCATCGAGGCACCCGCCTCGGACGGCGTGCCGGGCCCGGGCGAGACGAGCACGCCGTCGAACCCGGTGCGCTCCTCGAGGGGCGGCACGGCGTCGTTCCGCACGACCACCGTCTCGGCCCCGAGCTGGTCGAGGTAGCCGACGATCGTGTAGACGAACGAGTCGTAGTTGTCGACGACGAGGATCCGGCTCATCGGTCACTCCCCCACGGTGGTGTCGT
This sequence comes from Micrococcales bacterium, assembly GCA_014763765.1. GTDB lineage: Bacteria > Actinomycetota > Actinomycetes > Actinomycetales > Cellulomonadaceae > Cellulomonas. The sequence goes on from JACXUT010000017.1 coordinate 8,718, forward strand.
TGAACGGCATGTACGGGGCGAGCCACGGGAACACCCAGACGAAGCACGCCGCCAGCACGCCGGCCGCGAGGACCAGCAGCACCAGCGCACGCACCACCGCCGGTCCGGGCAGGTGCCGCCACAGCCAGCCGTACATCAGGTGCCCTCCACGAGCTCGGCGGGCACGCCCTCGTCGAGGGGTGCCCAGTAGTCCATCACACCGTGCACGATGTAGCGCTCGCGCGCGGAGAACATGGGGTGGCAGGTCGTCAGGGTGATGTACCGCTCGGTCGGCGCGACGCCGGGCTGGTTCGGGACGGGCTCGATGACCTGCGTCTCGTGCGGCAGCACGATCTGCGAGTCGGTGACCCGGTAGACGTACCAGGCCTCCTCCGTCCACACGACGATCGGGTCGCCCGCCTGCAGCTCCTCGATCCGGTTGAACGGCTTGCCGTACGTGGTGCGGTGCGCGGCGAGCGCGAAGTTGCCGACGCCGCCCGGCATCGCGGTGCCGTCGTAGTGCCCGACGCCGAGCGGGTTCAGCACGTTCTCGCGGTCGGTGCCCTGCGTGATGGTGCGGGTCGGCTCGCCGTCCCACCGCGGCACGCGCATGGATGCGAAGGTCGTGAGGTACGGCGGCTGCTCCATGACGGGAGGGTCGTCGTACCGCGGCGTGACGATCGCCGGGCCGTCGTCGAGGTCGGCGAGCGGCTCGTCCCAGCCCTGCTCGGCCACCACGGCCGCCTGCTCCCGGTCGGCGACCACGTCGGTCCACCACAGCTGCCACGCGAGGAACGCGAGCAGCAGCACGCCGGCGGTGATGAGCAGCTCGCCGAGCACGCCCACGGCGCCGAGCACGACGCCGGCGCCCCGGCGGGGCGGTCCCGCGGTCCCCGCCGACCCGCGGGACGCCCGGCGGCGCGTCCCCGGCCCGGCCGTCGTCCGCGCCGTGCCCGGGGCGCCGCCCTCACCGGGCCGGTCGGGCTCGCCGCGCTCGCCGAGGGGCGGCCACGTGGCCTCCGTCCCGCTCATCCCCCGGTGTCCTCCCGCCGGCTCTGCGTGCCGGTCGCGGTGCTGCTGCCCGCGACGAGCCCGGGCAGCACCTCCGTGCCCGGCGGCACGCTGGCGTACCTCATGTCGACGGACCCATCGTAGGCGGGCACCTGGACGCCGCCGTCCGGCTCGGTCACGGCCCAGCCGAGACCCACGGCGTCCACCCACGTCCGGTACGCGCGCACGGCCGGGTCGGCGTCGAGCGCGGCGAGCAGCTCCTCCGGGTCGCCGACCGCGGTGACGACGTACGGGGGCGAGTACCGGCGGCCCTGGAGCGAGAGCACGTTGCCGATGCACTGGAACGCGCTGGTCGAGATCACGCGCTGGTCCATGAGCGCCATCGCCTCGGCGCCGCCCGCCCAGAGCGCGTTGATGACGGCCTGCAGGTCCTGCTGGTGGACCACCAGGTCGTCCGGCCCGGTGCCGGCGGGGCGCGGGCCGTCCGCCGGCGCGTCGTCCAGGCTCACCGTGATGCCGGTCCCGGTGACCGCGACCTTGCCGGAGGCGACGTCGAACGCCGCGCCCGCCGACTGCCACTCGAGGCCCACGGTGTCGGTCTGCTCCTGCGTGAGCGCGTCGACCTGGGCGCGCAGCGCCGCGACCTCGTCGGCGAGCCGCTCCCGTCGGGCGTCCTCGTTGGCCTGCAGCCCCTGGAGGTCCTGCGGCTGGCGGGTGTCCGTCCCGGCCGAGAGCCGGGCGTTGGCCGTGAACAGGGCGCCGGCGAGCGCCATGACCAGCGCGACGGACGCGGTGCCCCGCAGCGCCCGCCCGCGCCGCTGCCGGGTGAGGCGGTGCTGGGCGCGCTCGCGCGCGGCGTGCAGGCGCGCGGAGACCTCGTCGTCGCGGGCACCGGAGGGCGACGCCGCGGCGTCCGCGGCGTGGGCGCCGTGGGCCCGGCGCTCGGGGTGCTCGTCAGGCACGCTTCTCCCCCTCGGTGTCGCCACTACGCTAGGCCACGACGGCGCCCCGCAGGTGTGCGTCCACAGCGGGTCGTGCGCGGATCGCGCGCACGTCCGACGGTCGAGGTCAGGAGCATCCCCGTGCCCAAGTCGAGGACGCGGCAGAAGTCGCACTACACCGCGCCGCCCGAGAAGTCCGCCGGACCCGGCGTCAACCCGCCGTGGTTCGTGCCGGTGCTGGGCGGGCTGCTGCTGCTCGGCCTGCTCTGGATCGTCGTCACGTACCTCACGGGGTTCGACTACCCGGTCCCCGGCATCCGGTCGTGGAACCTGGCGATCGGCTTCGCGTTCGCGCTCGGTGGCCTCGGGATGGCCACCCGCTGGAAGTAGCGGCGGTCCCGCCCGGCGCAGGCCCGGACGACGACGTCCGGGGCCTCACCGGGGGTGTGCCCGCCGGTCGTGCGCGGCGTCGACCACAGCGCCGTCCCCAGCGGCGGACCCGTTGTCCCCAGGCGCGCGACCGCGATGTCCCCAGGGGTGCACAACCCTGTGGATAACTACACGGGTGTAGTTCCACAGCTGTGAGCAACGCTGGGGACGGGCGTCAGACCGCCCCGTAGCTCACCAGGACGGCCGCTGCCAGCAGCACCGCCACCCCCGCGCACGCCCCGACCGCCACCGGCAGCCGGCGCTCGCGCGGCGCGTACGCGAACGCCGTCCCGAGCGCGGCACCCACCACGAGGCCGCCGAGGTGCGCCTGCCAGGCCACGCCCGGGAGCACGAAGCCGAGCACCGCGTTGATCACCAGGACGCCGACGATGCCGCCCGCGCTGCGTCCCGTGCGACGCAGCACCACGAGGACCGCGCCGAACAGGCCGAACACCGCCCCCGACGCCCCCACGAGCCACGTGAACCAGCTCAGCGAGTCCGGCGACGCGAGCAGCAGGAACATGACCGACCCGCCGACGGCGCTCAGCAGGTACAGCGCGAGGAACCGCCACCGCCCGAGCATCGCCTCGAGGAACGGCCCGACGGACCACAGCGCCACCATGTTGAACACGATGTGCAGGATCTGGTTCTGGGAGTGCAGGAACGCCGCCGTGAGGAACCGCCACGGCTCCGTCTCCCCCAGCACCGGCGCGAACGCCAGGCGCTGCGTCCAGCCCGGCACGGTCAGCTGGAGGACGTACGACAGGACGCACAGCGCGATGAGCGTGTACGTCACCACGGGGGTGCGGCCGGTGACGGCACCCCCGAAGGCGGTGCGTGCGGGACGGGTCTGACGCGCCGCGTCCCGCACGCAGTCGACGCACTGGATGCCCACCGCAGCCGGTCGCTGGCACTCCGGGCACGTCGGCCTGCCGCACCGCTGGCACCGCACGTAGGCGATGCGGTCGGGGTGCCGCGGGCAGACCGGCGGGGGAGCGGGAGCGGGGACCGGCTGCGGCTGGGTCATCGGGGCGTCAGGGCTCGATGGTCACCGACTGGATCACGACGTCCTCGACCGGCCGGTCGCCCGGGCGGGTGCGGGTGGTCGCGATCGCGTCGACGACGGCGCGGGACTCGTCGTCCGCCACCTTGCCGAAGATCGTGTGCTTGCCGTTGAGGTGCGGCGTCGCGGTCACGGTGATGAAGAACTGCGAGCCGTTCGTGCCGCCGACCTGGCCGGTGACCGGGTCGCGGCGCAGGCCCGCGTTCGCCATGGCCAGCAGGTACGGCTCAGAGAACCGCAGCTCGGGGTGGATCTCGTCGTCGAACGTGTACCCGGGGCCGCCGGTGCCGCGCCCGAGCGGGTCGCCGCCCTGGATCATGAAGCCGTCGATGACACGGTGGAAGACGACGCCGTCGTACAGCGGCGTGCCGGTGCGGGGCTCGCCGGTCGCGGGGTCGGTCCACTCCTTCTCACCGGTGGCGAGGCCGCGGAAGTTCTCCACGGTCCGCGGGGCGTGGTTCGGGAAGAGCTCCAGGCGGATGTCGCCACGGTTCGTGTGCAGGGTCGCGTGCATGCCCGTCATCCTGTCACGCCGGGCCGTGGGGCGACCCCGTGAGGGTCCCGTGTTCACGGGCGACGAACACAGCCCTGCCACCTGCGCGAAGAGCCCGACGGTGGCAGAGTGGGACGTCAACGGACCACCCCTGAGGGAGAGTGTGGACATGGCCTTCCTGACTCGACGGAGCAAGCTCGAGACCGTCACCGACCACCTGACCTCCGAGCGCCTCAAGGACCAGGCCGCCGACGTGGGCGCAGCCCTCGCGGACGCCGGGAGCAAGGCCGCCGACGGCGCCGGCAAGCTGGCCGCCACCGCGAAGGTGCAGGCAGCCGAGGCAGCGGTCGCCGCGAAGGGCGCCGCCGGGCACGCCGTCGAGTGGACGCAGCCGCGCGTCGAGGCCGCGATCGAGTGGCTGATCCCGCGGATCGACCACCTGTACAAGGAGAGCGTCAAGGCCGCGGCCCCGCGCGTCGAGAAGGCCGCGGTGAAGGCCGGCCCGGTCATCGACACCGCGCACGACAAGCTCGTCGACGAGCTGCTGCCCAAGCTCGTCGCGGCCGTGAACGAGGCCGCGGAGCGCGCCGGTTCCGCGGTCGAGCACGTCGCCGACAAGGGCGCGGACGCCTCCAAGGCCCGTGCCGCCGCCGCGGCCGCGGCCGTCGCCGCCGCGGCGAAGCAGTCCCAGAAGAAGAAGCACACGGGCGCCAAGCGGTTCTTCCTGGTCGCGGCCCTGGCCGGCGCGGGCGCCGCGGCGTTCGCCTGGACCCGCTCGCGGACGACCACGGACCCGTGGGCCGAGCCGTGGGAGCCGGAGGCCCCGGCGGCCGACCAGCTCCGCGCCCGCGCCGGTGACGCCGCCGAGGCCGTCGGCGAGGCGGCCGGCGAGGCCGTCGCCCGGGGCCGCGAGGCGACCAAGAAGGCCGCCGAGAAGGTCGCCGAGGTCCGCGACGACGTCGAGGAGCGCGTCGCCGACGCGACCGAGAAGGTCAGCGAGGCGACCAAGAAGGCGACGCAGCGCCGTGCGGCGCCGAAGAAGCCCGACGCAGCGGCGGAGGCCGAGAAGCCGGAGGCCTGAGCCACCCGGCACGCGCCGCAGCACGACCCGGACGGCCCGGCACCGCGCAGGTGCCGGGCCGTCGCGCGTCCGGGACCGGGGGACTCAGGTCCTGCTGATACCCCCTGGGGTATCGGTACGGTCGGAGTCGCACACCGGGCAGAAGGAGTGGGTCATGAAGATCGTCGTCGTCGGGGGCGTCGCCGCGGGCGCCTCGGTGGCCGCGCGGGCACGCCGCCTCGACGAGCACGCCGAGATCGTCGTGCTCGAGCGCGGGCGCCACGTGTCGTTCGCGAACTGCGGGCTGCCGTACCACGTCGGCGAGGTCATCGCGGAGCGCGAGCGGCTGCTGCTGCAGACCCCGGCGTCCCTCCGGGAGAGCCTCGACATCGACGTCCGCGTCGCCCAGGAGGTCCTCGCCATCGACCCCGCGGCCCGGCGTGTGCGCGTACTGGACCGCGACACCGGCCGCGAGTACACCGAGGACTACGACGCCCTCGCGCTGTGCCCCGGGGCCGATCCGGTCCGGCCGGCGCTGCCCGGGGCCGACCTCCCCGAGGTGATGGTGCTGCGCCGGGTCGGCGACATGGACCGCATCAAGGCGCGGGTCGACGAGGCGCTGGCGGCGCACGGTCGCGGCGAGCGCGGGCCCGTCCGCGCCGTCGTCGTCGGCGCCGGGTACATCGGGCTCGAGACCGCCGAGAACCTGCACCACCGAGGCGTCCGCGTCGCGGTGGTCGAGACGGCGGACCAGATCCTCCCGCCGGTCGACCGGGAGATCGCCGTCCCCGTCGAGCAGCACCTGCGCAGCCGCGGCGTCGAGCTGCACCTGTCGACCGCGGCCGCGGCGTTCGTCGCGCGGCCCGACGGCGGTGTCGACGTGGAGCTCACATCCGCGCGCACCCTGCGCGCCGACCTCGTCGTGCTCGCGGTGGGCGTGCGGCCGGCGGCGGGCCTCGCCCGGGACGCAGGGCTGGAGATCGGCGAGCGCGGCGGCGTCGTGGTGGACGAGCAGATGCGGACCAGCGACCCGCACATCTGGGCCGCGGGCGACGTGGTCGAGACCCCGCACACCGTGCTGCCGGGACGCTGGCTCCAGCCGCTCGCCGGGCCCGCCAACCGGCAGGGCCGCGTGGCGGCCGAGAGCATCTGCGGCCGCGACACCCGCTACCGGTCGACGCAGGGCACGTCCGTGGTGAAGGTCTTCGACATGGTGGCGGGCGGCACCGGCGCGACGGAGCGCCAGCTGCGGGAGCTCGGCGTCCCCTACCGCGCCGTGCACGTGCACCCGTCCGGTCACGCCGGCTACTACCCCGGCACCGCGATGATGCACCTCAAGGTGCTGTTCGACCCGGCCACCGGACGGCTGCTGGGAGGCCAGGCCTCGGGATTCGACGGCGTCGACAAGCGGCTGGACGTCCTCGCGGTCGCGCTCCGCGCCGGGCTGACCGTCGAGGACCTGGAGGAGGCCGAGCTGGCGTACGCCCCGCCGTTCGGGTCGGCCAAGGACCCGGTGAACATGGCCGCGTTCGTGGCGGCCAACACACGCCGGGGTGACCTCGACCTCTGGTACGCCCAGGACTACCCGCAGGCCGTGGACGGCGCGCGGCTCGTGGACGTGCGCACCGCCGAGGAGTTCGCCCTCTGGCACCTGCCGGGCGCCGAGAACGTCCCGCTCGCGACTCTGCGGGACGCGAGCGCCGGCTGGGACCGGTCGGTGCCGGTGCGGCTGTACTGCGCGGTCGGCTTCCGGTCGTACCTCGCGCACCGGGTGCTGGTGCAGCGCGGCTTCGACGACGTCCGGACGCTGTCCGGCGGGTCGACGACGTTCCGGGCGTGGCACCACGTCCCGGGCGGGCCCGCACCGCAGGAGCCGGAGATCCCGTACGCCGCTCCGCCGGCGTCACGCACGGTGCCCGAGCCCGAGGCGGCGAGGGAGACGACCGGCCGGCTCGTGGAGCTCGACTGCACCGGGCTCGCGTGCCCTGGGCCGATCATGCGCCTCGCGGAGACGGTGCGGGACCTGGCCCCCGGGGACGACGTCGAGGTCCGTGTCTCCGACCCGGGGTTCGCGCTGGACGGTCCGGCGTGGGCGGCCGCGCAGGGGCACGAGCTGCTGAGCATGGAGCCCGAGGGTCCCGGGTTCCGCGCACGGTTCCGGGCGGGGGCGGCGGTCACGCCGGTCGCACCGGTGGCAGCGCCGCCGGACGGGGTGTCGTTCGTGGTGTTCAGCGGTGATCTCGACAAGGTGCTCGCCGCGTTCATCATCGCGAACGGCGCTCTCGCGATGGGCAAGCCGGTGTCGATGTTCTTCACGTTCTGGGGCCTCAACGCCCTGCGGCGGGCAGACGCGCCGACGCGTCCCAAGGGCGTCACCGACCGGATGCTCGCCGCGATGATGCCCTCCGGACCGGACTCCCTGACCCTGTCGCAGATGCACCTGGGCGGGGCCGGCACGGCCATGATCAAGAAGGTGATGCGCGACCACGCCGTGCCCTCCCTGCCCCAGCTCCTGGAGTCCGCGGTGAGCGGGGGCGCCGAGCTGACGGCGTGCACGATGAGCATGGACCTCATGGGCATCGCCGCGAGCGACCTCGTGGACGGCGTGCGGTTCGGCGGGGTGGCCTCGTTCCTGGGGGCGGCGGATCGGTCCGGCACGACCCTGTTCATCTGATCCGGCGGAGGTCCGCCCGGCCGCGTGGCCCCGGCCGACGTCAGCCGGCGTCCGTCGCCGGCACCCGCTCCTGCGGGTCCCCGGGCGGCAGGACGACGCCGGCCGGCCGCTCCGCCGCCGCGTCCCGCGCCGCGCGCCGGCGCTCGATCGGGGCGTGCGCCCAGGCCCGCGCACCGCCCGCGACGACCCCGCCGAGCAGCGCGTAGACGACGGCGGTCGCCGGCGCGGTGGCGAGGGTGAGGAGGCCGCCGGTCACGGCCCCGGCGGCCGCGAACCAGGCAGCCGCCCGCGGTGCGGTCGTCCCCGCCGGCACCTGCCGCGCCACGACGACGCCGACCGGGAACCCGACGACGAGCGTCACCAGCGCGTGCACGAGCCACACGAACGCCATGAGGCCGGCGGCGCCCTCGTCGTGCGACCCCACGGCCACAGCCACGGTGGCGAGGACCGCGAGCGCGGCGACGACGGCCTGGCACCGCAGCTGGACGTCCCACGCGTCCCGCGCCGCACGGCCTGTGCGCCCGGAGCCCGGCGGGCCGGGGTAGGTGGCGCCCGGGACGGTCGGGTGGGGATCGGTCATGGCGGCCACCGTAGCCCGCGCGCGTGCGGCGTCGGGGTGCATCGACCTGCCAGGGGGGAGCCGCGCGTGGGACGTCCCGCGGGACCGCGACCGGGTGGTGGAGCCAAGGGGACTCGAACCCCTAACCCCCTGCTTGCAAAGCAGGTGCGCTACCAATTGCGCCATGGCCCCGTGAGCGACCGGCGTGCGGCCGCACCGGGAGGTGCTGCGTGGGCGAGCCCTACTCGACCGGGTCGGTGACCTCGGCCCACAGGTCCCGGTCGTCGCGCTCGGCGGCGTACCGCGTCCAGGCGACGTATCCCGCGACGGCCACGGCCGTCAGGAGAAGGAGCTTCTTCACGGGTTCCCCCCAGGGCTCGGGAGTGGGCCTAAGAGGACTTGAACCTCTGACCTCTTCCTTATCAGGGAAGCGCTCTAACCGTCTGAGCTATAGGCCCGTGGCACGGCTGGCGTGCCGGACGAGACTACCCCAGCAGGGGCTGCCCGCCCAAACCGCGGGTCACTCGTCCGTCATCGTGACGTGCACGCCACCGACCAGCGCGGCGGTGATGTTGTACAGGAACGCCCCGATGGTGGACAGCGCGGTGATGAGGAAGACGTCGACGACCGCGACGAGCGTCGCCACCGAGATGACCCGGTCGAACTCGACGTACTGCATGAGGTTGAAGTCGGAGTCCGCGAGGATCTCGACGATCAGGCCGTTGAGCTTGGCGAACACCTCGAGCCCGTCGAGCGTCAGCCACACCACCGCGGCCGCGACGACGATCATGATGCCGATCGCGACGGACATGAGGAACGACAGCTTCATGACCGACCACGGGTCCACCCGGGAGATCGCGAGCCGGACGCGCCGCGGACCGGAGCCGCTCAGCGACGGGCGCGGGGCGGCCGCGGCGTCGGCGTCACGCGCGGGGCGCGCCGCCGGCTTCGTGGCGGTCGCGGTGCCGGAGGCCGTGCCGCCGGCGGGGGAGGCGGACGGCGCCGCCGGCCCGGAGGGCGCACCGGCGGGCTTGCCCGAGGTCGCGGGCTTGCCGCTCGCGGGCCTGGCCGGGGCGGACGCCGAGCCGCGGGGCGCGGTGGGCGTGGCCTGCGTGGACCCGGCGCCGCGCGGCGAGGTCTCGGTGGCCGTGCGGCCGCCCGACGGCTTCTCGGACGCGTCCCCGGCCTTGCGCGGCGGGATCGACGGAGGCGTGTCGCTCACGCATCCTCCTCGGAGGTCTCGTCAGCCACCGGGGCTTCCGGAGCTGTGGTGGCGCTGGTGTCCTCGAGGGCAGCGGATGCCACGTCCGGCTCGCCCGTCGACCCCACGGTACCCGCCTCGTCGCCGAGGTGACGCTCGATGTTGCGCGCGACGGCGATGATCCGGTCGCCGTTGTCGGGCTTCGCGAAGATGACGCCCTGCGTCGTGCGGCCGGTCGCGTTCACCTCGGAGGTGGCGGAGCGCACGATCTTGCCGCGCTCCATGATGACCAGCACCTCGTCGTCCGCGTCGGTGACGAGGGCGCCGACCAGGTCGCCGTTCGCCTCCGGCAGGTTCGCGACCTTGATGCCGAGACCGCCGCGGCCCTGCACGCGGTAGTTCTCCACGGTCAGCGCGGTGCGCTTGGCGATGCCGCCCTGGGTCACCGTGAACAGGAACGCCTCCTCGCGGACGACGTCCATGGCCAGCAGCTCGTCGTCCGCGCGGAACTTCATGCCCGTGACGCCGGACGTCGCGCGTCCCATGGGGCGCAGCGCCTCGTCGGTGGCCGTGAACCGCAGCGACTGGCCCTTGCGGGAGACGAGGATCAGGTCGTTCACCGAGTCGACGATGCGGGCCGAGACCAGCTCGTCCGGCAGGCCGTTCTCGTCCTCGCGGAGGTTGATCGCGATGACGCCGCCGGACCGGTTGGAGTCGTACTCGGTCAGGCGGGTCTTCTTGACCAGGCCGCGCTTGGTGGCGAGCACCAGGTACTCCGCCTGGTCGTAGTCGCGCAGGTCCAGGACCTGGGCGATCTTCTCGCCCGGCTGGAACGCCAGCAGGTTCGCGACGTGCTGGCCCTTGGCGTCGCGGCCGCCCTCGGGCAGCTCGTACGCCTTCGCGCGGTACACCCGGCCGAGGTTGGTGAAGAACAGCAGCCAGTGGTGCGTCGTGGTGACGAAGAAGTGGTCGACGATGTCGTCCTCGCGCAGCTGCGCGCCGCGGACGCCCTTGCCGCCGCGCCGCTGCGCCCGGTAGCTGTCCGACCGGGTGCGCTTCGCGTAGCCGCCGCGGGTGATGGTGACGACCATCTCCTCCTCGGCGATGAGGTCCTCGACCGACACCTCGCCGTCGAACGGCAGGATCGTGGTGCGGCGCTCGTCGCCGTACTTGTCGACGATCTCGTCCATCTCGTCGCGGACGATCCCGCGCTGCCGCTCCGGGGACTCGAGGATCGCGCGGTAGCCCAGGATCTCCTGCTCGAGCTTGGCGTAGTCGTCGAGGATCTTCTGCCGCTCGAGCGCGGCGAGCCGGCGCAGCTGGAGGGTGAGGATCGCGTTCGCCTGGACCTCGTCGATGTCCAGGAGCTCCATGAGGCCGGTGCGGGCCTCGTCGGCGTCGGGGGAGCGGCGGATGAGCGCGATGACCTCGTCCAGCGCGTCGAGCGCCTTGAGGTAGCCGCGGTAGATGTGGATCTGCTCCTCGGCCTTGCGCAGCCGGAAGCTGGTCCGCCGGACGATGACGTCGAGCTGGTGGGTGGTCCAGTGCCGGATGAACGCGTCGAGGCTGAGCGTGCGCGGCACGCCGTCGACCAGCGCGAGCATGTTCGCGCCGAACGTGTCCTGCAGCTGGGTGTGCTTGTACAGGTTGTTCAGCACGACCTTGGCGACCGCGTCGCGCTTGAGCACGATGACCAGGCGCTGGCCGGTGCGGCCCGAGGTCTCGTCGCGGATGTCGGCGATGCCCTGGACGCGGTTCTCACGGACCAGGTCGGCGATCTTCTTCGCGAGGGTGTCCGGGTTGACCTGGTACGGCAGCTCGGTGACGACCAGGCAGATGCGGCCCTGGATCTCCTCGACCTCGACGACCGCGCGCATCGTGATGGAGCCGCGGCCCGTGCGGTACGCCTCCTCGATGCCCTTGTGGCCGAGGATCGTCGCGCCGGTCGGGAAGTCCGGCCCCTTGATACGCGTGAGGAGGGCCGCGAGCAGCTCCTCCTTGGACGCCTCGGGGTTGTCGAGGTGCCAGCGCACGCCCTCCGCGACCTCGCGCAGGTTGTGCGGCGGGATGTTGGTCGCCATGCCGACCGCGATGCCCGCGGAGCCGTTGACCAGCAGGTTCGGGAACCGCGAGGGCAGGATCGACGGCTCCTGGGTGCGGCCGTCGTAGTTGTCCTGGAAGTCGACGGTGTCCTCGTCGATGTCCCGCACCATCTCCATGGCGAGCGGGGCCATCTTGCACTCGGTGTACCGCGGGGCGGCGGCCGGGTCGTCACCGGGGGAGCCGAAGTTGCCCTGGCCGGCGACCAGCGGGTACCGCAGCGACCAGTCCTGCACCAGGCGGACCAGGGCGTCGTAGATCGCCGTGTCGCCGTGCGGGTGGTACTTGCCCATGACGTCGCCGACGACGCGCGAGCACTTCGAGAACTGGCGGTCCGGGCGGTAGCCGCCGTCGTACATGGCGTACAGGACGCGGCGGTGCACCGGCTTGAGGCCGTCGCGGACGTCCGGGAGCGCGCGGCCCACGATGACGGCCATCGCGTAGTCCAGGTAGGACCGCTGCATCTCGAGCTGCAGGTCCACCTGGTCGATGCGGCCGTGCTCGATGTTGTCGCCGGTCAGCTCTGTCACAGGTCAGGGTCCTTCGGTGGGACGGGGCCCGGCACGCACGCAGCCGGCCGGGCGGGTCGGGCAGGTCAGATGTCGAGGAACCGCACGTCGCGCGCGTTGCGCTGGATGAACGAGCGGCGGGACTCGACGTCCTCGCCCATGAGCACGGAGAAGATCTCGTCCGCCGCGGCCGCCTCGTCGAGGGTGACCTGCAGCAGGGTGCGGTGCTCGGGGGACATGGTGGTCTCCCAGAGCTCCGAGTAGTCCATCTCGCCCAGACCCTTGTAGCGCTGGATCCCGTTGTCCTTGGGGATCCGCTTGCCGTTCGCCTGGCCGTCGGCGAGCACGGCGTCCCGCTCCCGGTCGGAGTACACGTAGTCGTGCGGGGCGTTCGACCACTTGATGCGGAACAGCGGGGGCTGCGCCATGTACACGTGGCCCTTGAGGATCAGCTCGGGCATGTACCGGTACAGCAGCGTCAGCAGCAGCGTGCGGATGTGCTGGCCGTCGACGTCGGCGTCGGCCATGAGCACGATCTTGTGGTACCGCAGCTTCGACAGGTCGAAGTCCTCGCCGATGCCGGTGCCGAACGCCGTGATGAGCGCCTGGACCTCGGCGTTGCCGAGCGCCCGGTCGAGGCGGGCCCGCTCGACGTTGAGGATCTTGCCGCGCAGCGGGAGGATCGCCTGGGTCTGCGGGTTGCGCCCGCGGACCGCCGAGCCGCCGGCGGAGTCGCCCTCGACGATGAAGATCTCGCACTCGGCCGGGTTGTTGGACTGGCAGTCCTTGAGCTTGCCGGGCATCGAGTTCGACTCGAGCAGGCCCTTGCGGCGGGTGGCCTCGCGCGCCTTGCGGGCGGCGATGCGTGCCTGGCTGGCCTGGATGGCCTTGCGGATGACGTCCCGCGCCTCGGTCGGGTGCGAGTCCAGCCAGTCGCCGAGCTGCTCGTTGACGACGCGCTGCACGAACGTCTTGGCCTCGGTGTTGCCGAGCTTGGTCTTGGTCTGGCCCTCGAACTGCGGCTCGCCGAGCTTGACCGAGATGACCGCCGTCAGGCCCTCGCGGATGTCGTCGCCCGTGAGGTTGTCGTCCTTGTCCTTGAGGATGCCCTTGTCGCGCGCGTAGCGGTTGACCAGCGAGGTCATCGCCGCGCGGAAGCCCTCCTCGTGCGTGCCGCCCTCGGTGGTCGAGATCGTGTTGGCGTACGTGTGCACCGACTCGGAGTACGCGCTCGTCCACTGCAGCGCGATCTCGACCGAGATCTTGCGCTCGGTGTCCTCGGCCTCGAAGTCGATGACCTCGGGGTGCACCAGGTCGACCTTCTTCGCGGAGTTCAGGTGCTTGACGTAGTCGACCAGGCCGCCGTCGTACTTGTAGACCACCGTGCGGGCGGCGGCCGGGGCCGCGTCGTCGCTCCCCGCGACCTCGTCCTCGGTGTCGGCGTGCTGCGGGCGCTCGTCCGTGAGCGTGATCCGCAGGCCCTTGTTGAGGAACGCCATCTGCTGGAACCGCGAGCGCAGCGTCTCGAAGTCGTAGTCGACGGTCTCGAAGATGCCGGGGTCGGCCCAGAACGTCTGCGACGTGCCGGTCTCCTGCGTGGGCTCGCCGCGGCGGAGCTCGCCGGCCGGCTTGCCGCCGTCCTCGAAGTCCTGCTCCCACGTGTAGCCGTCGCGCTTGACGACGGTCTGGACCCGCGTCGACAGGGCGTTGACGACGGAGATGCCGACGCCGTGCAGACCGCCGGAGACCGCGTAGCCGCCGCCGCCGAACTTGCCGCCCGCGTGCAGGATGGTCATGACGACCTCGACCGTCGGGCGGCCCTCGGTCGGGTGGATCGCGACGGGGATGCCACGGCCGTTGTCGACCACGCGCACCCCGCCGTCGGCGAGCAGCGTGACCTCGATGTGGTCGCAGTAGCCGGCGAGCGCCTCGTCGACCGAGTTGTCGACGACCTCGTAGACGAGGTGGTGCAGGCCGCGCTCACCGGTGGAGCCGATGTACATGCCGGGACGCTTGCGGACGGCCTCGAGGCCCTCGAGCACCGTGATCGCGGAGGCGTCGTAGGCGGGAGTCCCGTCCACCGCCCTCGCCGGTGCGTTCGGGTCGTCGACGGCAGGTCCGGTGGAGGGGCTCTGGTCAGCCACGGGCGGTGGTGCTCCTCAGTTCTCACACGCGGCGGAGGCGCCCCTCTGCCCGGCGGGAGAGCGGATCACTCCACGACGACGGAGATCGTGCGTCCTGGACCGGCGCAGACGCGCCAGGATGTCACTCCACAGTGTACCCGGCCCCGCGCCGGAACCCCCGTCGAACCGCGGGCCTGTGGATGCGTTCCCGCGGGCCCGTCCCGCGGGGTCAGCCCCAGGTGTCCCGCGCGCCGCGCCCGCGCACCGAGCGCCTGCCGCGGCCGAAGCCCGGACCGGCCGGCCCCAGCACCCTGACCTCCTGGACCACGCCCTCGCCGACGTCCTCCGACAGCCGCCGGACCAGCTGCGGCGCGAGCAGCTTGAGCTGCTGGGCCCACGCCGAGGAGTCCGTCCGCACCACCAGCACCCCCTCGGTGAACGTCTCCGGCGTGCAGTGGTCGGCGATCTGGTCGCCCACGACGTCCCGCCAGCGGCCGATCACCCCGCCGACGGACACCTCCTGCACCCAGCCGCGGTCGCGGAACAGCGAGGCCATCGTGCTGGACACCGTCTGCGGGTCGCGGGGGTGCAGGCCGGGGCCCCCGCGCTCGGTCGGCGACAGGGGCGAGCGGCCGCGCGCCTGCTCGCCGGGGCGGTACCCCTTCGAGCGGGCGACCGCACGGAACCGCGCGAGGGAGGTGCGGGCCATCTGGGCGGGCGGTGTGACGTCGAGCTGCTCGCAGACGGGGACGGCGGGGTCGAGCGCGGGGGAGCCGGTCGAGGCGTCGGGTGCGTCACCGGCGGCCGGCCCTCCGGCCGGGTCCTCGGGGTCGGTCCCGCCCGGGACGTCAGGCGACGACACGGGCGACCTCCGACGCCAGCACGTCGAACCGCGCGCCCGCCAGGCGGTCCGGGACGTCGCCCGGCACAGCCGCCGTGACGAACACCTGCCGCGCCCCGGCGACCATCTCCGCCAGGCGCGCCCGCCTCCGGGCGTCGAGCTCGGCGAACACGTCGTCGAGCATGAGCACCGGCTCGCCGTCCGGCCCGCTGTCCGCGACCCAGAGCGCCGCCGGGTCGTCGTCCGTCCCCGTGCGCGGGCCGTGCGTGAGCAGGTCGTACGACGCGAGCCGCAGCGCCAGGGCGAACGACCAGGACTCGCCGTGGCTGGCGTAGCCCTTCGCCGGGAGGTCGCCCAGCACGAGCGTCAGGTCGTCGCGGTGCGGGCCGACCAGGCAGACGCCGCGCTCCAGCTCCTTCGGGCGGACGCGCGCCAGGGCCTCGAGCATCTGCGCCTCGACCTCGGCGTGCCCCGCGCCGGCGTGCGGCCCGGCGCCGGGTGCCCGGGGAGCGGGGTCGGCGTCCTCCCCGGCCCCGAGGGTCGACGCGAGCGACGACCGGTAGTCCACGCGGGCCGCCCCCTGGCCCTCGCTCACGCGCTCGTACGCGTCGCCCACGTACGGGTCGAGGGCCGTCACCACCGCCTGCCGGGCCACGACCACCCGGGCCCCGAGCTCCGCCAGCTTCGCGTCCCAGACGTCCAGCGTGCTCAGGTCGAGGTTCGCGCGGGAGCCGCGGTAGCCGGCCGCCGACTTCAGCAGCGCGGTGCGCTGCCGCACCACGCGGTCGTACTCGGAGAACACACCCGCGAGCCGCGGCGTGACCTGCACCGCCAGCTCGTCCACGAAGCGTCGGCGGCCGTCCGGGTCCCCCTTCACCAGCGCGAGGTCCTCCGGCGCGAACAGCACCGACCGCAGCGCGCCGACCACGTCGCGGGCCCGCGACGGCGCGCCGTTGAGCTTCACGCGGTTGGACCGGCCCGACCCGAGCTGGATGTCGATCACCAGCGCCCGCTCGGACCCGTCGTCCTGCGCGCGGACGATGCGCGAGCGCACCACGGCCGCCGGCGCGCCCGCCCGCACGAGCGGGGCGTCGGTCGGCACGCGGTGGCTCGAGAACGTCGAGACGTACCCGATCGCCTCGACGAGGTTCGTCTTGCCCTGCCCGTTCGGCCCGACGAGCGCGGTGATCCCCGGCTCGAAGGTCAGGTCGACCTGGTGGTACGACCGGAAGTCCGTCAGGGACAGGTGCGAGACGTACATCGACGCGGCGTCAGCCCTCCGAGCGCACGCCCGACGGGGCGTCGCCGGAGATCGGGGCGCCCGCGGCGCGGACGGCGTGCCCGCCGAACTGCTGGCGCAGCGCGGCGACGGCCTTCATGGCCGGCGACTCCTCCTGGCGGGACTGGAACCGGGCGAACAGCGCGGCCGTGATGACCGGGAGCGGGACCGCGGCCTCGATCGCCTCGTCGACCGTCCACCGGCCCTCGCCGGAGTCCGCGACCCAGTCGTCGATCGCCTCGAAGTCCTGGTCCTCCTCGAGCGCCTTGACCAGCAGCTCCAGCAGCCAGGACCGCACGACGGTGCCGCGCTGCCAGGCCTTCATGGTGCCGGCCACGTCCGTGACGATGTCCTTGGCCGCCAGCAGCTCGTAGCCCTCGGCGTACGCCTGCATCAGGCCGTACTCGATGCCGTTGTGCACCATCTTCGCGTAGTGCCCGGCACCCACCGCGCCCGCGTGCACGAAGCCCTCCTCGCGGGGGCCCTCGGGACGCAGCGCGTCGAACACCGGCATCACGCGCGCGACCTGCTCGGCGTCACCGCCGACCATGAGGCCGTAGCCGTTGGCGAGCCCCCACACGCCGCCCGAGACGCCGACGTCGACGAAGTGGATCCCCCGCTCGCCGAGCTGCGCGGCGTGCCCCTTGTCGTCGCCGAAGTACGAGTTGCCGCCGTCGATGACGAGGTCGCCGGCGCCGAGCAGGCCCGCGAGCTCCTCGATCACGCCGTGCGTGACCTCACCGGCCGGGACCATGACCCAGACGACGCGGTCGCCCTCGGGCAGGGCGGCGACCAGGTCGGCCAGCGACGCGACGTCGGAGACCTCCGGGTTCCGGTCGTACCCCGTGACCTCGATCCCTGCGCGCCGCATCCGGTCGCGCATGTTCGCGCCCATCCTGCCCAGACCCACCAGGCCGATCCGCATCGCTCCACCTCTCGTCGCCCGCACGTCCCCCGCCCCTGCGGGCAGGTCCAGGACGTGGTGTTCGTCCGCCATTGTCCTGCGGCGTCCCGGTGTTGACGACCGATGCCGGGTGCCTCGCCTGTCACACCGGCCGGTGGCCGGCCTGTGGCCGGCCCGGCGTCAGGAGGCGAAGCGGATGGGGACCAGCAGGTAGCGGTAGTCCTTGAGGTCCTCGCCCTCGAGCGACTCCTGGCCCGTGAACTCCACCGGCTTGTTGGGGTGCGTGAACGACAGCCGCACGAACGACGTCGTGAGCGCGCCGAGTCCGTCGAGCAGGAACTGCGGGTTGAACGCCACGGCGATGTCCTCGCCGACGAGCGTCGCCTCGAGCGCCTCGGACGCCTGCGCGTCGTCGCCCTGGCCGGCGTCGAGGACGACCTGGCCCTCGGTGAACGTCAGGCGGATCGGCGTGTTGCGCTCGGCCACGAGGGCGACGCGCTTCGCCGCGTCCGCCAGCAGCTGGGTGTTGACCACGGCGTGGATGGGCGACTCGTCCGGGAACAGCCGGCGCACGGCCGGGTAGTCGCCGTCGACGAGCAGCGACGTCGTGTGGCGGCCGCCGGCCTCGAACCCGATGAGGTCGACGCCCTGGCCGGTGGCGAGGCCGACGGTCACCGAGCCGGAGGCGCCGAGCGACTTCGCGGCGTCGGACAGCGTGCGCGCGCGGACGAGCGCGACCTCCGAGGCGTCCGGGAAGGCGGGCTTCCACGTCATCTCACGCAGCGCCAGGCGGTAGCGGTCGGTCGCCAGGAGCGTGACCTTCTCGCCCTCGATCTCCACGCGCACGCCGGTGAGCAGGGGGAGGGTGTCGTCACGGCTGGCCGCGACGGTCACCTGGGCGACCGCGCGGGTGAGCTCGTCGCCGTCCACCGTGCCGCTGAGCGGGGGCATGGCGGGCAGCTGCGGGTAGTCCTCGACGGGCATCGTCAGCAGGGTGAAGCGGCTGGCGCCGCAGGTGACGGAGACCTTCGTGCCGTCGAGCGACACGTCCACCGGCTTGTCGGGCAGGGCGCGGGAGATCTCGGCGAGCAGGCGCCCCGACACCAGGACGGTGCCCGGCTCGCTGACGTCGGCCGGGATCTCGGAGCGCGCGGACACCTCGTAGTCGAAGCTCGCGAGACGGAGCGTGCCGTCGGTGTCCGCCTCGATGCGGACGCCGGCCAGGACGGGGACCGGGGGACGGGTGGGCAGGCTGCGGGCGATCCACGTGACGGCTTCTGCGAGGACGTCGCGTTCGACGCGGAACTTCATGCCCCACCCTCTCGGTCGGGGGATCGGAGGATCCCTGCTGGTGCTGCTCGGTGCTCGGCGACCCCCGCGGGGCGCGTCGAGGGCGCTCAGGGGTCCCCCGAACACTACGCGAGTGACCAGGCCTCCGGTACCGACGAACGGGGGCTGTGGATGAGCGTCGCGGGCCTCTGGCGTTCGTCAGGACGGCACCGGAGGGCGGTCGTGGCGTGCGCGGTCGGGTGCCGGCCGACGGCGGGCTCGTCCGGGAGCCTCCTGACGACGGATCCGGCCGTCCCGACGTCGTCCCCA
The DNA here is from genome assembly GCA_014763765.1 of Micrococcales bacterium. Lineage (GTDB taxonomy): Bacteria > Actinomycetota > Actinomycetes > Actinomycetales > Cellulomonadaceae > Cellulomonas. The sequence continues at coordinate 27,483 of JACXUT010000017.1, forward strand.
GGGGCGGACGCAAGAGCCCGTGAGCGGTCCGGGGCCGGTGCACGGGCGGACGGTCCGCGGAGCGCCCGGCAGAGCACTGACGGGTTGTGGATCTTCTTCCTGGGTAACGGTCGTCGTCGTCTTCGCTTCTGTGGAACCTGGGGACCGACGACGTCGTCCCAGGTCAGACGCCCGATCCGCATGTGCACGAACGCTGTGGACCCGCTGGGGACGACGCAGCCGGACGGGGACGGAGCCCGCGGCGTCCTTCTGCGTCCCCAGAACCCGTAGGACGCGTCCACACGAACTGAGGGGGTCATCCACCGGTATCCACAGACTCGTCCACAGGTGTGAGTAATCGTCCCACCGCTCCTTCGTGCTCTGGTTGAGGCTGAGACACGGGACCTCCGGCCCGGGACGCGCAGGACCCCCGCGCGGGCGTCCGGGCGGGGGTCCTGGTGGGGGTCCTGGTGGGGGTCGTGCGGGAACGGCGGCGACGGCTCAGCCGCGGCTCTCCTGCTTGATGCGGTTGGTCAGCTCGGTGACCTGGTTGAAGATCGAGCGGCGCTCCGCCATGAGCTCCCGGATCTTCCGGTTCGCGTGCATGACGGTCGTGTGGTCGCGGCCGCCGAACGCCTGGCCGATCTTCGGCAGCGACAGGTCCGTGAGCTCCCGGCACAGGTACATGGCGATCTGCCGGGCCGTGACCAGCACCCGGGAGCGCGACGAGCCGCACAGGTCCTCGATCGTCAGGCCGAAGTACGCCGCGGTCTGGCCGATGACCGCCGTCGCCGTGATGTCGGCCTGGTCCTCGTCGGTGATGAGGTCCTTCAGCACGATCTCCGCCAGCGAGAGGTCCACCTGCTGCCGGTTGAGGTTCGCGAACGCCGTCACCCGGATGAGGGCGCCCTCGAGCTCGCGGATGTTCGTGGAGATCTTCGACGCGATGTACTCCAGCACGTCGTCGGGCGCCTGCAGCTTGTCGTTCGCGGACTTCTTGCGCAGGATCGCGATCCGCGTCTCGAGGTCCGGCGGCTGCACGTCCGTGATGAGTCCCCACTCGAACCGCGACCGCATGCGGTCCTCGAAGCCGTTGAGCTGCTTCGGCGGCAGGTCGGAGGTGATCACGACCTGCTTGTTCGCGTTGTGCAGGGTGTTGAACGTGTGGAAGAACTCCTCCATCGTCTGTTCCTTGCCCTGCAGGAACTGGATGTCGTCGATGAGCAGGACGTCCACCTCGCGGTAGCGGCGCTGGAACGCGCCGGCCTTGCCCTCGCCGATGGAGTTGATGAAGTCGTTCGTGAACTCCTCGGAGTTCACGTAGCGCACGCGGACCGACGGGTACAGGTTGCGCGCGTAGTGGCCGATCGCGTGCAGCAGGTGCGTCTTGCCGAGCCCGGAGTCGCCGTAGATGAACAGCGGGTTGTACGCCTTCGCGGGTGCCTCGGCGACGGCCACCGCGGCGGCGTGCGCGAAGCGGTTGGACGAGCCGATGACGAAGGTCTCGAACAGGTACTTCGGGTTGAGCCGCGCCGGCTCGACGCTCGGGGTGGGGCCGGCGGGCTCGCGACGGAACGGCTCGGGGCGGGCCGGCTCCGGCACGCTGACCTCGGCAGCCGTGGCCGGACCGGGGCCGGGGTCGCCGTCCTGGTCCGCCGGTCGTGCCGGGGGCGGGCCGGCGGTGAGCGCCTCGCCGCCGCCGTCCAGCGACGGGTCGACCGTGATGGCGAAGCGGGCCTCGCGGCCGAGCGCCGCGGCCAGCGCCTCCGTGACCTCCTGGCGGACGCGCGTCTCCAGGTAGTCCTTGGTGAGGTCGTTGCCGACCGCCAGCAGCATCGTGCCGTCGAGCAGGCCGAGCGGCTTCGCCAGCCGCACGAACGCGAGCTGACGGGGGGTGATGTCGGGGCTCACCTCGAGCTGCGCCATGGCGGCCGACCAGACCTGGCCCAGCTGATCGTCCTGTCCTGACACCTGTACCTCGTCGCTGCCGTCGTGAGTCGCGTGGTCGAGTGTCGCACGCCCCGTCCGTGCGTCCACAGACTTGTCCACACCTGTGGGTCACGCGGGTTCACGCCGGATCCCGGCCGTCGCGGCGGCTGGAGGCCCCCTCAGGTGCGGCGTTGTCCACAGGACCGGACGACTCTGTCCACGGGGTGGGGACCGGTCGCTGCGGGACGCATCGAGCGTCGATGCTAGTGGCCGTCGCAGCCCG
>JACXUT010000018.1 GCA_014763765.1 Micrococcales bacterium
GTGCGAGCCGGGTGAGCGTGTGGGCGTGCGGCAACAAAAAGACCCCCCGGGTTCGGGAGGTCGGCGCGTCCGCGGGGGTGGACGGGGCTGACGGCGCGCGTGACGTGTGCCACGATGGCGCACATGACCGTTCGTCACCCGATCGTCATCGCCTAGCGCGTCCGCCCACCCCCGCGGACGCGCCGACCTCCCGAACCCGGGGGGTCTTTTTGTTGCCGCACGCCCACACGCTCACCCGGCTCGCACCGTCCTCCTCGCCGAGAGAAGCCCGACCGTGACCTCTGCACCCCGCGACGACGCCCCCGCCTCGCTGCCGCGCACCGGCGCCGCCCACCCCGTGGCGGACGGCCCGGGCGCGTTCGACGTCTACGACACCACCCTGCGCGACGGCGCCCAGCAGGAGGGCATGAACCTCTCCGTCGCCGACAAGCTGGCGATCGCCCCGCTGCTGGACGAGCTGGGCGTCGGCTACATCGAGGGCGGGTGGCCGGGCGCGATCCCGAAGGACACGGAGTTCTTCGCCCGCGCGGCCAAGGAGCTGGACCTGCGGCACGCCGTCCTGGCGGCGTTCGGCGCGACCCGCAAGCCCGGCGTGCGGGCCTGGGACGACCCGCAGCTGCGGGCGCTGCTCGACTCGGAGGCCCCGGTCGTGACGCTGGTCGCGAAGAGCGACTCCCGGCACGTGGAGCGGGCGCTGCGCACCACGGTCGCGGAGAACCTGGCGATGGTCGCGGACTCCGTCCGGCTGCTCGTCGGGGAGGGCCGCCGGGTGGTCGTCGACGCGGAGCACTTCTTCGACGGGTTCCGGCACGACCCCGCAGCGGCCCGCGACGTCGTGCTCGCGGCGGCCGAGGCCGGCGCGGAGACCGTCGTGCTGTGCGACACCAACGGCGGCATGCTCCCCACCCACGTCGCCGACGTGATCCGCGACCTGCGGGCCGCGCTCGGCACGGCGGACCCGCTGGTGCGCCTCGGCGTCCACGCGCACAACGACTCCGGCTGCGCGGTGGCGAACACCCTCGCGGCCGTCGAGGCGGGCGCGGTGCACGTGCAGGGCACCGTGAACGGCTACGGGGAGCGCACGGGCAACGCCGAGCTGCTGTCGGTCGTCGCGAACCTGGAGCTCAAGACCGGTCGCAGCGTGCTCGCCCCGCCGCCGGACGGCTCCGGCGGCCTGGCGGAGATGTCGCGCATCGCCCACCAGATCAGCGAGATCACCAACATCGCGCCGTTCGCCCGCCAGCCCTACGTCGGGGTCAGCGCCTTCGCGCACAAGGCGGGGCTGCACGCCTCGGCGATCCGCGTCGACCCGGACCTGTACCAGCACATCGACCCGCAGGCCGTCGGGAACGACATGCGGATGCTCGTCTCGGAGATGGCGGGGCGCGCCTCGGTCGAGCTCAAGGGCCGGGAGCTCGGGTTCGACCTGGCCGGGCAGGACGAGGTGCTGACGCGGGTCACCCAGCGCGTCAAGGACGCCGAGGCCCAGGGCTACACGTACGACGCGGCGGACGCGTCGTTCGAGCTGCTGCTCGCCGAGGAGGTCGAGGGCGGACGGCCCGCGTACTTCCGGGTCGAGTCCTGGCGCACGATCGTCGAGCGGGCGGGGTCCCGCGGCACACCGGCGACGGCCGAGGCGACCGTGAAGCTGCACGCCGGGGGTGAGCGCATCGTCGCCACCGGCGAGGGCAACGGCCCGGTCAACGCCCTGGACCACGCCCTGCGCCTGGCGCTCCAGCGGGTGTACCCGGAGCTGGCGGAGTTCGAGCTCATCGACTTCAAGGTGCGCATCCTCGACGCGATGCACGGCACCGACGCGGTGACCCGGGTGCTCATCGAGACCACGGACGGGCAGACCGCGTGGAGCACCGTGGGGGTGGGGCCGAACCTCATCGAGGCGTCGTGGGAGGCGCTGACGGACTCGGCGATCTGGGGCCTGCGGAACCGGGGCGTCGCGCCGCGCTGACACGGGGCTCCGGCATGCTGGGGCCGTGAGGGTGGTCGTCGCGGTGGACGCGTTCAAGGGGTGTCTCTCGAGCGCGCGCGCCGGGGAGGCGGCCGCAGCGGGCGTGCGCGCCGCGGACCCCGGAGGGTCGGTGCGCGTCGTGCCGGTCGCGGACGGGGGCGAGGGGACCGTCGACGCCCTGCTCGCCGCCCGGCCGGGGCGCCGGGTGGTCGCGCCGGTCGTCGACGCGGTCGGCCGGCCGGTGGACGCGGCGTACGCGGTGCTGGACGGGGACGACGCGGGGCCGGCGGGCGGGCCCGGGGGCGACGAGCGCGCGGGCGGCCCCGGTCGCGCCGCCGGCCGGACCGCCGCCGACCGGACCGCCGCCGGCCCGACCGCCGTCGTCGAGGCCGCCTCCTGCGTCGGGCTCGGCCAGGTCGACGTCGGCCCCGACCTGCCCCCTCGGGCCGGCTCCGCGGGGCTCGGCCTCCTGCTCCGGCACGCGGTCGACGGGGGCGCGCGCCGGGTGGTCGTCGCGCTCGGCGGCACGGCGTGCACGGACGGCGGCCTGGGGCTGCTGCTGGCGCTGGGCGGCGCGGCCCGCTCCCGGGACGGGTCGCCGCTCGGTGACCTCGGCACCAACCCGCTGTGGGACTTCGGGTCGCTCGACGCCCTGCCGGACCTCGGTGCGGTCGACCTCGTCGTGCTCACCGACGTCGACAGCCCGCTGCACGGGCCCGCGGGCGCGGCGCACGTGTTCGGCCCGCAGAAGGGTGCGACGCCCGCGCAGGTCGCCCACCTGGACGACCGGCTCGTCGCGTGGGGCTCGGCGCTGGCGGCCCGCGGGCGCGCGGTCGCGGGCGTCCCCGGGGCGGGTGCCGCCGGGGGGCTCGGCGCGGCGCTGCTCGCCCTCGGCGCGCGCCGGGAGGCGGGGTTCGCGCACGTGGCCCGCGCCGCTCGGCTGGAGGAGGCGCTCGCGGGCGCCGACCTGGTGCTGACGGGCGAGGGACGGTTCGACGCGCAGACGGCCCGCGGCAAGACACCGGCCGGTGTGGCGGCGCTCGGGCGCGCCGCGGGGGCCGTGGTGGTGGCGCTCGCGGGCGCCGTCGACGTGCGCGGGGACGCCGCGGCGGGGCCGTTCGACGCGGTGCTCCCCGTGCACCCGCGGCCGCTCCCGGCGGCGGAGGCGCTCGACCCGGCGACCACCGCCGCGCACCTCACCGCGACGGCCGCGCAGGTGACGCGGCTGGTCGCCGCGGCCCGCCGCCGTCCGACCGGAAATCGCCGTGCGCCCGCGCCCGGGCGCCCCGTACCGTCGCCCGCATGGGAACGCTGAGCAGCGCGGCCGCCGCGGCCGTCGCACGCCCCCGGACCGCCTGAGCGCGGCCGGCCGTCCGACCGGTCGTCGCCTCCGGATGCCCCCGAGCACCCGGAGCCGGGCCGAGAACCCTCCCGCCCCTCCGGGTGCTCCGTCCTGCCTGCGACTGGAGCACCTCCCGTGCGACACCCCCACGGCGGCCGGCACGAGCTCGGCCAGAACTTCCTGCACCACCGCCCCACCGTCGACGCCGTCGTGCGGCTGGTCGGCGCCACCGACGGGCCGGTCCTCGAGATCGGCGCCGGCGACGGCGCGCTGACCCGGCCGCTCGCCGCTCTCGGCCGCGACGTCCTCGCCGTCGAGCTCGACCCGCACCGCGCCGACCGGCTGCGCGCCCGGGTGCCCGGCGCGACCGTGCTGTGCGCCGACGCGCTGCGCGTCCCGCTGGACCGGCCGGTGGTGGTCGGCAACATCCCGTTCCACCTGACGACGCCGCTGCTGCGCCGCCTGCTGCACCACGGCCGGTGGCGGCACGCCGTGCTGCTCACCCAGTGGGAGGTGGCCCGCAAGCGCGCGGGCGTCGGGGGGCGCACCCTGCTCACCGCGCAGACCGACCCGTGGTTCGAGGTCGCGCTGCGCGGCCGGGTGCCCGCGGACGCGTTCCGGCCCCGGCCGTCGGTCGACGGCGGTCTGCTCACGGTCGACCGGCGCGACCGCCCGCTGGTCGACCCGGGCGAGCGGGACGGCTACCAGCGGTTCGTCGGCGCCGTGTTCACCGGGGCGGGGCGTGGCCTGGACCAGGTGCTCGCGGGGGCGGCGCGGGTCCCGGCCCCGGCCGCCCGGCGCGCGCTGTCGGACGCGGGCGTGCCGGCGCGGGCGCTGCCGCGCGACCTGCGGCCCGAGCAGTGGGCGGCGCTGTGGCGGGCGCTGCGCTCCCCGGCCGGGGCACCACGTCGAGGTCCCCGACGACCACGCCGGTCCGGGGCCTAGGATCGGGACCGTGCGTGGCGAGTACAAGGTCCCCGGCGGCAAGCTCGTGGCAGCGGACGTGGAGGTGGCAGGCGGGTCGCTCACCGAGGTGAGCGTCAGCGGCGACTTCTTCCTCGAGCCCGACGCCGCCCTGGCGGTCATCGACGAGTCCCTGCGGGGGCGCCCTGCGGACGCGCGGGTGGCCGACCTGACGGCGGCGATCGAGGAGGGGCTGCGCCGCGCCGAGTCCGACGGCCGCTTCGACGCGCCCGTGCACATGGTCGGCTTCACGCCCGAGGCCGTGGCGATCGCCGTGCGGCGCGCGCTGGGCCACGCGACGTCCTGGCAGGACCACACCTTCGAGCTCATCCACCCCGGCCCGCTGCCGCCCGCCGTGCTGGGCGCGCTCGACCAGGTGCTGACCGAGGAGCTCGCCGCGGGCCGGCGCGGCCCGACGCTGCGGTTCTGGGAGTGGGACGAGCGGGCCGTGTTCATCGGCTCGTTCCAGTCGCTGCGCAACGAGGTCGACCCCGAGGGCGCCGCGAAGCACGACGTGACCGTGGTCCGGCGGATCTCCGGCGGCGGCGCCATGTTCATGGAGGCCGGCAACTGCATCACGTTCTCGCTCGTGGTGCCGGCGTCGCTGGTCGACGGCCTGTCGTTCGAGCAGTCGTACCGGTTCCTCGACGACTGGGTGATCGGTGCGCTGGCCGACGTGGGCGTCACCGCGACGTTCTCCGGCCTGAACGACATCGCCTCGCCGGCCGGGAAGATCGCCGGCTCCGCGCAGAAGCGCCTGGCCGGCGGGGCGGTCCTGCACCACATGACGATGGCCTACGACATCGACGCGGACAAGATGCTCGAGGTCCTGCGCATCGGCCGCGAGAAGCTGTCGGACAAGGGGACGACCAGCGCGAACAAGCGGGTCGACCCGGTGCGGTCCCAGACGGGGCTGCCGCGCGAGCAGGTCATCGACGCGTTCGTCGCGCACTTCCGGTCGCGGTACCGGACGGTCGACGGCGACCTCCGGCCGGAGGAGCTGGAGCGGGCGCAGCAGCTCGTCGAGGAGAAGTTCGGCAACCCGGAGTGGACGGCGCGCGTGCCGTGAGCCGGGGTCGAGCGGCCGGGCGCGCCGCAGGACCAGGGTCGGATCGGGGAGGTCCCCGATGCGGCGGACGGGTCCCGTCCGCGAGGCTGGTGCCGTGAAGCTCCTGCTCAACCTCATCTGGCTCGTGTTCGGCGGGCTGTGGCTCGCGCTCGGCTACGTCGTCGCCGGGATCATCTGCTGCGTGCTGGTCGTGACCATCCCGTTCGGCATCGCGTCGTTCCGCATGGCGTCGTACGCGCTGTGGCCCTTCGGCCGGACGATCGTGGACCGGCCCACCGCCGGCGCGATGTCGACGATCGGCAACGTCGTCTGGATCCTCGTGGCCGGCTGGTGGCTGGTGCTCGGGCACCTGACGACGGCGCTCGCGCAGGCGGTCACGATCATCGGGATCCCGCTGGCGATCGCGAACCTCAAGATGATCCCGGTCTCGCTCGTGCCGCTCGGCAAGCAGATCGTGCCGACGGACCGCTCGCTGGCGGCGTACGGGCGCTGAGCCCCGCGCGACCGCGCCCGCGTCAGCCCGCCGCGTGCCGCAGGACCACGACGAGGGCGCCCACGCCCAGTAGGGCCGCGGCCAGCGCGGTGGCGCCGAGCGCCCCGCCGCCCGGCGTGCGCGCGCCGGCGGGCACCGGCGCGCCCGGCCCCCGGTCGGGGTGTGTGTCGTCGACGACCGCCGACCAGAGCACGGCGCGGCGCAGCCCGGTCCGGTCGAGAGCGAGCGCGCCGAGCAGGCCGAGCGCGGTCAGCACCCAGACGGACGCGCCGAACCACGGCTCGAGCACACGGCTCGCGACCAGGGAGCCCACCGCGACGGACAGCGAGGTGCGGCGCCACGCGAGGGCCGTCCGCTCCGGCTGCGCCCCGGGGGCGGCGTCGCGCGGCCCGCTCGCGGTGCTCACCGCAGCAGCAGCCCGACGAGCACGAGCACGCCGGCCAGCGCGACGCCCGCGGCGAGCGGCCCGCTGAACGCCGGCGCCGGCAGCGGCTGCCGCTCGCGCAGCGCCCGTTCGGTGCGTGCCCAGCCGGCCCACGCCTGAGCCGGCGCCGCGATCCCGAGCAGGATCAGCAGCACGGCGGCCGCGAGGCGCAGGTGCGGCTCCACGGGCAGGTCCAGCGCCTCGAGGGCGACGCCGCCCGCCAGCAGCGCGAGCGCCGTGCGGACCCAGGCCAGGAACGTCCGCTCGTTGGCGAGCGAGAACCGGCCGTCGGGCTCGGTGCCGCGGGTGTACACGCGCCGGGGGAACCGGCGGCCGGTGGGCGCGGTCACGCCGCGGGGACCCTTCCCGGGACGCCGACGGGGGCCGGCCGTGCGCCGAACACCGCCGTCCCGACGCGCACGATGGTGGCCCCCTCGGCCACGGCGGCCTCCAGGTCCCGGCTCATGCCCATCGACAGCTCGACGGCGTCACCGGTGCCCGCCTCGCCGCTGCCGGCGACCTCGTCCCGCAGCTCGCGCAGCGCGGCGTACCCGGCGCGGACGGCCCGCTGGTCGGAGGTGTTCGCGCCCACCGTCATGAACCCGCGCAGCCGCAGCCGGTCGTGCCCCGCGACGGCGCGGACCACGTCGAGCGCGTCCTGCGGGGCGGCGCCGTGCTTGGTCAGCTCGCCGGAGACGTTGACCTGCACCAGCACGTCGAGCGTCCGGTCGTCGTCGGCGCACCGGCGCGCGAGCCGGTCGGCCAGCGCGGGGGAGTCGACGCTCTGCACGCAGGTCGCCCAGCGCAGGGCGGCGTTCACCTTGTTGGACTGCAGCGGCCCGATGAGGTGCAGCTCGGGAGCGAGGTCGGCGAGCTCCGGCCCCTTGGCGACGAGCTCCTGCACCCGGTTCTCGCCGAGCAGCACCCGGCGGGCGGCACCGGCCGTGGTGGCCGCGCCGGCGAGGTCGGCGAGCACGGCCGCGCGCACCGTCGCGGCATCCTGGGTCTTGGTGGCCAGCAGCAGCCGGACGGCGCCGGCCGGGCGGCCCGCGGCGGACTCGGCGGCTGCGATCCGGGAGCGGACACGGGCCAGCCGCTCCGCGAGCTCGGTCGCGCCGGTCGTCATGTGCCCGACCCTATGCGCTCGCGCCCGCCGCCTCAGCCGCGCGCGATGTCCGCGACCGTGGCGGACGTCAGCCGGATCAGGTCGTCCGGGGCCAGCTCGACGTCGAGCCCCCGGCGCCCGCCCGACACGAACACGGTGTCGAACAGCTGCACCGTCTCGTCCACGACCGTCGGGTGCGCCGACCTCTGGCCGAGCGGGGAGATGCCGCCGACCACGTACCCGGTCGCACGCTCCGCAGCGGCCGGGTCCGCCATCACGGCCTTCTTGCCGCCGACGGCGTGCGCGAGCGCCTTGAGGTCGAGCTTGCCGGCGACGGGCACGACGGCCACGGTCAGCGTCCCGTCGACCGAGGCCATGAGGGTCTTGTAGACCTGCTCCGGGTCGATGCCCAGCACCTCGGCGGCCTCGAGCCCGTAGCCGACGGTGCTGCGCGGGTCGTGCTCGTAGGCGTGCGCGGTGTGCGGGACCCCGGCGGCCGCCAGCGCGACCAGCGCGGGCGTCCCGGACGGCGGCTGCTTGCGGCTCACGGGGCCAGCCTAGGGCGCGCGACCCCGCCGCCGCGGTGCTGCTACGGTGCGGAGCAGCACGGGAGTCCGGTGAGCCGGGCTGAGAGGGAGTACTCGAACTCCGACCGTTGAACCTGATCTGGGTCATGCCAGCGCAGGGAGCGACATCGCAGGATGCCGGGCACCCGTCCGCCGTCCTCCCGTGCTGATCCGACCAGCACAGGAGGACGCATGATCCCGGCACCGCCGTCGACACCCACCCGGCCCGCGGAGGCCGCCGACCTGGTCGCCGACCCGCTCCGGTTCGGGGTGGGTGCCCGCGTCACCGTCGCCGTGATGTCCGACCGGTACGCCGACACGATCCTCGGGGTGCTCGGCTCGGTGGCGACGGACGGCCTGCTCGTCGAGACGGGTGACGTCAGCACCTACGTCGGTGGCGACGAGGCGGACCTGCTCCGGTACCTCACGGACCTCGTGGACGCGGTGGCCGCCACCGGCGAGCACGCCGCCGTCACGCTGCACCTGTCGCGCGGCTGCCCGGGCGAGGTGCGCTGCGCCCTGCCGGGCGGCGCGGGCCCGCGGGCCGTCGCGCTGCCACCGGGCCGGCGCACCGGCCGACCCGGCGTGGCGGAGTGGGCGCTCTACCCCCTGGCCGACGACGTCCGCGCCGGGGTCGTGCCCGACCACATGCGGGACATCGAGGCGGCGATCGACATGGCCCGGGCGAGCGGCACCTTCCGGGGGTCCGCGCACTTCGTCACGCGGCTCGAGGGCGACGTCGGCGCGCTCGTCGAGACGGTGGTCGGCGCGTGGGCGCGCGTGGGGCGCGCCGTGCAGCACGTGACGAGCCACGTCACGTTCTCGCTCAACAGCCCGACCCGGACCCGTGGCTGACGGCGCTCAGCGCGGGCGGCGCCGCGAGCCGCTCGCGCTGAAGGACATCGTGCTGATGGTCGTGCTCGGGGTGGTGTTCGGGTTCCTGTACTGGGCGCTCGTCCAGGCGTGGAACGGCCTCGCGGTGCTCATGGGGCCCGCGGGCGACCTCGCGCAGCACGTGCTGCTCGGCGGGTGGCTGCTGGTGGCCCCGGTCGCCCTCGCGATCATCCGGCGACCCGGCGTGGGGATCCTCGCCGAGGTGATCGCCTCCGTGGTGGAGGTGGTGTTCCTCGGGTCGCCGGTCGGGCCGCTGCTGGTCGTCGCCGCGCTGCTGCAGGGCCTGGGCAGCGAGATCCCGTTCGCGCTCGGCCGGTACCGGCGGTTCGGCTGGGGTCGCTTCGCCGCCTCCGGGCTGCTCGGCGCCACGCTGGTGTTCGCCTGGTCGGCGTTCCGGTTCGGCTGGTACGGGCAGGACGTGCTGGTGCTGCGGCTCGTGCTCCAGGCCGTGTCCGGCGTCGTGCTGGGCGGCCTGCTGGCCAAGGTCGTCGTCGACGCGCTGCACCGCACCGGGGTGCTCGACGGCTTCGCGATCGGGCGCGCCGCGGCCGCCGGCCGCCCGGTGCTCGAGCGCCGTGCGGGCTGAGGAGGACGAGGGGACGCCGGCGACGCCCGCGCCCGCGCCCGTGCTCGAGGTGGCCGGGCTGGAGGCCGTGCTGGACGGCGGCGCCGGGATCGGCCCGGTCGACCTGCGGCTCGCGCCGGGGGAGCAGGTGCTCGTGCTCGGGCCCTCGGGGGCGGGCAAGTCCACGCTGCTGCGCTGCCTGCACGGCGCGGTGCCGCACGCCGTGCCCGCGCGCGTCGAGGGGCGGGTCGTCGTCGCGGGCCGCGCGGTCGCGGAGCACGGCGTCGCGGCGCTCGCGGACGTGGTCGGCGTGCTCGCGCAGGACCCCGAGACGGGTGTCTGCTTGGCGGACGTCGCGGACGAGGTCGCGTTCCCGCTCGAGAACCTCGGGACGCCCCCGGCCGCGATCGGCCCCGCGGTCGAGGCGGCGCTCGGTGCGGCCGGCGCCGGTCACCTGGCGGGGCGGCGCACGGACGCCCTGTCGGGCGGCGAGCTCCAGCGGGTGGCCCTGGCCGCCACGGTGGTCGCCGGCCCGCGGCTGCTGCTGCTCGACGAGCCCACGTCGATGCTGGACGCGGACGGCGTGGCGGCGGTGCGGGACGCGCTCGCCGCCGCGCGGGGTGCGACCGGTGCGGCGAGCGTGCTGGTGGAGCACCGGCTGGACGCGCTCGCGGGCGACGCGGGGGTCGCCGGGCTGCCCGGCCGGTGGGTGGTGCTGTCCGCCGACGGGCGGGTGACGCACGACGGCCCCGCGGCCCGTGTGGCGCAGGAGGCGGGCCCCGAGCTGCTGGCCCGCGGCTGCTGGCTCCCGGAGGACGTCGAGATCGCGGCGGCCCTCGGCGGCGTCGTCGGCGGGCCTGGTCAGCGCGAGCGGGTGCTGGCCCTGGCGGCCGCCGCACCGGGGGCGCCGGCGGGGGCGACCGCGCCGCGCGGGGAGGTGCTGCTCGCCGCGCACGGCCTGGCGGTCGGTCGCGGCGGCCCGGCGCGCCGTCGCGACCGTCGCAGCCGGCCCGGGCGCCGCGGCCCCGCGCCCGAGCCGGTGCTCCGCGAGGTGGACCTCGAGCTGCGCGCCGGCGAGGTGGTGGCGCTCGTCGGGGCGAACGGCGCCGGGAAGTCGACGCTGCTCGCGTGCCTCGCCGGCCTGCTGCCGCCCCTGGCGGGCGTCGTCGTCGGGTCGCGCGCGGGGCTGGTGCCCCAGAACCCCGAGCACCAGCTCGCGGGGCGCACCGTGCGGGAGGAGGTCGCGGTCGGGCTGCCGCCGGGACCGGCGACGGACGCGCGGGTGGCGGCGGCGCTCGCGCGGTTCGGCCTCACCGGGCTCGCGGACCGGGACCCGCACAGGCTGTCCGGCGGCGAGCAGCGCCGGCTGAGCCTGGCCGCGATGCTCGTGCACGACCGTGCGGTCCTGCTGGCCGACGAGCCGACGTTCGGGCTCGACCGGCACGGGTCGGCGGCGGTGCTGGGGGCGCTGACCGACGAGGCCCGGGCGGGGCGCGCCGTCCTGCTCACCTGCCACGACCTGCGCGCGGTCGCGTCGGTCGCCGACCGGGTGCTCGTGCTGGCCGAGGGCCGGCTGGTCGCGGACCTCGACCCGCTCGGGCTGCTGCGGGACCCGCGGCTGCTCGCGGCCGCGCGGCTGCGTCCGTCGCGGCTGCTGCGCTGGCTCGCCGAGGCGGCCGACGACGCGGGCCGGCTGCGGGACGCGCTCGCGGCGCTGGACGCCCGCGGGACGACCGCCGCCGGTGCGGGGGCCGTAGCGGCGGCCGGGCCCCCGGCGTGCGACCGGGCGGGGGTGCCGGCCCCGTGAGCCCGCTGGAGTCGCGCAACCCCACGGTCAAGCTGCTGCTGGTCGTCGCGGTGTCGGTGGTGACCCTCGCCGTGCTGGACCCCGCCACCCTCGCGCTGCTGTACCTGCTCGGCCTCGCGGGCGCGCGCTGGGGCGCCCGGGTCGCGCCGGGCCGGCTGCTGCTCGCGCAGGTGCCGTTCTGGACGTTCGGCGTCGGCGTGCTGCTGGTGAACGCGCTCAGCCGGCCGGGCGAGGTCCTGGTCACGGGCGGACCGTTCCGGGTGACGCACGAGGGCCTCATGGTCGGCGCCGCGCTCGCGCTCCGCGGGTGCGTGATCGGCGTCGCCACCGTCGCGTTCCTCGCCAGCACCCCGCCCCGGGACCTGATGGTCAGCCTGGTGCGGCACGCCCGCCTGAGCCCGCGGTACGCGTATGCGCTGCTCGCGGGCCACCGGATGCTCGCCGGCCTGCCTCGGCAGTGGGCGACGATCCGGGCGGCGCAGCTCGTCCGCGCCCCGCTCGGCCGGCGCGGGCAGCCGCGGGAGGGGTGGCGCGGGCTCGGGCGCTCGGCGTTCGCGCTGCTGGTCGCGTCGATCCGGGCGTCGGAGCGGGTCGCGCTGGCGCTGGAATCCCGGGGGCTGTCGGCCGGCCCGCGGACGGTGTGGCGCCCGGTGCCGCTCGGCGCGCGGGACGCCGCGCTCGCGGGCGGGGTGCTCGGGGCCGTCGCGCTGGTGGTCGCCGCGGGGGCCGGCCTCGCGTGAGGCCGGGGCGCCCTCCGGCGCCGAGGGGGACCGGGGCGTCAGACCGCCAGGCCCACCAGCGACCCGATGCCGTACGTGACCAGCATCGCGAGCGAGCCGCCCACGACGTTGCGCAGCACGGCACGGCCGGTCGGCGCGCCGCCGAGGCGGGCGCTGACGGACCCCGTCACGACGAGCGCGAGGGCGACGGCGACGAAGGTCGCGACGATGCGGCCGCCGCCCCACGGGGCGAGGACGACGAGCAGCGGGACGATGCCGCCGGCGAGGAACGCGAGGAAGGAGGCGACCGCCGCGTGCCAGGGGTTCGTCAGCTCGGCCTCGGCGCCCAGCAGGCCGTGCGACCGCAGCACCTTCTCGGCGTCGCGCTGGCTGCTGACCGACACGTACTCGCCGGCGGCCATCGACAGGGCCCCGGCGGCGAGGGCCGCGACGCCGGCGATGGCGAGCGCGCTCACCTCGGTGGCGGCGCCCGCGACGCCGACGACGGTGGCGGCGACGGAGACGACGCCGTCGTTCGCGCCGAGCACGCCGGCGCGCAGCCAGTTGAGCCGGCTCGCGGTCGGCAGCTCCGCGACGGTGGCCGCGGGGACGACCGGGGCCGGGTCGTCGGCGGCAGGGGTGTCACCGGCGACCCGGCGCTGGGGAGCGGCCGCCGGGGTGCGGTCGCGGTCCAGGAGGTGGCTCGACAGGGTCGTCATGGCACCCACGCTAGGCCGGTTCTGACACCGTGTCATCACAGGAAAGGCTGCCCTGACCTGCGCAAACGCAGGATAGGCTTCCCTGATCTGGAACGGGTCCAGGTGTCGGCGCAGGTCAGGGGGACGTCAGAGCGGGCCGACGTCCAGCACCCGCAGGACGACCTCGCCGGCGGCGTCGGAGGCCGGCAGGTCGACCAGGGCGTCGATGCGCCAGTCGTGGTCGCCGGCGGGGTCGTCGAGGAGCTGCCGGACGAACCACAGGTCCCCGCGGGCTCCCGCCTCGCCGTGCGCGGACGGCCGCTCGTCCACCTGGAACAGCGCCGGCCCGCGCGCCGCCGGCCCGGTGAGGATCTCGTCGTGGTCGTCGTAGAACGGGTCGAGCGCGTCGCGCCAGCGGTCCGCCGTCCACGGCCGGTCCTCGGCGTCCTGGTCGCCCAGGGCACCCAGCGCCGGGTACGCCTCCCGCGCCGCGAGGTCGACCCGCCGGAACAGCGCGCCACGCACCAGCGCCCGGAACACCCGGCGGTTCGTCGTGACCGGCGGGGGAGCGTCGTCCTCCGGCCGGGACCCGGCGACGGTGGCGTCGTCCAGGTCCTCCGGGTGCGCGAGGCGCTCCCACTCGTCCAGCAAGCTCGAGTCCGTGCGGCGCACCAGGTCGCCCAGCCACTCGATGATCTCGTGCAGCTCCTCGGTCCGGGCGTCCTCCGGCACGGTCTGCCGCAGCGCCCGGAACGCGTCGGCGAGGTACCGCAGCAGCACGCCCTCGGTGCGGTCGAGCTGGTACAGCGACACGTACTCCGCGAACGTCGCGGCGCGCTCGTGCATGTCGCGCACGACGGACTTCGGCGAGAGCTCGTGGTCGGCGACCCAGGGGTTGGTCTGCTTGAAGATCTGGAACGTCCCGACCAGCAGCTCCGCCAGGGGCCGCGGGTAGGTCACGTCCTCGAGCAGCGCCATCCGCTCCTCGTACTCGATGCCGTCGGCCTTCATCGCCGCGACGGCCTCGCCGCGGGCGCGGTTCTCCTGCGCCGCGAGCACCTGGCGCGGGTCGTCCAGCGTCGCCTCGATGACCGACACCACGTCGTGCGCGTAGCCCGGGTCCTCGCGGTCGAGCAGGTCGAGCGCGGCGTAGGCGAACGGGGACAGCGGCTGGTTGAGCGCGAACGTCGGGGGCACGTCGAGGGTGAGCCGCACGGTCCGGCGCAGCCGCTCCGGACCGGGCCCGGGCTCGACGACGCGCTCGACCACGCCGGCCGTGCGCAGCGACCGGTAGATCGCCACCGCCTGCCGCACCAGCCGGCCGCGCGAGGCCTCCGGCTCGTGGTTGTCGAGCAGCAGGTGCCGCATCGTCTCGACCGGGTCGCCCGTCGGCCGCGCCAGCACGTTGAGCACCATGGCGTGGGTGACGGTGAACGACGACGTCAGGGGCTCGGGCTCGGCGTCGCGCAGCCGCTCGAACGTCTTGTCCGTCCAGTTCACCATCCCGGGCGGGGCCTGCTTGCGGACGATCTTCTTGAGCTTCTTCGGGTCGTCGCCCGCCTTGGCCAGGGCCCGGCGGTTCTCGATGACGTGCTCCGGCGCCAGCACGAGCACCTCGCCGGTGGTGTCGAAGCCCGCGCGGCCCGCACGCCCGGCGATCTGGTGGAACTCCCGGGCCGACAGGTGGCGCATCCGGGTGCCGTCGTACTTCACGAGCGACGTCAGCAGCACGGTGCGGATCGGGACGTTGATGCCGACACCCAGGGTGTCGGTGCCGCAGACCACGCGGAGCAGGCCCTTCTGCGTCAGCCGCTCCACCACCCGGCGGTACTTGGGCAGCATCCCGGCGTGGTGCACCCCGACGCCGTGGCGCAGCAGCCGGGACAGCGTCCTGCCGAACCCCGGGCCGAACCGGAAGTCGCCCAGCTCGTCGGCGATCCGGTCGCGCTGCTCACGGCTGGCGAGCGTCATGGACAGCAGCGCCTGCGCGCGCTCGACGGCCTCCTTCTGCGTGAAGTGCACGACGTACACCGGCGACCGGCCGGTCTGCACCAGCATCTCCAGCAGCTCGTGCAGCGGCTCGACCTCGTACGAGAACGACAGCGGCACGGGCCGCACCGCGTCGTCCACCACGGCGACGGGCACGCCCGTGCGGCGCTCCAGGTCCTCCCGGAAGAACGTGACGTCGCCCAGGGTCGCGGACATCAGCAGGAACTGCGCCCGCGGCAGCTCCAGCAGCGGCACCTGCCACGCCCAGCCGCGCTGCGGGTCGGCGTAGAAGTGGAACTCGTCCATGACGACCTGGCCGATGTCCGCGTCCGGCCCCTGGCGCAGCGCGAGGTTCGCGAGGATCTCGGCCGTGCAGCAGATGATCGGGGCGTCGGGGTTCACCGCGGAGTCGCCGGTCATCATGCCGACGTTCGCCGACCCGAACGCCTCGACCAGCGCGAAGAACTTCTCGCTCACGAGCGCCTTCAGGGGCGCGGTGTAGTACGTCCGGCGGCCCTGGGCGAGCGCGACGAAGTGCGCCGCCGTCGCCACCAGGGACTTCCCGGACCCCGTGGGCGTCGACAGGATGACGTGCGAGCCGGTCACCAGCTCCAGCAGCGCCTCGTCCTGGTGCGGGTAGAGCGCCAGCCCCTGGTCCTCCGCCCAGCCGGTGAACGCCGCGTACAGGGCGTCGGGGTCGCGCGGATCGTCGGGGACCCGGTCGGCGAGGGTCGATCGGGAGGCAGCCACCCGGCGATCCTTTCACGGCGGGGTGCGCCCTACAGTGGGCGACCATGAGCGCCGCCGAACCCGCCCCGCCCGCCGTCGAGATGTGGACGGACGGCGCCTGCAAGGGCAACCCCGGCGTCGGCGGCTGGGGGGCCCTGCTGCGGTCCGGCGGGCACGAGCGCGAGCTGTTCGGCGGCGAGGCCGTCACCACCAACAACCGCATGGAGCTCACGGCCGTCATCGAAGGGCTGAAGGCGCTGAACCAGCCGTGCCGGGTCGACCTGCACGTCGACTCGCAGTACGTCATGCAGGGCGTGACGAAGTGGATCGCGGGCTGGAAGCGCAACGGCTGGCGGACCGCCGACAAGAAGCCGGTGAAGAACCAGGACCTGTGGCAGGCGCTCGACGAGCAGGTCGCGCGGCACGCGATCTCCTGGCACTGGGTGAAGGGCCACGCGGGCGACCCGGGCAACGAGCGCGCGGACGAGCTCGCGAACCGGGGCGTCGACCAGGTCCGCGCGGGCTGACGCGGCCGGGGCGGATGGTCCAGACCAGTTACGCTGCACCCGTGCCCAGTGCCGGGCACGGACACGTCACCCCGGAGGTCGCCCCCATGGAACGTCCCGTCGTCGTCGCCATCGCCGAGGGCCTGCACGCCCGCCCCGCCGCCCTGTTCGTCGCGGAGGCCGGCAAGCAGCCCGTCCCGGTCACCGTCCGCAAGGGCGACGCCGCCCCGGTGCAGGCCGCGAGCATCCTCGGGATCATGACCCTGGGTGCCGCCGCGGGCGACACCGTGGTGCTGGCCACCGAGACCGACGGCCCCGAGGCCGAGGCCGCGCTCGACGCCCTGGAGGCGTTCCTGCTGCAGACCGAGATCGCCTGACCGGGCCGCACCGACCGGTCCGACACCGACCGGTCCGCGGCACGACGCAGGGCCCCGACCGCGTGGTCGGGGCCCTGCGTCGTGCCGGGGGAGGCCGGTCCCGGGTGGGACGCGCCGCCGGCGTGGCCCGCACCACGCCGGCGCCGCGTCGGGGGTCGCCCCCTGCCGGCCGGGCGGGCGGGCGTCAGGCGGTGCCCCCGTCGATGCGGCGGCCCGGGTCGACGGCCGTCGGCGGTGCGGTGGCGGTGGCCGTGCCGGCGGGCACCGTCTCCGCCCGGTCCGCCGCGACGTCGCCGGCGCCCTCGGCCACGGGGTCGTCCTCGCGGCCGGGGGTCTTGAAGTTGAACCGCGTGATCATGAACCGGAACAGGAAGTAGTAGATGACCGCGTAGACGAGGCCGATCACGATGATCAGCAGCGGCTGCTCGGCGATCCGGAAGTTCAGCAGGTAGTCGATGGCGCCCGCCGAGAACCCGAACCCGCTGCGGATGTCGAGCGCGTTCACCAGCGCCAGCGAGGTGCCGGTCAGCACCGCGTGGATCGCGTACAGCGGGTAGGCCACGTACACGAACGCGAACTCGAGGGGCTCGGTGACGCCGGTGACGAAGGCGACCAGCGCGGCGGAGCCCATGATGCCGGCGATGACCTTGCGGTTCTTCGGCTTCGCGGTGTGCACGATCGCCAGCGCGGCGGCGGGCAGGGCGAACATCATGATCGGGAAGAACCCGGTCATGAACGTCCCGGCGGTCGGGTCGCCGTGCAGGAACCGGGCGATGTCGCCGTGCCACACGTCGCCGGACGCGTCGGTGTAGTCGCCGAACTGGAACCACGGCAGCGAGTTGAGCAGGTGGTGCAGGCCGAACGGCAGCAGCAGGCGGTTGAGGGTGCCGAACACGAACCCGCCGACGACGGTCGACCCGGTGACCCAGTCGCCGACCGCGGTGAACCCGGCGTCGAAGGCGGGGTAGATGAGGGCCGCGACGACGGCGATGAGCACGGCCGCACCGGCGGTCACGATCGGCACGAAGCGCCGGCCACCGAAGAACGCCAGGTAGGCCGGCAGCTTGATCCGGTAGTACTTCTGGTACAGCAGGGCGGCGACGAGGCCGATGACGATGCCACCGAGCACGCCGTAGTTGATGAGCTCCTGGCTCGGTGCGTCGAGGCCTTGCTGGACGGCGTGCAGGACGAGCGCGTTGTAGTCGCCGGTGCCGGCCGCGTCGAGCGCCGCGGGGTCCGCGGACCCGAGGACGCCCTCCGCCGTGACGGCGTCGGGCTCGCCGAGGATGTACGGGGACAGCGCGTCGGTCACGCCCTTGAACACCAGGTACCCGACGAGCGCCGCCAGGCCGGTCGAGCCGTCGGACTTGCGGGCGTAGCCCACCGCGACGCCGAGCGCGAACAGGATCGGCAGGTTGCCGATGAGCGCGTTGCCGGCGGCGGCGAGCACGTCGGCGACCGGCAGCAGCCAGTCCGCGTTCGCGCCCAGGCCGTCGGCGCCGAGCATGTCGGGCTGCCCCAGCCGCAGCAGCAGCGCGGCGGCGGGGAGCGAGGCGATCGGGAGCATCAGCGACCGGCCGACGCGCTGCAGCTGCGCGAGGCCGGGGATCCCCCGCTTGGGGGTGTCCACCGTGGTGGCGGTCATGGGGTGTCTCCTCGTCGAGCGTCGGACCCGCAGCCGGGTCCGTCCGGTGCGGGAGGGGTGCTCCGCCGGCTGGTCGCGCCGGCGGTCGGAGCGCGTGCGCCGGGCGGCGGGAGGGGGCCGACTTGCGTGCAGCCCGGCCCGTCCGGCAGGTTGTCTGGACCAGTTGCGGTCAGAGTGGTCTAGACCGGAAGATGTGTCAAGCACCACACCTACCACCGCCGAGGTGGTCCGGTGCCCGGGCGACGTCGACCGAGTGGGAGGGTGAGGCCGTGCACGCAGAGCAGCCCCGCACCGCCCCCGCGCCGGCCCCCCGGGCGACGCACAAGCACCAGGCCGTCCGGTCGTACCTCGAGGAGCTCGTCGAGCGCGAGCTGGCCGTCGGGGACGCCGTCCCGTCCGAGCGCGCCCTGTGCGAGCGGTTCGGCGTGTCGCGGATGACGGTCCGGCAGGCCGTGGACGCGCTGGTCGGCGACGGCGTGCTGGTCCGCGAGCAGGGACGCGGCACGTTCGTCGCCCCGCAGCGCATGGACTTCGAGATGCGGCTGACCACGTTCGGCGAGGAGATGCGTCGCCGCGGCATGCGCCCCGACACCCGGGTGCTCGACGCGCTCACCGTGCCCGCGTCGGCGGAGGCGGCCGACGCGCTGGGCACCGAGCCCGGCGCCCCGTTGCACCACCTGTGGCGCGTCCGGTTCGCCGACGGCACGCCGATGAGCATCGAGCAGCTCTGGGTGCCGGTGGCCCTGGCGCCGGACCTGTTCGCCGGCGGCCCGCCGCCGAGCCTCTACGACGCGCTGCGCGAGGTCGGGCTCGCCCCGTCGTGGGGCGAGGAGACGCTGACGGCGTCGGAGGCCTCCGACGAGGAGGCCGCGCTGCTCGACCTGCGCGGCACCCGCGCGGTGCTGCGCGCGACCCGCCGCACGTTCAGCTCCGACACCCCGTGCATGTACTCGCGCGCCTGCTACCGCGGGGACCGGTACAGCGTGTGGGTGCCGCTCAGCACGCCGAGCCCCGCGCTCGTCCCGCGCGTGCGCGACGCCGCGCGGTACGACACCGTCGAGGCTGCCCCCGCGTCCGCCGGCGCAGCGGGCGCGGACGCCGGTGCCGCGGCGTCCGCCACGCCCCGCCGCGCCGAGGTCGTCGGGGCACGACCGTGAAACCAGGGAGGACCCGCATGGCACGACCCGACACCGACCAGGCCGCGGCGATCCTCGCCGGGCTCGGCGGGGTGGACAACATCGACGAGATCGAGCCGTGCACCACGCGCCTGCGCTCCCTCGTCAAGGAGCCGTCCCGCGTGGACACGGCCGCCCTGCGTGCGGCCGGGGCGTTCGGGGTCATGGTGTCCGGCAGGGTGGTGCAGGTGGTCATCGGGCCGAGCGTCGACACCCTCGCCCTCGACCTGGCCGACCTGATGTGACCCGCCCCGCAGACCCCACCGACCGAGCACCGAAGGAGACACACCATGAGCAAGGCCGAGCAGATCCTCGCCGGACTGGGCGGGGACGCCAACATCGTCGACCTGGAGCCGTGCATCACCCGGCTGCGGGTCGAGGTGGAGGACCCGTCGAAGGTCAGCGAGCCCACGCTCAAGGCCGCGGGCGCCATCGCGGTCATGCAGTCCGGCACCGTCGTGCAGGTGATCGTCGGTCCCGAGGCCGACACCCTGGCCTCGGACATCGAGGACCTGCGCTGATGGCGGCCCTGACCGTCCTCGCCCCCGTCGCAGGCGCCGTGCGGGCGCTCGCGGACGTCGACGACCCGGTGTTCTCCGGGGAGATCGTCGGGCCCGGGCTCGCGGTGCAGCCCGACCCGGACACCGGCCGCGCCGTCGTCGCGCCGGTCGCCGGCACCGTCGCGAAGCTGCACCCGCACGCGTTCGTGCTGCTCGCCGAGGGCGGGCGCGGGGTGCTGGTGCACCTCGGCATCAACACCGTGCAGCTGGGCGGGGAGGGCTTCACGCTCCACGTCGCCGAGGGGGACGTCGTCGAGCAGGGCCAGCTCCTGGTCGAGTGGGAACCGGCCGCGATCGAGGCCGGCGGCCGCTCCGCGATCTGCCCGGTGATCGGCCTCGAGGCGCAGCCCGACTCGCTGACCCGGCTCGCCGAGCCCGGGACCACGGTCGCCGCGGGCGACCCGCTGCTCTCGCTGGCCTGAGCCTCCCGGGACGGCCGGCCGCGCACGGGTGCGGCCGGCCGTCCGAGGGTCCCGGCCCGCGTCCCGGCGCCCGCCCCGGCGCGGCCGCCATACTGGGTCGATGCTGCCCCGAGCGTCCACGCGGGACCGGGTCCGCGCCCTGCCGGCGCTGACCGGCAACCTGCCCGAGGTCGATCCCTACGCGCTGCCCGCCGACCCGGTGGAGGCGTTCGAGGAGTGGTTCGCCGCGGCGGTCGACGCCGGCGTGCCGGAGCCGCACGCGATGACCCTGGCGACGGTCGGTCCGGACGGGACGCCGAGCGCGCGGGTGGTGCTGCTGGCGGACCTGGCCGACGGCGCGTGGGTGTTCGCCACGGACGCCCGCACGGTGAAGGCGCGCCAGCTCGCGGGGAACCCGCGCGCGTCGCTGTCGTTCTACTGGCAGCTGCTGGGCCGCCAGGTGCGCATCGTCGGGACGGCCCGCGTGCTGGACGAGGCGACCTGCGCGGCCGACTTCCTGCGGCGCTCGCCCAGCTCCCGCGCGGCGGCGCTCGCGTCCCGGCCGGGGGAGGTGCTGCACTCGATCGACGAGATGACCAGCGCCGTGGTCGCCGCGCGCGCCCGGGTGGACCGCGAGCCGCGGCTCGTCGTGCCGACCTGGCAGCTCTGGGCGGTCGAGGCCGACGAGGTGGAGCTGTGGCAGGGCGACTCGGACCGCGCGCACCTGCGGGTGCAGTACGAGCGCGCGGACGGCCGGTGGGCGCGGCACCTCGGCTGGCCCTGACCGGGGCTCACGCCCGGGCGGGCGGCAGGGCGTCGGGGGCGACGTCGGAGGCCCGTGCGGCGAGGTCGTGCAGCAGACGCTCGAGCGGTCCGCGGCCGAACGCCGCGCGCCACAGCCAGCACATCCCGGTGACGCCGACGAGGAACGCGAGCCACGTCGCCGCGTCCGGCTCCCACACGACGTCGTCGCCGAGCACCGCGATCGCGACGAGGTGCCCCGTGTACGCGGTCAGCGCGAGGGCGCCGGTCGCGGCGACGGGTGCGACGAGACGCGGTGCGGCGTCCGCGACGACGAGGCTCAGCGCGAGCACGGCGAGCGCCACGCCGGTGTTCGCGACCACCTCCAGCGGTGAGGACGAGTGCGGCTCCGTCGTGACGAGGGCCGCCAGGGTGCCGTCGGGCGGGACGGCACGGGTGAGGAGCGCCGACGCCCCGTGACCGACGACGGCGAGCGCGACGCCGGTGCCGAGCAGCCGGAGCCGGACGCGGGTCGAGCGCAGGTCCGTGCGCCCCACGGCGAGCCCCACGAGGACGTACGCGAACCAGACCACCGCGGGGTAGTACGTGCCGGTGAGGATCTCGGTCCACGCGCGGCCCGGGAGCCGTGCGAACGCCGGGTCGAGCGCGACCCGCAGCACCGGGCCGAGTGCCGCGACCACCGCGGCGGCGACCAGGAGCCGCCGTGGCGGGGTGCCGAGCAGCGGGACGGCGCAGGCGAACAGCACGGCGTACGTGGGGAGGATCACGGCCACCGGTGTGCCGAGCAGCTCGACGAGCACCCCGACCGCCAGCACGAGGAACGCCCGGACGAGCAGCCGGGTGCGCGCCTGGACGCGCCGGGTGCCCGTGACGGCCGCGTGCCCGCCGGACAGCAGCGCGACGGAGACGCCCGACAGCAGCACGAACAGCGCCGCGGGGCGGCCGTCCGCGACCTGGGCGAGCGACCAGGGCCACGGGTCCTGCGGTCCGCCGGGGCCGACGTGGGCGGTGACCATGCCGAGCACGGCGAGGCCGCGCGCCACGTCCACCCCGGCGATCCGCTGCATGCCGTCACGCTAGTGCGTGACGGCCTGTCTCGGACAGCGAGACGCCGCGTACCGCCCACTGGAACGGAGCCGCCGCGCCGCCCTACAGTCGGCGGGTGACCGACACGCACCCGGCCGAGGTCTACACCCACGGCCACCACGACAGCGTGCTGCGCTCCCACCGGTGGCGCACCGCGGAGAACTCGGCGGCCTACCTGCTGCCCGCCCTGCGCCCGGGCCTGTCCCTGCTCGACGTGGGCTGCGGCCCCGGCAACCTCACCGTCGACCTCGCGTCGCGCGTCGCACCCGGCGCCGTCGTCGGCGTCGACCGCTCCGAGAAGGTCCTGGAGCTCGCGCGCGAGGAGGCCGCGTCCGCCGGCGCCACCACCGTGACGTTCCAGGAGGGCGACGCGTACGCGCTGCCGTTCGAGGACGGCACGTTCGACGTGACGCACGCCCACCAGGTGCTGCAGCACCTCGTCGACCCCGTGGCGGCGCTGCGGGAGCTGCGGCGGGTCACGAAGCCGGGCGGCGTGGTCGCGGTGCGCGACGCCGACTACTCGGGCATGACCTGGTACCCGCCGTCGCCGACCCTGGACGAGTGGTCCGCGCTGTACCACGAGGTCACGCAGGCCAACGGCGCCGAGGCGGACGCGGGTCGCCGCCTGCACTCCTGGGCACTGGCCGCGGGCTACGACCCGGACTCCCTCGTCGTCACCGCGGGCGTCTGGTGCTACGCGTCCGCAGAGGACCGCGCCTGGTGGTCCGACCTGTGGGCCGACCGCTGCGTCCAGTCCGACTTCGGGCGGCAGGCCGTCGAGCACGCGCTGGCCGACGAGGTCGGGCTCGAGCAGCTCGCCGTCGGCTGGCGCGAGTGGGGCACCGCCCCCGACGGCTGGTTCGCCGTGCTGCACGGCGAGGTGCTCGCCCGGGTGTGACCGCCGCGCGCGGCTAGGGTGGGCCCGTGCGCATCGCGAGGTTCACCACGGGGGACGACCCCCGCTACGCCCTGGTCGAGGGCGAGCCCGGTCAGGAGCAGCTCGTCGTCATCTCCGGCGACCCGATCTACACCCCGGTGCAGCCCACCGGCGAGCGCATCCCGCTCGGCGACGGCGTGCGGCTGCTGGCCCCGGTCATCCCGCGGTCCAAGATCGTCGGCGTCGGCCGCAACTACGTGGACCACGCCGCCGAGATGGGCAACGAGGTGCCGACGGCGCCGCTGCTGTTCCTCAAGCCGAACACCGCGGTGGTCGGCCCGGACGACCCGATCGTGCTGCCGGACTGGACCGAGGAGGTCTCGTACGAGGCCGAGCTCGCCGTCGTCATCGGCAAGGTCACCAAGGACGTCCGCCCCGAGCACGCCCTCAGCCGCGTGTTCGGCTACACCGTCGCCAACGACGTCACCGCCCGCGACGCCCAGCGCACCGACCCGCAGTGGACCCGCGCCAAGGGGTTCGACTCGTCCTGCCCGATCGGCCCCTGGGTCGTCCCGGGGCTCGACGTCGAGGACCTGGCCGTCCGGTCGCGCGTCAACGGCGAGGCCAAGCAGGACGGCCGCACCTCGCAGATGGTGTTCGACGTCGCCGCGCTGATCTCGTACATCTCCGAGGTCTTCACGCTGCTGCCCGGCGACATCATCCTCACCGGCACCCCGGCCGGCGTCGGGCTGCTGACCGAGCGGGACGTCGTCGAGGTCGAGGTCGAGGAGATCGGCACGCTGCGCAACCCGGTGCTGCGCCGCTCCTGACGGCCGCGCGCCCGCCGGTCCGCCGGTCGGGAGCGCCCCGTGCCCTCGCTAGGGTGGAGGCCGTGAGTCCTGCTGCCCCCGGCTCCGCGCCCGTGCGCGTCCGCTTCTGCCCGTCCCCGACCGGTACGCCGCACGTCGGCCTGATCCGCACCGCGCTGTTCAACTGGGCGTACGCCCGGCACGTCGGCGGCACGTTCGTGTTCCGGATCGAGGACACCGACCCGGCGCGCGACTCCGAGGAGTCGTACCAGCAGCTGCTCGACGCGCTGCGCTGGCTCGGCCTGGACTGGGACGAGGGCGTCGAGGTCGGCGGCCCGCACGAGCCGTACCGGCAGTCGCAGCGCATGGACCTGTACGCGGACGTCGCGCGCCGGCTGGTCGAGGGCGGTTACGCCTACGAGTCGTTCACGACGCCGGAGGAGGTCGAGGCCCGGCACCGTGCCGCCGGCCGCGACCCGAAGCTCGGCTACGACGGCTACGACCGCGACCTCACCGACGAGCAGAGGGCGGCGTACCGCGCCGAGGGCCGCGAGCCCGTGCTGCGGCTGCGCATGCCCGACGAGGACGTGACGTTCACCGACCTCGTGCGCGGCGACGTCACGTTCAAGGCCGGCTCCGTGCCGGACTACGTGATCGTGCGCGGCAACGGCCACCCGCTGTACACGCTGGTCAACCCGATCGACGACGCGCTCATGGGCATCACCCACGTGCTGCGCGGCGAGGACCTGCTGTCCTCCACCCCGCGCCAGGTCGTGCTGTACCGCGCGCTGCTCGAGCTCGGCGTCGCCACCGTCATGCCGCAGTTCGGGCACCTGCCGTACGTCATGGGGGAGGGCAACAAGAAGCTCTCCAAGCGCGACCCCGAGTCGAACCTGTTCCTGCACCGGGAGCGCGGCTTCACGCCCGAGGGGCTGCTGAACTACCTCGCGCTGCTCGGCTGGTCCATCGGCCCGGACCGCGACATCTTCTCGGTCGCCGAGCTGGTCGAGGCGTTCGACGTGGCCGACGTGAACCCGAACCCGGCGCGGTTCGACCTCAAGAAGGCCGAGGCCATCAACGCCGAGCACGTCCGGCTGCTCGCCCCCGACGACTTCCGGGACCGCCTGGTGCCGTACCTGCACCGCGCCGGCCTGGTGCCCGCCGACTCCTACGCGGACCTGTCGCCGGAGCACCGGGCGCTGCTCGACGCCGGCGCCCCGCTCATCCAGACGCGCGTGACGCTGCTCGGCGAGGCCGTCGGGATGCTCGGGTTCCTGTTCGTCGCCGACGACGCGCTCGTGGTCGAGGAGGACGCCCGGGGTGCGCTCAAGGACACCGCCGCGCAGGTGCTCGACGCCGCCACGGAGGCGCTGTCCGCGCTGCCCGCCGACGGGTTCACCACCGAGGCCGTCCAGGAGGCCCTCCAGGCTGCGCTGGTGGACGGGCTGGGCATCAAGCCGCGGTTCGCGTTCACGCCGCTGCGGGTCGCCGTCTCGGGCCGCCGGGTGTCGCCGCCGCTGTTCGAGTCGCTGGAGATCCTGGGCCGCGCGTCGACGCTCGCGCGGGTCGCCGCGCTGCGCGCCACGCTGTGACGGCTCCCGCCCCCGCCCCCCTGGTCGACGGCGTCCTGTTCGACGTCGACGACACCCTCGTGGACACGCACGGGGCGTTCGCCGCGGCGCTCGCCGCCGTCGCGCGGGAGTGGCTGCCGGGCCTGGACCCCGCCCGCGACGCGGACGTGCTCGCGCACTGGCGGGCCGACGCCCACGGGCGCTACCGGCAGTACACGCGCGGTGAGGTCAGCTACCGCGACCAGCGGATGGGCCGCGCGAACGACCTGCACGCCGCCTTCGGCGGGCCGGCGCTCGACGACGCGGCCTACGACCGGTGGAACGCCCTGTTCGAGGAGCGGTTCACGGGGGCGTGGGCGGCGCACGAGGACGCCGCGGCGACCGTCCGGCGCCTGCTGGACGCCGGCATCCGGGTCGGGGCGCTCACCAACGCCGCGACCGAGTACCAGGTCCGCAAGCTCACCCGGGCGGGCCTGGCGCAGGACGTCCCGCTGCTGGTCGGCGTCGACACGCTCGGCTTCGGCAAGCCCGACCCCCGGGTGTTCGCCGAGGCGTGCCGCCGGCTCGGCACCGAGCCCGGGCGCACGGCGTACGTGGGGGACGAGCTGGACGTGGACGCCCGCGCCGCCGTGGCCGCCGGTCTGCGGGGCGTGTGGCTCGCCCGGCCCGGGCTCGGGGCGAAGCACGCGAACGCCACGGAGGCGCTGCCCGGGGACGTGGTCATCGGCACCCTCGACGAGCTGCCGGGCGTGCTGGGGCTCTGAGCGCCGCCGGCCGGTTTGGAGCGCGCCCGTTCCTCCGGTAATGTTCTCGGTCGGCACAGCGTCCACGACGCCGTCCCTCCCACCTGCTCGTCCGGCGCCCCCGCGCACCGGCCGGCGCCGGCCCGGGAAGGCGGAAGAATGGCCGGGATCGCCATTGGGGTATGGTGTAATTGGCAGCACGAGTGATTCTGGTTCACTTAGTCTAGGTTCGAGTCCTGGTACCCCAGCAAGGTTTCCGAGAATGACCCGAGATCGGGTGGTTCGACGAGGCCGAGCAGGATGATGTAGAGTATGACCCGGTCACGCCGCTGCTGCGGTGGGATCGACTAGGCCCCCATCGTCTAGTGGCCTAGGACGCCGCCCTCTCACGGCGGTAACAGGGGTTCGAATCCCCTTGGGGGTACAGAAGAAAGGCCGGTCGCCCACGGGGCGGCCGGCCTTTCGCCATTCCCCACGCCGCCTGGACTCGGCGCCGTCCCCACGCCGGCTGGACCCGGCGCCGCCTGGACCCGCGTAGCCACGGACACCCCGTCGCATCCCGTACGGCCCACTCCGCCGTCCCGCCCGCCTCCGGCCGCCCAGCACCGCCGAGGTCGTCAGCTCGGGCCGAGGTCGTCAGCTCCACGTGACGACCTCAGCCGCACCTGACGACCTCGACCCGCCCGGGCTGCCGTGCCGTGCTGTGCCCCGCGAGGTCATCCCGCGAGGTCGGCAGTTCGGGTGCGAGGTCGGCAGTCCGAGGTGCCGATCTCGCCTGGGACTGCCGAACTCGCGTGCGCGGGCGCCGGGGCACGGCGCCGCGCCGCGCCGGCGTCACTCCGCCGTGCGGCGCAGGACCTCCGTGAGGCGGTTCGCGGCGGAGACCACCGCGGCGGCGTGCAGGCGCCCGGGCTGGCGCGAGAGGCGCTCGACGGGGCCGGAGATCGACACGGCCGCGACGACCCGGCCGGACTGCCCGCGCACCGGGGCGCTGACGCTCGCGACGCCGACCTCGCGCTCGGACACCGACTGCGCCCAGCCGCGGCGGCGGACGCCGGACAGGATCGTCGCGGTGAACTTGGCGCCCTGGAGGCCGCGGTGCAGCCGGTCGGGCTCCTCCCACGCGAGCAGGATCTGGGCGGCGGAGCCGGCGGACATCGTGAGGGTCGCGCCGACGGGGATGGAGTCCCGCAGGCCGATGGGGCGCTCGGCGGCGGCCACGCAGATGCGCTGGTCGCCCTGCCGGCGATAGAGCTGCGCGCTCTCCCCGGTGTGGTCGCGCAGCGCGGCGAGCACCGGGCCGGCCGCGGCGAGCAGCCGGTCCTCGCCGGCGGCGCTGGCGAGCTCGGTCAGCCGCGGCCCGAGGACGAACCTGCCCTGCATGTCGCGCCCCACCAGGCGGTGGTGCTCGAGCGCAACGGCCAGACGGTGGGCCGTCGGACGGGCAAGATGGGTGGCGTTGACCAGCTGCGCGAGGGTGGCGGGTCCGGCCTCGAGGGCGTTGAGGACCGAGGCGGCCTTGTCCAGCACGCCGACTCCGCTAGAGTTGTCCATAGGTCGATATTGGCGTCTCGCTGGCTGAGACGCAAGTGCGACACGGAGAACGGACCCGCGGCGGCCCCCCGCCCGGGCGGACGAGAGGACGGCGACATGGCCGGCACACTGGCGGAGAAGGTGTGGGAGAACCACATCGTGCGGCGCGGCACCGACGGCGCGCCGGACCTGCTCTACATCGACCTGCACCTGGTGCACGAGGTCACCAGCCCGCAGGCGTTCGAGGGCTTGCGGCTCGCCGGCCGGAAGGTCCGCCGCCCGGACCTCACCCTCGCCACCGAGGACCACAACACCCCGACGCTGGACATCGACCTGCCGATCGCCGACCTCACCTCGCGCACGCAGATCGACACGCTGCGCAGCAACGCGAAGGAGTTCGGCGTCCGGCTGCACTCCCTCGGCGACGCGGACCAGGGGATCGTGCACCAGGTCGGCCCGCAGCTCGGCCTGACCATGCCGGGCCTCACCGTCGTGTGCGGCGACTCCCACACGTCGACGCACGGGGCCTTCGGGGCCCTGGCGTTCGGCATCGGCACCTCCGAGGTCGAGCACGTGCTCGCCACCCAGACGCTGCCGCTGGCGCCCTTCAAGACGATGGCGATCACCGTCAACGGCTCCCTGCCGCTCGGCGCCACCGCGAAGGACATCATCCTGGCGGTCATCGCGAAGATCGGGACCGGCGGCGGCCAGGGCTACGTCCTGGAGTACCGCGGCGAGGCCATCCGGAGCCTGTCGATGGAGGGCCGGATGACGATCTGCAACATGTCGATCGAGGCCGGCGCCCGCGCGGGCATGATCGCCCCCGACCGGACCACGTTCGAGTACCTGAAGGGCCGCCCGCACGCCCCCACCGGCGCCGACTGGGACGCCGCCGTCGCGTACTGGGAGACGCTGCGCTCCGACGACGACGCGGTGTTCGACGCCGAGGTGGTCATCGAGGCCGCGGACCTCGAGCCGTTCGTCACCTGGGGCACCAACCCGGGCCAGGGCCTGCCGCTGTCCGGGTCGGTCCCGGTGCCCGAGCAGATCGCGGACGCCAACGAGCGCGTCGCCGCCGAGCGCGCCATCGAGTACATGGGCCTGACGCCCGGCCAGCCGCTGCGCGAGATCGCCGTCGACACGGTGTTCATCGGCTCCTGCACCAACGGCCGCATCGAGGACCTGCGCGCGGCCGCCAAGATCGTGCGCGGGAAGAAGAAGGCCGACTCGGTGCGCGTCCTGGTCGTCCCGTCCTCCGCCCGGGTGCGGCTGCAGGCCGAGGCCGAGGGGCTCGACAGGATCTTCCTCGACTTCGGCGCGGAGTGGCGCAACGCCGGCTGCTCGATGTGCCTGGGCATGAACCCCGACCAGCTCGCGCCGGGGGAGCGGTCCGCGTCGACGTCGAACCGCAACTTCGAGGGCCGGCAGGGCAAGGGCGGCCGGACGCACCTGGTGTCGCCGCTGGTCGCCGCCGCGACCGCCATCCGCGGCACGCTCTCGTCCGTCTCCGACCTCGGCCCCGACGTCGCGGTGCCGGACGGCTCGCCGCTGGACCTCCAGCCGGCCTGAGCCCCGCCGCCCCGACGCCCCCCACGACCCCAGGATCGAGAACCCTCATGGAGAAGTTCACCCAGCACACCGGCGTCGGCGTCCCGCTGCGCCGCAGCAACGTCGACACCGACCAGATCATCCCGGCCGTCTACCTCAAGCGGGTGACCCGCACGGGGTTCGAGGACGCGCTGTTCGCCGCGTGGCGGAACGACCCGGAGTTCCTGCTCAACCAGGACGCGTACAAGGCGGGCTCGGTGCTGGTCGCCGGCCCCGACTTCGGCACCGGGTCCTCCCGCGAGCACGCCGTGTGGGCGCTGAAGGACTACGGCTTCCGGGTCGTCCTGTCCGCCCGGTTCGCCGACATCTTCCGCGGCAACTCCGGCAAGCAGGGGCTGCTCGCGGCCCAGGTCGCGCAGGAGGACATCGAGCTGATCTGGAAGATCCTCGAGACCAAGCCGGGCACCGAGGTGACCGTGGACCTCGGCACCCGCACCGTCACGTGCGACGACGTCGTGGTGCCGTTCCAGGTGGACGACTACACGCGCTGGCGCCTCATGGAGGGCCTGGACGACATCGGCCTCACGCTGCAGCACGAGGGCGAGATCACGGCGTTCGAGGCCACCCGGGACGCCTGGCGCCCGAAGACGCTGCCGGCCAAGCACCTGCCCCCGGTCGAGATCAAGGCCGCCCGCCCGGTCGAGGTCGCGATCGGCCGCCGCCCCGGCC
>JACXUT010000019.1 GCA_014763765.1 Micrococcales bacterium
GCCCCCAGAGCCCGCCCCGGCGGACCCGGCCCCACCGCAGGCGCCGGCGCGCGAGCCGCCCGCCCACGGTCGGCAGCTCGCTGCCGGTGCCGGCGGCCGGGCCGTGGGTACGGGCGGCGACGGCCGCGGCCGACGCCCGGACCGCGCGGCGTACATCCCGGCGCGAGCGCCGCCGGGACCCCGTCGCGGTCAGGGTCCGGGTGGCGACCGGGTCGGACGCGCCCCCGCGGCGCCCGCGCGGCGGCACCCGCACCGCCGCCACGTTGACGGGCGGCTCGTCGACCGCGGCGGGCACGCCGAACGCGGCACCGGGATGGTCAGGCGCGTCGTCCGGCGGTTCGGGCTCGGTGCGCGAGTGCCACCGCCGGGGGGTGACCAGTCGTCGCTTCACAGCCGGGGTCCGATCCCCAGCGGCAGCGCCGCGGTGCAGAACGCCGCCCACTGGTCCCCGCGCAAGACCTTCAGGCTCAGCCCCTGCGCGGTGGACCGTAGCCACAGCTCAGCGGCGCGCAGGTCGTCCGGGTCGGACCCGGTCAGCGTCACCCAGCCCGAGTGCCGCACGTCGGCGAACCCGGCCTCGAGCTCCCCGCGTCGGCGGTTGAGCTCCTTGTCCTGCACGCGGTGCTGGATCGACGCCGGCCGGCCCAGCTTGGCGTTCACCGCGGCCGCCGAGCTGTGCGAGGCCTCCTCGTTGCGCAGCCGCCGCTCCGCGGAGTGCGTCTCGCCCGGGCACCACATCTGCGTGACCGTCCGGCACACCGACCCGGTCGAAACCAGGTTCGACAGGAACCCCGCACGCGCCGGCGTGGACGGCCAGGTCTCCACCCAGTACGTGCGGTGCACCCCGGTGTCCGTCACCAGGTGGTCCAGACGCTCGTCGACCACCGTCGCCAGGACCGCGCCGTCCGGCAGGCACCAGCCCGCGGCTGCGAGCATCCCGGAGGCCGCGGGATCGAACGCGAGCCGCACCGCGGCGCGGATCTCCCCGGGCGACCACCACGCGGCGTCCTCGGTGCGCACCCCGCAGTCCGGCAGACCGGCCAAGACGGCCCCGACCCGGTCACCGAGCACCCAGGACAGGCCCTGAACCCCGCCACCGGCGGCATCGATCTCGCCGGACACCGCGGTCGCGTCGACCGTGATCGTGATGACCTCGTCACGCCCGCGCAGCGCCGCCATCGCCGGATGCGCGGCCAGCTCGGCGGCGTCCACCGCCGCCAGGTCTTCCGGGTCGACCAGCTCGGGCTCCGGCGCCGGAACCGGGTAGGTCCGCGAGTGCTTCACGACCCGCACGACCCCCTGCGTGCCGGCCAGGCGCTGGCACAGGTTCGACAGGCCGCCAGCACGAGCCGTCTTCTGCTCCGCGGACGCCAGCGGCCACCCGTGCGTGGTCACCCGCAGTACGACCGTGGACTCCTGGGTGGCCTTGTCCCACAGGAAGCACCCGCCGTCGAACACCGTGCCGACCATGTCCAGGACGGTCAGCCGGTCCTCCAGGGCGCCGGGGACCGCGACCTTGCCGGCGCGGTCGGCGCCGTGG
Organism: Micrococcales bacterium; assembly: GCA_014763765.1. Taxonomy (GTDB): domain Bacteria; phylum Actinomycetota; class Actinomycetes; order Actinomycetales; family Cellulomonadaceae; genus Cellulomonas. Next base: position 1,541 of record JACXUT010000019.1, read on the forward strand.
ACCCGGACCACCGCACGTGTCTGCCCCAGCGTCTTGCGCAGACCGAACAGGCCCACCGTGCTCACCCTCTCCAGGAACGACCTGCCCTTCCACGACCCGAGGGCCAGCACCATCACCGGTGCGGTCCACCACAGCAGCGCGCCGGCCGCAGCCGGCAGGTCGCTCGCGGCGATCAGCTCCCACATCGGCTTGGTCAGCCCGACGGCCGCCAGGACCAGCTGGGACCCCGACAGGCCGCCGAGAACCCCGGACCGGGAGACCGGCGCGAACACCGCCGAGGGCACGGTCTGCTCGCTCACGGCCATCACCGACCACCGAACGGGTTCGGGCCGCCGCCACCGGTTCCACCGGTCCCCGGCCCGCGAGGCGCCGGTGCCGACCCGGGCCCGGCGGGTGCCGGCGCGCCGCCGGTCGAGGGCCTGGGCCCGCCCTCGCCCGACGACCCGCCCTCGCCGGCGCCACCCGTGCGGGCCGGTGCGCTCGGGGTAGACGGCCCGTCGCCCGTCGCCGCCGGCCGCGCACCGCTCCCGGACGCCCCGTCGCTACCTGGTGCCCCGCTGCCGGGCGCGGCCTGCCCCTGCCCGTCAGGGGCCTGCGCACCCGGCACCACAGCCCCAGGCACCCCGCCGGCCTCGACCGGGCCGGGCGCAGCCGAAGCCTCACCGCCGGCAGACCCATCCCCGCTCGCGCCGTCGGTCGAGGTACCGGGCACCTCGGACCCCTCGGGCACGTCCCCGCCATCGGGGACACCCGACCCCTCGGGGACCTCGGACCCCAGCGGGGCGTCCCCGCCGGGGGACTCCTGGTCTCCGCCAGCGCCCTCGGGCACGTCGCCGCCGTCCGGAACATCGGTGGTGGCGGGCGCCTCCGGCGCGTCGGTGCTTCCCGGGGTGTCGGTGCCCTCGGGCGCTGCGTCGCTCGGGTCGGGAGCGGGTGAGGTGTCCGTGCCGCCGTCGTGCTCGGGGCCGTCCGTAGGTGTCGCGTCGGGGTTGTCCGACGCCGTCGGCGTCGGGTCTCCCTCTCCGGTCTCGGTGTCGGTGGGCTTCCCCGTGCCGGCGAGCTTGGCCCCCAGGTCGCCGAGCCAGCCCGCGGCCGACTTCGCCAGTCCCGCCGCCTGGGCGCCGAGCTTGCCGAGCGCCTCGGTGTTCGGTCCTTCCAACGCCAGACGGGTCGCACCGGCCTGGGTCGCCTGCGCACCCAGCCCCTTCAGCGCGGCTGCGTGCGAGGTCACCGCCGCGGACAGGTGCGCGCCGGCGAACGACACCAGCGACAGCGCCAGCGCCGGGGAGAACACCGCCACCCACAGCCCGACGGTGCCCATCACGAAGCTGTCCAGGCTGCCCTCGCCGGCCAGCTCCAGGCACAGCACGATGATCCCGGCCGCCAGCGGCTTGGTCAGCAACAGCCCGATGACGACCTCGACCCACTTCCGGGCCATCGCCCGGGTGCCCCGGAACCCCACCAGCATCAACGCGACCGGCGCGAACCCGGTGGCCACCAGCAGCCCGAACGCGCGGGCCGCCATCACCATCGCGATCATCACCAGACCGACCACGCACACCAGCGCGCCGATCACGATCACGATCCACCCGCCGCCGACCGTGATCGCGGTTAGCCCGCCCACCGCGGCACCCATCGCGGTGGCGGCCGCGGTCGACCCGACGGCGCCGGTCCCGGCGACGTTGTCGAACATCTGCCCCGACAGCCCGTCGGTCACCGCGACGAGCTCGGCCAGCAGCAGGATCGCCGCCACCGTCATCGGCCAGGCCAGCGCGGCGACGACGCCGGCGCGCAGCACCCGGGACGTGTCCCGGGCGATCAGGGCCGCGACGACCTCGACTGCGCACGCGGCCACGGCGACGACCGCGAACACCGCACCCCACCGGGATGCCTGCCGGGTGGCCACCGACCACTCGGCGTCGGAGATCTCCGTCAGCGGGTTGTTGAACGCCAGCGACATGAACTGCGTCGCCGCCTCGGACATCGCCTCGGTCGCGGCCGTCGAGATCCACTCGCCGATCGCGTCGAACACCGCGGTGATCGCCGGGTCCCACCAGGCGGCGGTGCACACCACCACCACCGCGACGGCGGCCGACCCCGCCAACGTCGCCCGCCACCGGTGGCGGCCGGCCTGGCCCAGCCGCGTCCACCACCCACGCAGCAGCGCGGGCGCGGCGACGAGCTCGGTCAGCGGCCCCCACCGGTCGCGCGGGAGCGGGAGCGGTGCGAGGGGCAGGGCGTGCACGCTCAGAACCCGAGCCGGAACCCGGTGGCCCAGACCATCGCGCCGAACACGACGGCGATCGCGACGGCCGCGACGAGCGCCCAGAAGATGATGATGCCGGAGACCTTCTGGACCTGCTGCGACGAGGACAGGCGTCCGGCGATCCACATGCCGACTCCGACCACCGCGAGGACGCCGACGATGATGAGGCAGGTCGCCTGGATGCCGCCGGCCCACTCCTGGAGCTGGGACATCCACGGGAACGCCGAGAAGTTGATCTTCACCCCCATGTCGTCGGGGATGGCGGTGGGCATCAGGCCAGCGAGGGCGCTCACAGTCACGTCGGCTCCTGTTCGTCCGCCCGCGCGGAGTGCCGGGCTCTCGTCCCTGCACCCCGCCGCGGACGCCCCGCAGCGCCGGGGCGATATCGCCGGGCTGGCGGAGCCGTCACCAGCCGATCGTGATGTCCGCGAAGTAAGCCATCGCCCCGGCGACGGCGCCGAGCACGATCGCCCCGAGCACTCCGCACCACACCGCGCCGGACAGGAACGACGCGGCCTTGGGGCTGACCTGCAGGCCGGCCTTGCTCGCGACGACGGCGACGAGCCCGAGCACCGTGGCGACCCCGCAGGCGATCAGCCCGACGGCCAGCGCTCCTCCGGCCAGCTCTTGCAGCCGCTGCCCGGTCAGCTCGTTGAGCCAGGTCCAGTCCAGTCCGAACCCCTCGAGCACGGGCTCGGCTGCCAGGAGCTGCGCCCGGGTCACGAGGCGCCCTCGATCCAGGCGGCGCCGTCGCCGATCACTGCGGTGACCACGCGCCCCTGGGCGACCTCGACCTCGCAGGTGACGTGCAGGACCAGCGGCGGGACGCCGGCGTCGGGGTCCGCGCTGGTGGCCACCGCGGCGTCGAGCACGACCCACCCGGCCGGCCAGATCGAGGGGTCGGTGACCTCGACGACGTCGACGGCGTTCGCCTGCCCGCTCCCGGCGGCCAGGGCGGCCGCGTGGTCGAGGACGGGGCCGGCCAGGTGCTCCAGGTGCACCCCGGGGGCCAGGTCGCGGGCACGGGCCAGCGCGGCGGTCGCGTCCCGTTCCGTCGGGGTCCAGCCCAGCAGGGTCCGCACCCACTGCTCGGCGATCTCGACATCGGAAGCTGCCGGAGCCTGCCCGGCAGGGGCGCCGACGACGTCGCCGGCGCCGTGCCGGTGCGGGGTCTCCTCGTGCCCGTCGTGATCCCCGCCGCCGCGCGCGTCCTGCTCCTCGTCCGGCACCTGCGTCGTCGTCGCGGCGGTCGACGTGGGCGCCGCGGTGGGCTCGCTCGGTGGCGGTGTGGGCCGGACCAGCACCCAGATCGCCACGGCGATGATCGCCGCGCACCCGATCAGCACCCCGGCACCGATCGCGGCCAGGCGCCGCCGGGAGGCGGGTCGGGGCGCGGGGGTCTCGGGCTCGGTGACCTGCTCGCCGCTCATGCGGGCTCCTTCACGCTCGTGGGGTCAGCCGGCCGAGGGGTCGGCGTGGGACAGGTACTGCCAGTGCCAGGGCTCGGCCTTGGCGTAGTCGCGGTGGCCCGGCTCGGCCCAGGTCGGGTGGTAGAACCCGAACCGGGAGCCGTTGGTCTTCATCCACGCGTACTGGGGCGAGGTGTAGCTGTTGATCCCGCCGCCGAGGTCGAACGCCAGACCCCACCCGTGGTTCGAGGTGCCGGGGGTCGCGGCCATGTGGCAGCTGCCGCGCGCGCACCAGGAGTTCTTCGCCGACACCTGCCCCGCGTAGTCCCGGTAGGCGTCGGTGACCTTGATGTCCTCGTCGAACTCGGCCCGGTAGGCGACGTTCAGCCGGCCGAGCGCGGCCGCGGCGTCGCACCGCGCCCGCAGCGCGGGCCGTACGCTCAACGAGCACAGCTCGGAGTCGGGGATGCGTCCGTTCTCGTGCCCGCCCCAGGCGTTCGCGGACCCGCCGCGGTCGACGAAGATCGACCCGTCCGGGTCGTAGGAGACCGCACCGCCCGGGTATGGCCCGCTCCCTCCGGTGCCGGCGGTCGGTTCAGCCGACGCCAGCCCTTCGGCGTCATCGAACCCGCCCAGGACCATCTGGACGCCGCCGACCATCCCGATCAGGACGAGCGCTACGACCAGCAGCGGGGCGCACACCGCGACCACGCACCCGCACCCGACCCGGCGTCGCAGCTTCTTCGAGCGCGCCCGGTCGGCGACCGCTGCGGCGCCGGCCGCCGCCACCGGTGCGACCATCAGGCGACCTGCCCGTCCCCGGTCCCGATGGCGGGGCCGTCGTCGACCGGGCCCGAACGCGCGCGAGACACTCGGCGGACGACGGCGCGCAGCGTCCACGCGCACGTGATCGAGCCGACGGCCCATGCGACCGCCCCCGGGTAGAGCAGCGCCGCCGGGCCCAGTGCGATGAGCACTGGCCCGACGGCGCCGGCGAGCACCAGGTCACGACTGGCGACGGTGCCGTCAGGGCGCATACCGGCTCTAGCGGCGAGCAGCACGCAGATCAGCGCGAGCAGCAGGTAGTACGGGGCGAGGAGGGACGCGGGGGAAGCGACGCCGTGGACCACCACCCGCTCGTCGACGATCCGCGCGAGCAGCAGGACGGCGGTGGCCCAGAACCACACCGTCGCGGCCACGACCATCACCCGGAGTAGCCAGCCCGCGACGATCGGCAGCGACCTGCGCCCGACGACGGCAGCCATGACTAGGAGCGCCTGCAGGCGTTGCGCGTCGGTGGACCCGGTCACATCGTGTCCTCGTGGCCAGCCGGCAGGTCTCCGCGCGCGGCGGTCCGACGCCGGCTCGTGTAGCGCCGAGCGGCGAGCCCACCGACCACGAGCGCCACCGCGGCGGCGAGAGCGGCCCAGATCACCGCCCCGGTCACCGCGAGCTCGTCGGCGACCGGTCCCGCCTCCGGCTCCGGTTCACCGACGTGCCCTGCGGGTACCACCGACGAGGTCGGGGATGGGGTGGGCGCGGCCGGCGGGTCGAGCACCGTCTGCGTGACGCTCGCTCGTGCGTCCCAGCCGGTCACGGAGACCGTGTCGACGATCTCGCCCGCCAGAACGTCGGGGTCGGTCTGGAGGGCGTAGGTCACGGTGGCGGCCGCACCGGCGGCCAGGTCCCCGGCCCAGGTCAGGGCCTGGGCCGGCAGGTCCAGGTCGACCTCGCCAGCCGTGGTCGTCACCGACCGGGTGTCGATGACTCCAGCCGGCAGGACCCCGGCGAGGTCGTCGACCACCTCCACGCCGAGCAGGTCGACCTCGCCGGTGTTCGACACGGTCCAGGTGTGCGTCGTGGTGTCCCCCGGGGCCAGGGTGTCGGTGTCCGCCGTCTTGGTGACCTCGACGCCGCCGACGCGGCGCAGGACCTGGGAAATCGCGGAGTCGCGCGCGATGGCCCAGTTGTCGACGTGCTTCCCGTCGCCCCAGGTGGACTGGTCGGCGTTGATCGGTCCGGCGCCGACGCCCCAGCCGTGCACGCCCCCGGTGGAGTCCACGCCCTCACCCACCAGGGACTGCGGGACCGACCCGGTGCACGCGACCCGCGCGCTGACGACGCCGTCGGCGAGCTGGCACCACGCCGTGGCGCGGTCGTCCCACCACACGGCCATCGACCCGGCCTGCGGGCCCGACAGGGCCTCGAGCTCGACGCCGCCCTCGCGGTACTCGACGTCGTCCGAGACCAGGTGGAGCTCGTTGGTGTGCGTGAGCTCGGCCTGGAACCCGACGGCCTGGGCGAGCGGGACGGGCGCGCCGACGCCGTCGCGACCGTCCCACGCGACCGCGGTGGTCCCCAGTGCCAGGACCTGAGTCAGCCGGACATCGCGCGGGCCCTCGAACTCGCCGTCGTCGTCGACGTCGACGCGGATCTCGACCGTCCCGGGCTGACCGGCCAGGGTGACCTCCAGCTCGCCACCCCAGGTGGTCCCGCGCTCGGTCTGCGACCAGGTCAGATCCCCGAAGCTCGGGGCCCGGTACACGGGCATGACCCACGACTCGCGCCCGGTGTGGAACCTGGCGGTGGCCGGCATCGCGGCGTCCGGGACCTCGAAGAAGATCCGGAACTTCACGACGTCGGGGCAGGTGGAGCCCCTGCGGACGCCCGGCTCGCCGCCCACGGTGGTCCGGTGGATCGGCTGGCAGTCGGCGTCGACCATCCCGAGGTTGTCGACCGTGAAGACGCTCTGCCAGCCGTTGAAGCGCAAGGAGGTCGTCCGGTAGGTGACGCCGCTCGCGCTCAGGACGTAGTGCGTCTGATCCCACCGGTCGACGCCCTTGAGCGCCAGGCCGGAGTTGGTCTGGGTGTACCGCTCGGTCCAGACCCGGCCCGCGTGCGCGGTGCCGTCGGCGTCCCTGGGGGTGATCCGCCAGGAATCGACCGCCATCCACGACGCCCACGCCGAGGGCCACGCGTCCCCGCTGGCGGTCGTGGCGGTGACCTGCACGCTCCAGACCCCGCCCACCAGACCCGGGTCCTCGAACGTGGCCTCGACCAGGGCGCCGTCCTGGACGGACCAGGGCTGGGCTGTGGCCTGCTGGACGCCGGTCGGAGAGGTCGCCAGGACCCGCACCTCACCGGGCAGCTCGGTCACGTCGGGCCGCGCGCCGGTGGTCGCCGGGCTGGGCAAGATCTCGAGCGCCACGTCCAGCCGGCCGCCGTCGGCCACGTACGCCTCCCACGTCTGCCCGACGTGCGTCGGGCCGGCGACCGCGCCCGAGGAGCCCGTGCCGCCGGACGCGGCCGCGCGGGGGGTCTGCGTCAGGGCGCCGACGCACAGCAGCCCGATCGCGAGCACCGCGGCGACCGCCGCGCGCCCGGAGCGCTGCCGTCCTGCCGGATGGGTGTACCTCATGCGGGAGTCCTCTCGTGGAGCGCGGTGCTCAGGTCGTGGCGGCGGGCGCGGGCGACCAGCGCGACGCCGGCGAGCAGCCCCCCGACGGCCAGCAGGGCGGCGCCGTGCAGCAGCGGGCCGGTCACCGCCAGCTGCTCCAGACCGGGCGCGTCCGCGCCCGGCTCTGCCGGCGCAGGGACGCCCGGATCCGGGCCCGGCTCTGGGTCCGGTCCAGGGTCGGCGGCGTGTGCAACGAGCGCCTGGGCGACGGTGGCCGTCTTGTCCCAGCCGAGCACGCTCACCACGTCGACGATCCCCGGCACCGACGTGTCGACATCGGTCACGACGTCGTAGGCGACCGTGACCTCGGCGGCCGGAGCCAGGTCACCGATCCAGGTCAGCACCTGGGCCTCGAGGTCGAGGGCGACCGTCCCGGCGGAGGCCGTGACGCTGCCCTCCTCGACCCGCCCAGCCGGGAGCACCTGTGACAGGTCGTCGACCACGACCAGGCCGAGCAGGTCGACGTCGCCGTCGTTGGTGACCGTCCAGGTGTGCGTCGTGGTGTCCCCGGGCGTCAGGGTGTCCGCATCGGCTGTCTTGGCGACCTCGACCCCGCCAGCCAGGTGCAGCACCTCGGACAGCGCGGCGTCGTACGAGTGGGTCCAGTTGTCGATGTACTTGCCGTCGCCCCAGGTGGTCTCGGTGTAGGTGATCGGGTCGGCGTCGGCGCCCCAGGCGTGCACGCCGCCGCGGGACTCGACGCCGTCACCGACCAGGGCCGTCGGTACGGTCCCGGTGCAGGTCGCGGGGCCGTTGGTGCTGAGCGCGTCCCGGTGGCACCCGGTCACCGCCGTGTCGTCCCACCACAGCGCGGTGGACCCGGCCTGCGGGCCGGACAGCGCCTCGACCTCGATCCCGCCCTCGCGGTACTCCACGTCCGAGGAGACCAGGTGCAGCTCTCCGCTGGTGACCAGCTCCGCCTGGAACGCCACCGGCTGGGACAGGTGCACCGGCGCGCCGGCGCCGTCGCGGCCGTCCCAGGCCACGACGCTGGTGCCCAACCCGAGGACCTGGGACATCTGGACGTCTCGCGGCCCGTCGAACGTGCCGTCGCCGTCGACATCGACACGGACCTCGACCGTCCCGGGCTGCCCGGCCAGCGTGACGGCCAGGTCCCCGCCCCAGTGCGCGCCGCCGGCCGTCTGCGTCCACGCCAGGTCCGGGATGCTCGGTGCGCTGTACGTGGGCATCACCCACGTCGTCGCGCCCGACCAGGACGGGGCCGTGGCCGGCAGCGTGCCGTCCGGGGGCTCGAAGAAGAGCTTGTAGGGCACCCCGTTGCTCGGGCACTGAACGCCAGGGTTGGTGCGCACCCCGACATCGCCCTGGCGGGCCGAGCGGTGGATTGGCTGGCAGTCGTCGTCGACGAGCCCGAGGTTGGTGACCCTCATCGAGGAGTTGATGCCGTTGAACCCGTACTCGGTGACCCGGTACGACACGCCGGTCTCGGACAGCGCGTAGTGGGTCTGGTCCCAGCGCTCGATCCCGTCGCGCGCCAGCCCGACGTAGGACTGCAGGCGGGTGTCGGTCCAGACCCGTCCGGCGCGGGCGGTGCCGTCGGCGTCCCGCGGGACGACCCGCCACGGCCGGCTCGAGGTGCCCATCCTGGCCCGGGTCGTGCCGTCAAGCTTGGCCCCGTCCGCAGCGACCGAGTCCAGCTCGACCCGCCACACCCCGGCCGGAGCAGCCGGGTCGGTGACCGTCCCAGCCACGGTGGTGTCCTCCCACGGGTCCCACTCGCTGTGCAGGAGCTGCTGCGTGCCGGCGCTCGTGGTGACGTTCAGCAGCACCGACCCCGGCGGGACCGGCACGGCGGTGATGGATCGCAGCGCCGCAGTCGCGGCGATCGTCACCTCCAGCTCCAGCGACCCGCCGGCCTCGACGTAGACCTCCCAGACCTGACCGGGCTGCGCCGGACCCGCTGTCGCGCCGCTCGCGCCGACGTCCGACGCCGGCGTCGCGGAGGCTGACTGCGCATCCACGTGCGCGGCGGCGCACAGCATCGCCACCGCGCACACGATCGCCCCGACCCGACGACATGCGGTCCGCACGACCGCGCCGCCGCTCACCACGAGCACTCCTCGCAACACGGTGCGGGGCCGGAGATGCCCGCGCGACGACGCGCTCGGTCCTCCAGCACCGCCAGCAGCCACAGGACAGCGACGAGCGACACGGCCACGCCCAGGAGCACCACCCCGAACCGCGCCGCGGCGAATGCCTGACGGACGACGGTGGCGCCTGCCGTTCTCGGCGAGCGCCCGGACGAGGTGGTCCCGGTCGCCGGGCCCGAGCGGGCTCGGACGGGGTGGTCATCGGGCATCGTCGGGCCTCCGCGGCGCACTTGAGGGTTCGGATCACCAGGACCCCGCGATCCGCGGATGCTCGACCCAGCGCGATATCGAGGTCGGCTGCGGCAGGCCGCGCGTGGTTGCGCGCGGCAGCGGAACCTCAAGTCCGCCGGGCCGCTGGGCGGTCACCCCTGTCCCGCGGCGGTGGGATTCTCGCGGGTGGGCCGCGCCGCGGCGTGTGCCTCGGCCAGGGCGGCCCTGCACGCCAGGTACCCGGGCGACGGGCCCCCGGCGGAGCTCGCGGCGGTGGGCTCCCGGCGTCGTCGTCGAGCACGCTCGGCGGCGGCGTCCCGGCTGGCGTCGGCGACTTGCGACGGGGAGGGCACGGGCACGCCGTCGTCGTCGAGCCACGCGGCGAGCCGCGCGACCAGCCACCCGCGCGCCCACCGCACTCCACGCGCGCCGTCGTGCGGGCGCACCGCGCCGTCCGGGGTGCGGTCGATCGCCTTGTGCAGGTCCGCGACCGACCACCCCGCGGCGTGGAACACCCGGACCCGGAACGCCAGGTCCCGGGTGGACATGTGCCGCAGGACCGGCAGCCGCCACCGCAGGGCCAGCGCCGCCTCCAGTCGCTGCGCACGGTCGACGGGGACACGGTGGGCAGGCCAAGGGACCACTGGACGTGGCAGCTCGAGCCGGGTACCGGGGCTCGTCCCCGGCCTGCGCCGCGCAGCGGCGCCATCAGGTCGTTCAGCACCGCGAAGCGGTCCCGCCCGGGGTTGTTCCTCGCGCGCGCGGGACGGGTGAGACGACAGAACCACCCGGCCCGGTGAAGGGCTGACAGTTCCTGCACGGCCGGCGTCCGCACGGGGAAGCGGCGCGCACAGGACGTACACCGCGGCCCGGTTGCGGCCGCGGTCGGCCGCCGTGCGCGCGAACGCCTCGCTGCGCCCGCCGACGACGCCGCCGAGGAGCCCCCAGGTACGCAGCCGGGCAAGAACTCGACCCACGGTCCGCACGCAGACCCTCGCCGCCTGGGCGAGGCGTTCCTGCCCGGGCCGGGTCGTGCAGGTCGCCCAGTCCGCGCAGACCATCATCTCCCGGGCGACCGCGAGCACGTTCTCGGCAGCGTCGCTCTTGATCCGCGCGCCGGCGAGAGTGGACGTGACCTCGATCATCCAGACCTGCTGCCGGACGCGCCGCGACCCCGGGGGGATCGCGGCCGCCACGTACAGCTCGGAGGTCTCCTGGGCGATCGTCGGCGTGAACGGCAGCAGCGCCCTGGCCCGGGCGTCCGCGTGCTGCCCGCGCCGCCGGGTGCACCCGACCCGCACGTCGGCCGCGGTCACACGCGCTGGGTCACCGCCGCGGCGCGCGTCCGGGTCTCGCTCGTCGCCGGCGGCGCGCACCCGGTCCAGCAACCACCGGGCCTGCTGCTCGCGCTGCTCTGGCCGCCAGGAGGCGGCGATCCCGGCGGCCAGCACGTCGGGCACGGCGGCGCGAACTGCGTGCGCGGCCAGCGCACGCACCAGCCACCCGGTCAGCGCGAGGGCCGCGCTCACCGGGGTGCCGGCCAGGCCCGCTCGCACCGCGGCGTCAGCATCCAGCGGCAGTCCAGCCGTCCACCTGTCCTGCGCCCACGTCTGCAACCCGACCGCGGCCCGGCGTCCAGGACGGCGAGCGGCCGCCGGCGGCGCGTGGGATCGGGCCAGCGGGGAGCCAGCGGCTACGTCGGGCGCGGTCGACGCCGCCAGGTCGGCCAGGTCGAGGCCAGCCAGCAGGTCCGCGACCATCGCCACGTCGCCGTACGGGCCGGGTGAGGGCACGCCGATGGCCCGCCGGTCGGCGGGTGCAGCGGTCTGAAGTTCTCGGTGGTGGGGGCGCGGCCTCACCCGTCCCGTCGGGGACGCAGGGGCGTGCGCTCGTCGCCGCGGACGGTCATCGCTTGCCCGCCCGGGCTGCAGTCATCAGGTCCGGGTGCCGCCAGCTCAGCCACCCGAGCAGCGAGGCGGCGGCGCGCTCACGCTCCGCCGGGGGCAGGTCCTCGACCAGCCCAGCCGAGAGGACGTCACCGAGCAGGGGGACGCGGCCGACGGGCGCGCCGTCGTGGATCCACCAGGTCGCCAGCGCTCGACGAGCGTGCGTGACCGTGCCGGCGGCGCCGTCGGTGACGGCTCGGGCGGGGTTCAGGCTGCGGCCGGCCGAGACCTGGCCTGCCGCCCACACCGCCGCGTCGACGCCCGCAGCACGCACCAGCGGCGCGACCTCGACCGGCTCGCCGCGACGCGCGCGCTCGACCGCGGCCGCCAACGCCGCTCGCGCGGTCGTCCGGCGTGCGGCGCGCGACCCGCAGACCGCCCGGGCGACCCGGTCCCACGCCTCGACCCCGACGCCCGCCACCACGACCGTGCGGACCTGCGCGACCGCGTCGAGCTGCGCCCGACGGTCGTCGTCAAGGGCCGCCGGCGGCACCGTCGGCGGCTCGCCGGGCAGCAACTCGATCGCGCCCTCAGGTAGGCGCACCTCCAAGCGCGCCCGGGCCCGGGCGGCCCGCACGTGCCGCGCGACCTGGACCCGGGTCATCCCGAACGCCCACGCCCGCAGCTCGCGCACCTGCGCCCACCGACGACGACGCTCCCACAGCTCGCACAGCACGTCGGCGACGACGTCCGCCGCCGCAGCGTCCAGATCGCCGACTCCCGCGGACACCGACGCGGACGACGCGACCGCACCGGCCAGACGAGATCGGGCGAACCGCAGCAGATCCGCGTGCAACGTCGAGACGACAACCGTCAGGTCATCACCCGCGTCCGTCTCCCGACTCGGATCGCGGGGAACGTCACCCGGGGCAGCGTCGCGCGCCATCAGCCCGACCCGTTCACCAGGGCGGTCAGGACAAGAGACCCCCCGTAGACGACCAGGGCACTGATCACGAGGGAATGAACTACAACGACCTTTGCGAGAACGAACACCCACAGCAGGGTGATCGCGACGCGCACGCCGACCACGAGTCTTGTCCATGAGGCGACCCGGCCCAGCGCTCCGACCTGCGCGCGCCGGGATGCCTCGCGGTGGATAGCGCACAACCCTGCGTCCACGCACGGGAGCAGTACGAGCGCGGCTGCTTCCACCACCACCTCAGCTCACCCCAAGTTCGTGCGTGGAGTCGCGGAGCGAGAGGTCGAGGTAGTCCGTGCGGGTGATCGCGACGGGCCGGTGGGTGCTGGCGTCGATCGCGTTCTGCAGGCGGCGGATGCAGGCGAGGTCCTGGACCCGCTCGGGTCCGGCGGCAATGGCGACAGCCTCGTAGCGGTCGCTCAGGGCGGCGCGCAGGTTTGCGGCCTCCCGCGCGCTCACCGCCAGGACGAGTCCTTGGTGTGGAGCGGTGGCGGCGCGCGGCCGTCGCGGCGAGACCAGGGAGCCGTGCAGGTCGGTGGTGCCGCGGGGAAGGCGGACGGGCCGGCCGAGCGCGGCGAACACGTCGGCCGAGGTTCGCAGAACCGCGGTGCGGGCCGCCTCGAGACGGACCTGCTCGACACCGCCGCTCGCCTGCATCGCCAACGCGTCGGTGAGCGCGCGTCGCAGGGCCGCGGTGGCGATCGCGACTCGGCGCCGGCGGGTCTCAAGTTCCTCGCCGCTCGACGCGACGGGCGCCGGCCCTCGGCTGCGAGGTGCTGGCTGGGGTTCGACGGCGGGGGCACCCTCTGCCGCAGCGGTCGGGGCGCCGTGGGGGCCGGTGTGCGGGATCGCGCCGTTGCGGTGATCCGCGCGGTGCTGGGTCGCTCGTTCCTTGAGGCAGGTCTTGACGCCCGGGCCCTCTTCCCAGCCGCATTCGTTGCAGTGCGCGTGGTGCAGGCCTCCGGGGTTCTGCGAGTCGACGGGCCAGACCGTGACCCTGGGTCGAGCGATCTTCTGGTTCGGCACGTAGGGCTCCTCGCGGTTCGGTTGGTCGAGGTCGAGGTCGAGGTCGAGGTCGAGGTCGAGCTGGGGCGGCTCAGTCGCCGCGTCCTGGTGTGCGTGGTCGTCTTTGATGTCCGGCGTCATGCCCTGCGCCCCTCGAGGGCGGCGATCGCGAGGCGACCGAGCCAGTGCGCGACGTTCGAGGACACGGCGTTGCCGGCCTGCAGGGTCTGCTCGGACTTGTTGCCGGTGACGACGTAGTCGCTCGGGAACCGCTGCGCGTTGAGGTGTTCGCGCGGCTTGAGCATCCGGAAGCGGAAGTCGTCGACGTCCAGGTCCTCTGCATCGGCCGTCGCGAGAGCGCCGCTTTCACGGGTCGACAGCGCGTGCATCGGCTCGTTCGTCGACGTGGCCCGGTTGCCGCGCCGGTACGGGATCACCAGCGACATGTTCGGCCGAGCGACGACCGCTCCCAGCGGCTCGTCGATCGCCTTGTTCATGTGCTCGATCGCGGCGTAGTCGAGGCCGCCGTGGTGCTTGGAGACGAACGCCCCGGGCACCGCGAGGGCGTGGATGTTCCCGCCGGCGGTGAGCGTCGAGATCGGAGCGCCGGCGGCCGCCGACGGCACGGCGTGGTTGCGCAGCTCGACCAGGTACGGAGCGGGGCTGACGACGCCGTCGCCGATCTTGGTCGAGCGGGTCGGCAAGGGCCGGTCGCCCGGCAGGTATGCGCGCGGACCGTCGTCGTGGTTCACCGAGACCATGAACGGCGGGACGACCAGGGCGTCGGTCTCGCGGGTTGTGCGGGTGCGCAACGGCGTGGTGAGCCGGTGAGCGTCGTCGTTCCAGGTGCCGCCGGCGGGGACGACCATCGGCGGTGAGACGAGCTCGTGGTGGTCCGAGGTCGTGATCGACCCCAGCGGCTCGGCCGCGGGGTCCTTGACCATCTGCTCGTCGCGGCCGCGGGGGGTGTAGGCCTTGGCAACGAACGCTCCCGGCAGGTGACCGCCCTCGGGGCCGGAGGCGTCGCGCGGGGCGGCGGCGGCCGGCGCGGCGAACATCCGGGCGCCAGCACGGATGCGCTGCATGGTGGCCGCCGCGAGCGGGCGCTTGCGGTCGCCGATCCGCGTGCCGAGGTCGGCCCAGTCGATCGCCGCGGCGGCGGGGAGCACGAACGGTTCGACGATCGCGTGCTGGCACCCGGGGTTCGGGCACCGGTAGAGGTACTGCTGGCCGTACTTGCCCACGCGCCGTCCGTCGGCGCGCCGCGCGCCCTTCGCGGGCTTCCAGGACTGGACCGCCCGGACGACCTCGTCGCACGTCGGGCACCAGGCGCTCGGCCGAGGGCGGGTGTCGGGCATGACCATGCCGTCGCGCACGAAGAACACATACATGCGGTCGCGCCACTGCGGGGCGCGCGGGTTGGTCTCGTCGCCGACGTGGGCAGAGGAGACGCAGATGATCGAGGCCTGGTACCCGAGCTTGACCATGCCATCGAGCCACCAGTCGAACATCGCCCACGCGGCGAACTCCACGACGTTCTCCACGATCACGACCGGGTAGCGGTGCACCTCGGCCGCGCGGATCACGTCGAACGCCGTCGCCCGTGAACGCACCCCGGCGTCGGTCGGGACGTAGTCGTCGAACAGGTCGAGCTGGGCGCGCAGGCGCTTGCGGCCGCCCGCGGGCGAGTGCCACGTGCACTCGGGCGAGAACCACGCGACGTGGGTCGACGGGGTGCGCCGCCAGTCGTAGTTGCTCACGTCCGCGCACAGGTGGTCGGCGCCCGGGAAGTTCGTCGAGTGCGTCTCGATCGCCCGCGGCGAGTGGTTGGCAGCCAGCCGTAGCTCCAAGCCCGCCTCGCGGAGACCCACCGACGAGCCACCGGCTCCGCAGAACACGTCGACGAAGGTCGCTCCGGTGCTCGTCGAGGCGACACCGGCCGAGGGTGCGATCACGAGGTCACCTCCCGGGTCGGTGCTCCCGCGTCGTCGCGGGTGAACACCTCGGGGCTGGTGGCCCGCAGGTCGCGCAACCAGCGCCGGGCGGTCGAGGTCGACGCGGCGAGGCCCGAGGCGACGAGGTCCGGGCCGGTGACCGTCAGCCCGGCACCGACTCGCTCGCGCACCCAACGTGCCACCGCGCTCAGGTCGGGACCGTGGTCGGCCGGCGCTCGACCGACGGCGGCGTTCGCGTCCTCGCTCGTGTCCCGCAACGCCGCGCCTTCCGGGCTGGGGGCGTCGGGCACGAGGCTCAGCAGCCGCGGCACGGGTGCGGCGGTGACTGCCGCCAGCCCGGCGGCGGTCCGTGATCCCAGGGCCGACGGCGCGGGCACCGCCGGCTGCCGCGCCGGGTGCGATCGGGACGCCCCCGCGCGCGGCCCGCTTCGGTCCTCGACCTCGGCGGCGATCGGCGGCGCCGTCGAGCGCCCGGGGGTCGGCGTACCGGGTGCCGGCGCGGTGGCGCCGCGCTGCGAGCGACCGCCCGACGCGTCGGGCCGCGGTGCCGGCCCCGGCCGGGGCTCGCTTGCCTCGACCGGGGTGGCGTGCGGCTCCTGCTCGACGAGCGGGCGGCGGCGGGCGGTGGCGATCAGCAGCAGCATGTGCGACGCGACGAGCAGCGCGACCGAGGGCACTGTGGAGAACGCCGTGGCCGCCCAGCGCGTCAGCATCAGCGCACCGACCTGCACCGGGTGGGCGTGCAGGGCGTTGCCGGTCATCGACACCACCGAGAACACGACGAACGCGGCCCACGGGTACCACGCGCCGCGCAGTCCCTGGGTGCGGAACCGCCACGCGGCCCAGGTCGCCAGCAGGATGAACCCGTCGATGATGAGCGGGAACGCCCACCCCAGGCGTGCCTCGATACCCGAGGCCACCCCGACCGCAGACAGCGCCGAGAACGACAGCACGAACGCCAGAACGGCCAACAGTCCCGACAGCCACAGCCCGGGCCACAGCGCCGCGGCGAACCCGCGCGCCGACGCGCCGTGCACCTCGCCGGCTGGCGGTGCAGGCCGGGTGGTGGCGGGGCCGGTCACGTCGCACCTCGCTCGTCGGGCTGCATCGCGAACGGCTGACCGTCCGCGTCGATGCAGGTGACCGCCCAGCCGTCGTTGACCATGAGCACCGTGCAGTCGTAGACGGTCCCGTCCCGCCAGATCCGGGTCTCGACCTCCCGCCCGGGATCGCGCGGCAGAGCCCGCACGCCGAGCGTGGACCGTGGGCCACGCAGGGGATCGCTCTTGGTGTGCTCCGTCACGACGAGCGTCGCGTCCAGTGCCTGCTCGAGGGTGTCCCGTCGCAGCTGCTCGTCGGCCTTCGTGCGCAAGACGTTGGCGACGATGGCCGCGCCCGCCCCGGGGAGGATCTGTCCGACCACCAGGCACGGCAGCACCAGCAGCACGCGGAGCTTGCAGGAGTCGGTCTCGTCCATGACGTAGACGGCCCACAGGTACACCCCGAACACCACGCCGACCCCGGCACCGACGGCGAACGGGACCCAGCTCAGCGGAACCACGTCCGGTGCCGGGATCACCGGTCCGCCCCCTGATCGGGGTGCGCCGAGGCCTCGGCTCGCGCGGTGGTCGCTACGCAGCGTACCCACTGCGCCAGCACCGAGCGCGGCATCGGCTCACGATCCAGCTGCGGTGCGGCCCGCACGACGCGCAGCGGGAGCCGGCCGCCGGGCCCGGGCGCCAGGAGCCCCCACCCGTCGGGCAACACCCCGGCAGCCAGGGCGGCATCCGGGACCACCAGCCACCACATGTCGCAGTACACGCGCCATGCGCCCGACTTCTCCGGCTGGCGGAGCTCGGCCAGGAGGTCGGACCGGGTGACCTTCACCTCGAACCCGTGCAGGTCGCCGGCGCCATACGTGTCCAGCACGAGGTAGTCCGCGACCCGGTCCACGCCCCGCACCGCCTGCGCCGCGGTGGGTACGTGCGCGGCCCGCACGTACCGGTCGGCGTTCGTGCCCGGGCGGATCGCCGTGTACCGGGCCTGCAGCAGGTCCAGCACAGCGGCCTCGGTCCACGCCCGCACGGGGAACTCCCGAGCCCGGCCGAGAGCCGCGCCGGTACGCGGACCGCGGCCGCGGTCGACGACCGTCGATCCGTTCATCGCGCACCTGCCATCAGGTCGAGGTCGCGAGCGACGCAGCAGATGCGGCACACGCACTCACCGCGCCGGTCGTGCGACCGTGCCTCGTCCGCGATCGCTCGCATGACCGCGTGCAACGTGCGGTCCCCGCTGTCTGGGTTCGGCGCCGGGATCCAGGTGACCTGCCCGCCGCAGACGTAGCACCGGGTGAACCGCCAGTTCTCGTGCCACCGGTCGAGGTCCGGAAGTGCAGGGCCCTCGTCGAACTCCCGGAACATCACGATCGTGGCCGCGCAGGCGTGGCACCAACCCTCGAAAGCCCCGGCCAGCACGGCCGTCTCGGCGCTCACCGGCCGGCCTCCGTCCCCAGGGTCGCGGCCGTGCGGCGCACGAACTGCGTCCACGCCCGCCACGGGCCGTCCGTGGCGTCGGCGTCGCGGCCGTGCACGCTGCACAGCTCGTCGCGCAGGTACGCCCCCGGGGCGCTGGACGCGGCCCACATCAGCTCGTGCACCACCGCCGCGAGGTACGGCTGGTCCTCGACGGCCGCGTCGGCCGCGTCGGCGCTGTGCACCAGGAGGACCTCGGCACCGTTGTCGTGCTCGGCCAACCGCACCGGAGCGAGGAGGCGCGCCCCGGCCATCCGGCCGACTCGGTTCACCGTCCGGTCGTCCCCGCGCAAGAGCCCGAGACCGAACCAGCCCACCAGCACCAGCAGCGGCAGAAGGTGGAGACCGAAGGCGAAGCGATCCAGCGCGTAGCCGCACAGCCCGACGAACGCGAACCAGCTCGCGAGGATCGCCACAGGGCGGGCACCGGCCACCCGAAGAACGACCGCGGACCCGCGGCCGCCGTCGGGGTCGCGCACGACCGTCCACTCCGATGCCCCGATCGTGCACCACCGGGTGCCGCGCGCAGTGTTGAGGTTTGTCATCGTCGACCACCGTTCTGTTCGTGAGGTTGCGTCGTGTCGTCGGCTGAGTTGGCGTGCGAGGTCTCGGTCCCGCGCTGGCGGGAGGATTGGGGGATCACGAAGCGCCTCCGAGAAGCCGGTCCACGGTGACGACGAGCGCGGTGACGGTCGTCGCCCCCGCGGACCAGGCGCCGGCCGACCCGCGCCACAGCACGCACAGCGAGACCGACGCTGCGAGAGCCGGGACCACGACGGCGACGGACGCCCACCCGGTCGGGTGCCCGGTGATCCAGCACAGGTGGCTGGCCGCGTGCAGCACCGCCCACGCCACCGAACGAGCGGTGCCCTGCACGCGAACGAGTACGACGACCGCTGCCCAGGACAGCGCCCACAGCGCCGGCCACACCATCGCGCCGCCGGCGACCGCACGAACGGCTCCGCTGAGCACGAGCACGCCCGTCCAGGCGGCGGCGAGGCCCCGCGCGTGCGACCACCGGGTCGGGAGCGTCGCCCGGGAGGGCGGGTAGGCGTTGAACTCAGGCACCGTGGCCGCCGGTGGTCGAGGACCACGGGGGCCCGTACGACGTCGTCTCAGCCCTCTCGTGCCCCAGGTCCGACCGTCTCTCCGCGATGAGTCGCCAGAACACGTCGTCCCGGTCACGGCGCTCGATGTCCAGCGCACGGCTGGCCGAGTCGAACGCCATCAGGAAGGTCCCGACACAGGTTCGGTCGCCGGCGCCGACGAACAGCGCCATCCACGCGCCAGGGTCGAGTCGGTCCGCCGGCGCGTTCGCGAACTTCTCCGCGAAGTGGATCGCCCGGCGGTGAGAGTCGTCGATCCAGTGGGCCCGCCAGTACGCATCCCAGTCGCGTTCGGGCTGCTGTCCGGGGCTGGCGGCGTCGGTGTCGGTGGTCAGGGGTCGCGGGGACATGCGATCATTTCTCCTGTCATCTCTTTGAGAGCGACGGAGGCCGGCGCCGGGCCAGGAGGCCGGCCTTCGTCGTGTCTGGGGTCAACCGCCAGCGGCGTGCGCCCCCGTCCGGTCTCGTCGGTCCTGCGGAAGCGCGGCGACCTCGCGCACGACCCCGGTGACGACGTCGACCGCGATCCCCAGCCGGCCCGCCACCACCTCTGCCGCGTTGCCGGCCGTGACCTCGTGAGCGATCTCCCGGACCCGGCGGGCGCGGGCCACGTGCACGTGCGCGGTCTCCGGCGCGTCGCAGACCGGCGCTGCGGCGTCCAGGTGCGCCAGGACGTAAGCCAGGTCGCCCGCGGCCTGCACCAGCGACGCGGTGACGGCGTCGGCGACGTCGGCCGCCAGGAGCGGGTCGCTCGTCCACTCGTCGGCGTCGACGACGACCTCGCGCAACGCGCCGGCGTGGCCGGCGAGCGCGTGCGCGCGCGCCACCGCCTCGGTCAGCAGCCCGTGCGCGCGTGACGGCGCGGCCGCCAGCTCCGGAACGTCGATGACGTCGCGGTCCGCGGACGGCTCGGTCGCGGGGACACCGAGCAGGCTCGAGGGGTCGAGCGCTCCGCGGGCGGCGGCCGCGGACAGGTGCGCGCTGACCGTCGACTGCGCCACCCCCAACCGCTCGGCGATCTGCGTCTGCGTGCAGCCCTGGGCGCGCAGCTCAAGCACTTTCGTCATGCGCCGACGCGCCCGCTCGGAGTCCTGCCGAACGGCCGGCCGGGTGCGCCCGTCGAGGCCGGTCGACCGATCGACTGCTCCAACCGAAGCAGTCGATGCGGCGACCAGGTCACGGTGCACGGTCGCGGCGCCGACGCCGAGCACGGCCGCGACCGCTCGCTCGGACAGTCCCGCCCCGCGCAACCGCAGCGTGGTGGCCTGCCGGTCGGAGACCGCCTGCCACAGGCGGGTCCCGGAGAGTTCGTGTGCGCAGTACGCCTCCCAGGACGCGAAGCCCAAGGCGACCCAGGCCCGCCCGGCGTAGGCCCGCGCCACCAGGTCGTCGACCTCGCCCAGCACCTCGATCGTGCGGACGACCGCACCACGGATCTGCTGTGTCAGCTCGCGCGCGGCTTCCTCACCCAACAGCTCCGCCGAGGGAGCCGGCACGGCCGCGTCCGCGTTCATCGCACCCGCCACAGCTCGACCAGGTAGAGACCAGCGCACGCCGGGCACGTCTGCAGGTCGAGCCCTTCCTCGCGGCCGCGCGTCCCGGCTGGCAGAACCGCGATCAGCACGACCTTCGCACCACAGAACTCGCAGCGGCCCTCGTACCGCGCCTCCCGCGCGTTCGCGGCCGTCATCGCGCACCGACCATCGGGTCCGGGAACCAGCGCAGCAGAGTCGTCGGGTGCACGTTCACCCTGCCGTTGGACCTGGCCGCCACTAGCTCGGCGACCTGGGCCCACGTCATCCCGTCCGCGCGTGCCGAACGGACCACCGACTCGACCGACTCCCCGAGGGCGCCCGACACCATCTGCTTGTGCCGATGGGCACGCGACGCGCCGGCCGACCGGTGGCGTTCCCTGAGCGCGTCCGGATCCGTCGCAGCTCGAACGGCACGCTCGGCGTCCTCACGCCCGAGCCGAAGCAGCTTGTGAAGCGTCGCCGGGGACAGCCCCACCTCGACCGCGATCGCGCGAATCGTCTGCCCGCGCTCCCGCGCATCGAAAACTCGGGCGACGTCGTCCGGCTCAACCCGGACGGTCCCGCCGACCTGTCGGACCACGAGGACCCCTCCTCACCAGGCACAACAGCCCCGGTGAGGGCTGCAGCAGCACGTGAGGTGCTGTTGCACTAGACGCTAGAGACCGCCCAGTCGGAAGTGCCGAACTCGCACCGCACCTGCCGAACTCGCGGGACGCTGCGGACGCAGCCGCGCGCGAGGTCGTCACGTCCGGCTGAGGTCGTCACGTCGACCTGACGACCTCAGCGCGAGCTGACGACCTCGGGGCGGGCGGACGAGCTCGGCGGGCGGACGACCCCGGCGGGCGGCGGCGCAACTGTGGACGCGCCCGTCCGCGCCCGTCCGCGGGGCGCGCCGGGCCGGACGGCCCGGCGCGGGCCCTAGACGCCGACCGGGGTCGTCGCCGACTCGAGGCAGCCCGGGCCGAGCAGCGCCTTCAGGTCGCCGTACAGCGCGGGCGAGCGCTCCACCCGCCAGCCCCCGTTCGGCATCACGAGCGCGGTGCCCCCGCGGACCTGCGCGACACGGAAGTGGATCTCCGACATCCCGGGGTGGGTGCGGAGCACCTCCAGCAGCCGCTCGAGGACGGGCGGCGTGCACCGGGCCTCGGACATCCGCACCACGACGGGCGCGTCGGCGACGGCGGACAGGTCCGGCAGCGACACCTCCATGGCCTGCAGCTGCATGGCGTCGTCCCGGCGCCGCACCCGGCCGCGCACCACGATGACGGCGTCCTCGGCCAGCACGGTCGAGTAGGCGAGGTAGGTCTCGCCGAAGAACATGATCTCGACCGAGCCCTCCATGTCCTCCAGCGTGACGGCGGCCCACGGGTTGCCCTGCTTGGACATCTTGCGCTGCAGGGACGTCACGAGCCCCGCGACGACGACGGTGGACCCGTCGGGCCGCGCCTCGTCGGCGTTGAGCGTCGCGATCGACACGTCCGCGGCGGCGGACAGCACGTGCTCCAGCCCGGACAGCGGGTGGTCGGAGACGTACAGGCCGAGCATCTCCCGCTCGAACTGCAGCCGCTGCTTCTTGTCCCAGTCCGGCACGTCGGGCACCTGCACGGAGAACCCGGGTCCGTCGTCGCCCCCGAGGTCCGCGAACAGGTCGAACTGCCCCTCGGCCTCGCGCCGCTTGACGCCGATCACGGACTCCACGGCCTGCTCGTGCACGAGCAGCAGCGCCCGGCGGGCGTGGCCGAGCGAGTCGAACGCGCCGGCCTTGATGAGCGACTCGATGGTCCGCTTGTTGCAGACCACGGCCGGGACCTTGTCGAGGAAGTCGGTGAACGAGGTGAACTCGCCCTTCTCCTCGCGCGTCCGCACGATCGCCTCGACGACGTTGGCG
The DNA here is from genome assembly GCA_014763765.1 of Micrococcales bacterium. Classification (GTDB taxonomy): domain Bacteria; phylum Actinomycetota; class Actinomycetes; order Actinomycetales; family Cellulomonadaceae; genus Cellulomonas. The sequence goes on from JACXUT010000019.1 coordinate 23,879, forward strand.
CCGACGTTGCGGACGGCGGTCAGGCCGAACCGGATGTCGGGCCCGACGGCCGTGAACAGGGCGGAGGACGAGTTCACGTCGGGCGGCAGGACGGTGATGCCCATGCGCCGGCACTCGCCGAGGTACAGGGCGGACTTGTCCTTGTCGTCGCCCACCGACGTGAGCAGGCCCGCCATGTACTCGGTCGGGTAGTTCGCCTTGAGGTACGCCGTCCAGTACGAGACGACCCCGTACCCGGCGGAGTGCGCCTTGTTGAACGCGTAGCCCGCGAACGGGACCAGCGTGTCCCAGACCGCCTGGATCGCCGGCTTGGAGTAGCCGCGCTCCTTCATGCCCGCCTCGAACGGCACGAACTCCTTGTCGAGGATCTCCTTCTTCTTCTTGCCCATCGCGCGGCGCAGCAGGTCGGCCTGGCCGAGCGAGTAGCCCGCGAGCACCTGCGCGGCCTTCTGCACCTGCTCCTGGTACACGATGAGGCCGTACGTGCCGTCGAGGACCTCCGCCAGGGGCTCCTCGAGCTCCGGGTGGATGGGCGTGATCGGCTGGAGGCCGTTCTTGCGCAGCGCGTAGTTCGTGTGCGAGTTCATGCCCATCGGCCCGGGCCGGTACAGGGCGATGACGGCGGAGATGTCCTCGAAGTTGTCGGGGCGCATCTGCCGCAGCAGCGCCCGCATCGGGCCGCCGTCGAGCTGGAACACGCCCAGGGTGTCGCCGCGCGCCAGCAGCTCGTACGTCGGCTTGTCGTCGAGGGGGATCTCCTCGAGCTCGATCGCCGGCTTGTCGTTCATGACGATGTTGCGCAGCGCGTCGTCGAGGATCGTGAGGTTCCGCAGCCCGAGGAAGTCCATCTTGATGAGGCCGAGGCCCTCGGACGTCGGGTAGTCGAACTGCGTGATGACCGCGCCGTCCTGCGGCCGCTTCATGATCGGGATGATGTCGATCAGCGGCTCGCTGGACATGATGACGCCGGCGGCGTGCACGCCCCACTGGCGCTTGAGGTTCTCCAGGCCGCGCGCGGTCTCCAGGACGCGCTGCGCCTCGGGGTCGGCGGCGACGACCTGCCGGAACTCCTCGGCCTCGGCGTAGCGCGGGTGCTCCGGGTCGTACATGCCGGACAGCGGGATGTCCTTGCCCATGACGGCGGGCGGCATCGCCTTGGTGAGCTTCTCCCCCATCGCGAACGGGAAGCCCAGCACGCGCGAGGAGTCCTTGAGGGCCTGCTTCGCCTTGATGGTGCCGTACGTGACGATCTGCGCGACCCGGTCGTCGCCGTACTTCTCGGTGACGTAGCGGATGACCTCGCCGCGCCGGCGCTCGTCGAAGTCGACGTCGACGTCGGGCCAGGAGACGCGCTCGGGGTTGAGGAACCGCTCGAAGATCAGCCCGTGCCGCAGCGGGTCGAGCTCGGTGATGCCCATCGCGTACGAGGCCATCGACCCGGCCGCCGAGCCACGACCCGGTCCGACGCGGATGCCCTGCTCGCGGGCCCACGCGATGAAGTCGGCGACGACGAGGAAGTAGCCGGAGAAGCCGAGCTGGACGATGACGTCGGTCTCGTACCGCGCCTGGGCCCGCACGTCGTCCGGGATGCCGCCGGGGTACCGCCGGTGCAGCCCGCGCTCGACCTCCTTGATGAACCACGAGTTCTCGTCCTCGCCGTCCGGGACGGGGAAGCGCGGCATGTAGTTGGCGCCCGTGGGGAACTCGACCTCGCACCGCTCCGCGATGAGCAGGGTGTTGTCGCACGCCTCCGGCAGCTCCGACCAGGTCTGGCGCATCTCCTGCGCGGACTTGACGTAGTAGCCGTCGCCGCTGAACGCGAAGCGGGAGCCGCCCTGGTCGTACGTCGGCTCGTCGAGCGTGGACCCGGACTGGACGGCCAGCAGCACCTCGTGCGCGTGCGCGTCCTCCTTGCGGGTGTAGTGCAGGTCGTTCGTGGCGACGACCGGCGCGCCGATCTGCTCGGCGATGCTCAGCAGTCCCTTGATGGTCCGGCGCTCGATCTCGAGCCCGTGGTCCATCAGCTCGACGAAGAAGTTCTCCTTGCCGAAGATGTCCTGCAGCTCACCGGCCGCGCGCAGCGCCTCGGCGTCGTGCCCCAGCCGCAGCCGCGTCTGGATCTCGCCCGACGGGCACCCCGACGTCGCGATCAGCCCGGTGCTGTACGTCTGCAGCAGCTCGCGGTCCATGCGCGGCCACTTGCCCATCTGCCCCTCGAGCGAGGCCAGCGAGCCCATCCGGAACAGGTTGTGCATGCCCTCGGTGCTCTGGGACAGCAGCGTGAGGTGCGTGTAGGCGCCGCGGGCGGAGACGTCGTCGGCCGCCTGGTGCGCCTCGCCCCAGCGCACGCGCGTCTGGTCGAACCGGCTGGTGCCCGGCGTGACGTACGCCTCGACCCCGATGATCGGCTTGACCCCGAGCTTCTTGGCCTGCGAGTAGAAGTCGAAGGCGCCGAACAGGTAGCCGTGGTCGGTGATCGCCATGGCCGACTGGCCGAGGCGCTGGGCCTCCGCGAGCATCTCGCCGACCCGGGCCGCGCCGTCGAGCATCGAGTACTCGGAGTGCACGTGCAGGTGGACGAAGTCGGAACCGTTGCTGCCACCTGATGCCATGCCCGCCATCCTAGGTCGACCGTCCGACAGACCCGGCGTGCCCCGCCGCCGACCCGGGCGACCGCGCGGGAGGCGTCAGCGGTAGCCGTCGCGCAGCGTCTCCAGCGCGTGCTCCAGGTCCGCCGGGTAGCCGCTGGTCACCTCCAGCCACCGCCCGTCCGCGGGGTGCGCGAAGCCGAGCCGCACCGCGTGCAGCCACTGCCGCGTGAGCCCGACCCGCTCGGCGAGCACGGGGTCCGCGCCGTACGTCAGGTCGCCCACCAGCGGGTGCCGCAGCGCCGCGAAGTGCACGCGGATCTGGTGCGTCCGGCCCGTCTCGAGGTGCACCTCCGCGAGCGACGCGGCCGGGAGCATCTCCAGCACCTCGTAGTGCGTGACCGACGGCTTGCCGTCCGCGGTGACCGCGAACTTCCAGTCCTGCCCCGGGTGCCGGCCGATCGGGGCGTCGATCGTCCCGGTCGTCGGCTCGGGGTGGCCCTGCGCGAGCGCGTGGTAGACCTTCTCGACGGTGCGCTCCTTGAACGCCCGCTTGAGCACCGTGTACGCGTGCTCGCTCTTCGCGACGACCATCAGGCCCGACGTCCCGACGTCCAGGCGGTGCACGACCCCCTGCCGCTCCGCCGCGCCCGAGGTCGAGACGTGGTAGCCGCGCGCGGCGAGCACGCCGACGACGGTCGGGCCGGTCCAGCCCGGCGACGGGTGGGCGGCGACGCCCACGGGCTTGTCCACCACCACGAGGTCCGCGTCGTCGTACGCGATGCCGAGGGCCGGGACGTCCTGCTCGGAGTCCACCGTCCGGCTCGCCTCGGGCGCCGGGACCTCGACCTCGAGCCAGCCGTCCGCGGGCAGGCGGGCGGACTTGCCCACGGCCAGCCCGTCGACGCGCACGTACCCGCCCTCGGCGAGCTCCGCCGCGCGGGTCCGCGACAGCCCGAGCATCCGCGACAGCGCGGCGTCGACCCGCTCCCCCGCCAGCGCGTCCGGGACCGGCAGGGTCCGGACCTCAGCCATCGGCGCGCGCCCCGCCCGGGACGTCGGCGGACGCACCGCCCACGCCGTCGCCCCCCGCGCCGCCGTCGCCCTCCGCCGCGCCGTCCTGCCGCCCGTCGTCCTCGCCGCGGCCCTCGCGGGAGCCGTCGAGCCGGATGCCGAGCAGCGACAGCAGCATGAGCATGCCCGCCGCGACGACGATCGCGATGTCGGCGACGTTGCCCACGAACCAGTCCGCGTACGCGATGAAGTCCACGACGTGCCCGCGCGCGACGCCCGGCTCGCGGATCATCCGGTCGACCAGGTTGCCGAGCGCCCCGCCGAGCAGGAGCCCCAGCGCGACGGTCCAGCCGCGGGACCCCAGGCGGCGCGACACCCGCACGATCACCACCACGACGGTGATCGCGACGACCGTCAGCAGCCAGGTCGTGCCGGTGGCGATGCCGAGCGCGGCACCGGGGTTGAACAGCAGCTGCAGCCCGAGCAGGTCGCCCAGCAGCGGGCGCCGGACGCCCTCCTCCAGCGTCGCGAGCGCCCACGCCTTCGTCGCCTGGTCGAGGGCGAGCGTGGCGACCGCCAGCACGACCAGCCCGGTCACGAACCGGCGACGCGGTCCGCCGCCGGGCACCGGGGCGCCGTCCCGCACCGTGGCGGGCTGCGGGCCGACCTCCGGGCGGACGGGAGCGGCTGCGCTCTCGGCGGCGCCGGGCTGCGGGGTGGCGGGGACGGGCTCGGGCCCGGGGGTTCGCGACATCGCCGCAGAGTCTACGGGCGTGCCGCGGCACGGCGGCCGCCCCGCACGCCCGCCGACGTCCCCGGGCCGCACCGGGACGACGCGCCGGGCGCCACCGGGCCGACGCCCGGACGCACGACGGCCCCCGGGATCACCCGGGGGCCGTCGTGGACGTCGCGGTCGGCGTCAGCGGCGCTCCTCGCGCTGCTTGCACGCCACGCAGAGCGTCGCCCGCGGGAACGCCTGCACGCGGGCCTTGCCGATCGCCTCGCCGCACGAGTCGCAGCGACCGAACGTGCCGGCGTCGATGCGGGCCAGCGCGCGGGTGGTCTGCTCGAGCATGTCGCGGGTGTTGTTGACCAGCGTGAGCTCGTGCTCGCGCTCGAGAGCGCTGGAGCCGGAGTCGGCCTGGTCGTCGCCCGCGCCGTCGCCGGAGTTGCGCAGGAGGTTCGACAGCTCCTCGTCGGCCGCCGCGAGCTCCGCGGTCAGGCGGTCGATCTCGGCGACGAGCTCGGTGGCGATCTCCTGCACCTCCTGCTCGGTCCAGGGGTCCTCACCGGCCCGGACGGGGAACCGGGTGGCCGCGTCCGTCAGGTCGGGGAGCGTGCGAGGGGCGTGCGCGCTGAGCGAGTCGTTGATGGCCACGGGGGTCCTCTTTCCTCAGATGAGTCCGCAGAGACTATGCGCCCCGCCCTGGACGCACAACACACCACGCCCGACGGGGCGGGCGTGGTGTGTCGTGGGTGACGAGGCGTCCGGCTGCCGGCCGGGTCGGCAGGCGACCGGCGGCGCCGGTGTCAGAGGCGGTCGGCCGACGGCGTCGCGCCCTGGGCACCGCGCTGCGGCAGCGCGCTGGCCCGGTTGTCGAGGTCGCCGAGCAGGTTCTCGAGGTAGCTCTTGAGGCGCGTGCGGTAGTCGCGCTCGAACACCCGGAGCTCGTCGATCTTGCGCTCGAGCACCGAGCGCTCCTGCTCCAGCTCGCTGAGCGTGCGGGCGGAGGTCTCCTCGGCCTCGCGCACGATGCGCTGGGCCTGGCCCTTCGCCTCGTTGACGATGCGCTCGCCCTCCTCCTGGCCGCTGCGGACGTAGTCGTCGTGCAGCTTCTGGGCCAGGGCGAGCATGCCGGTGGCGGACTCGGGCTCGCTCTGCCGCTGCGGCGCGACCGGCGCGGTGGCCACCGGGGCGGGTGCCGGGGCCGGTCGCGCCGCAGCGGCAGAGCG
>JACXUT010000283.1 GCA_014763765.1 Micrococcales bacterium
ACCGGGAGGTCCACAGGGGGAGGGATCCAGGATGGGCGCACGACGCACGGCGGCGGCCGCCGCCGTCACCGCGGTGCTGGTGGGGGTGACGGTCGCCCCGGCGCTCGCCGCTCCGGCCGGGAGCACCACGTCGGTGACCATGTGCCACCGGACGCGTTCGGTCACCAACCCCTACCGGCTCATCACGGTGTCGCAGTCCGCCGTCACGGGCAACAACGGCGCCGGCTCCGGCAACGCCAGCGGGCACGGCGGGCACAGCGGGCCCGTGTTCGACGCCACGCCCGGCTACTACACGACGCACGCCAAGAGCTGGGGCGACATCATCCCGCCCTTCGGCAACTACAAGGGCCTCAACACCACGGGCCCTCTCCCCGCGTCCCCGACCTGCCGGGGGATGGCCGCGCAGGAGTTCTACGACGTCCAGCGCGAGGCCGGCGTGCCGCGCGACGAGATCATCGCCGACCTCCAGGAGCAGGGCGCTGCGGGTGATCCCACGACGACGGAGCTCGCCGCGTTCGTGTACACCGGCACCGACTCGACGCTGACCGCGGAGGACCAGGCGGCGACCGGCACGACCCCGCCGAGCACGGACCCCTCGACGGATCCCGACCCGTCGACCGACCCGGACCCGAGCACGGACCCGGACCCGAGTGCTGACCCGGACCCGTCGACTGACCCGGACCCGTCCACGGGTCCGGACCCGAGCACTGACCCGGACCCGAGCACCGACCCGGACCCGAGCACCGACCCGGACCCGAGCACCGACCCGGACCCGAGCACGGATCCGGACCCGAGCACTGACCCGGACCCGTCGACCGATCCCGACCCGTCCACGGATCCCGACCCGGGGTCCGGCGGCGGTGCGCCGACCCCGAGCACCCCGCAACCGTCACCGTCGCCCACACCCACGCCCACGCCGACCCCGAAGCCGACCCCGTCGGTCCCCGCGCCGTCGGCCCCGGTGACGGGTGACCAGCGGATCACGGGCACCGTGTGGCTGGACCGTGACCGCGACGGGGCGCAGAGCCTCCCGGCCGAGCCGGGCCTCGCGGCGGTCGCCGTGGAGCTGTACCGCGTCGAGCTCGCGGGCGGCGGTGGCGCGGGCCGCGTCACGTCCGCCGCGGCCCCGGCGGTCGCCGGCACCCTGGTGGCGCGGGTGACGACGTCGGCGTCGGGGGAGTTCGCGTTCTCGTCCGTCGCGCCGGGCTCGTACTCGGTGCGCGTCCTGTACCCGGAGTCGCTGGCGGTGACGTGGGACTCGGAGGGCGCGGCCGACGCGTCGGCACTCGTCCTCGTCCCGGAGCGCGGTGAGGCGCAGGCGCAGGTCGGGCTGGCCGGCGACGCCCGCGCGGACCTGCGCGTGACGACGCCGGCGGGCACGCCCGTCGACGGCACGGTGCTGCTCTGGTGGGCCGGCCCGGACGGCGTCTTCGGCACCGACGACGACCTGCAGGTCCCGGTGACGGCGGTCGGCGGCCGGGTGCTGGCCGACGGCCTGCCGCCGGGGGAGTACCGCGTGCTGTCGCAGGACGGCGCGGTGGTCTCCGGGACGGTCGCACTGTCGGCGGCCGGTGGCGCGGCGGCCGTGACGCTCGGCGCGGCGCCCGCGGCCGGGCCCTCGCTCGCGGAGACCGGCGCCGTGCTCGGGACCACGCTCCTGGCGGCGTCGTACCTGGTCGTCGGTGGGCTCGTGCTCACGGTCGTCGCACGTCGCCGGGGCCGCCGGGCCTGACCGGTCCGCGCAAGGCCTGGCAGGATCGGGCCGTGCCTGCCGACCGTCCGCACGTCCTGGTCGTCGACGACGACCCGGGCATCCGGGAGCTGCTCACCGCGGGGCTCGCGTTCTGCGGGTTCGCGGTGACGGCCGTCGGCACGGTCGCGTCGGCGCTGACGGCGCTGCGGGAGCAGCGGCCGGACGTCGTGGTGCTCGACGTGATGCTGCCCGACGCGGACGGCGTCGACATGCTGCGGGTGGTGCGGCGGTCGGGGGACCGGACGCCGGTGGTGCTGCTCAGCGCGCGCGACGCCGTGGCCGACCGGGTCGCGGGGCTGGCGGTGGGCGGCGACGACTACGTGACCAAGCCGTTCGACCTCAGCGAGGTGGTGGCCCGCCTGGAGGCGGTGCTGCGGCGCACGCGGGACGGCGGCGCGGTCGGTGCGGGGCCGGAGGGGGCGTCGGCGGCGGACGAGGTGCTGGCCTACCGCGACCTGCGCGTCGACACCGCGCGGATGCTGGCGCACCGCGGCGGGCGGGACCTGGAGCTGTCCCCGGCCGAGTTCCGCCTGCTCGCCGCGCTGGCCGCGAGCCCGGAGCGCGTGCTGTCGAAGGCGCAGCTGCTCGACCGCGTGTGGGCGTACGACTTCGGCGGCGACACCTCCGTGGTCGAGAAGCTGGTGTCCCGCCTGCGGCGCAAGGTGGACCCGCCGGACGAGGAGCCGCTGGTGCGGACCGTGCGGGGGTTCGGGTACGCGCTGCGCGCCGGGGGCGGCGGCTGATGGTGTGGGCCCCCGTGCGCCGGCCGCGTCCGCCCCGGTCGATCCGCGGCCGGGTCGTCGCCGGCGTCGCGGGCGCCGTGGTCCTCGCGCTGCTCGTCGCCGGGCTGCTCAGCGTCGTCGCGCTGCGCGCGTCGCTGCTCGCGCGGACCGACGACCGGCTGCGCGACGGCGCGGGGACGGTCCGGCAGGCGCTCGGGGCCGCCGGTGACGACGGCCTGCTCGTCCGCGACGCCCGGGTCCGGGTGCTGCTCGAGGCGTCCACGGCGGACCTCGCGGTGCACCTGGTCGCCGGGGACCGCGTCGTGGAGACCGTCGCCGCGTCCGGCGCGGTGCCCGCCCCGGTCGACGTCGCCGACGCCGACGCCCTGCGCGACGGGCCCGGGTGGCTGCCCGGTGACCGCCCGCTGCGGGCGCTCACCGTGGAGACGCCCGGCCTGACGGTGGCGGACGGGGACGCCGAGACCGCAGTGGACGAGGTCGTGCTCGTCGCCGACGTGTCGGAGGACCGGCGGACGGTCGCGAGCCTCGCGCGGATCGAGGTGGCCGCGGGCGCGGGGGCCACGGTGGTCGGTGTCGTGCTGGCCTGGTGGGCGGCGGGTGCCGGCCTGCGCCCGCTGCGGCGGATGGCGGCCTCCGCGGAGCGCATCGCGGCCGGCGACCGGTCGGTGCGGATCCACGACCCCGCCGCGCAGCCCACCGAGACGCGGCTGCTGGCGACGGCGCTGGACGAGGCCCTCGACCAGCGGGCGGTCGCCGAGCAGCGGGTGCGGGACTTCGTGGCCGACGCCGCGCACGAGCTGCGGACCCCCCTGACGAGCGTGCACGGCTGGGCGGACCTGTACCTGCAGGGGGCGCTCGACGAGGACGGTCTGGACCGGGCGATGGAGCGCATCGGGCGCGAGACCACGCGGATGCGGCACCTCGTCGAGGAGCTGGCGCTCCTCGCGCGGCTCGACGCGGACGTGCCGCTGCGCGCCGAGGCGGTCGACCTCCGGGGCGTCGTGGCGGACGTCGTGGCGGACCTGGGCGTCCTCGCCCCGGGACGCCCAGTCGTGTGGCGGCCGGGCGCGGAGCCGGTGGTCGTCTCGGGCGACCGGGACCGCCTGGTGCAGGTGGTGCAGAACCTCGTCGGCAACGTCCTGCGGCACACCCCGGCGTCGGTGCGCCTCACCGTGACGCTCGACGGGTCCGCAGCCGACGGCCGCGCCCGCCTGGTCGTCCACGACGACGGACCGGGCGTGCCGCCCGAGCTCGTGCCCCGGGCGTTCGACCGGTTCGTGCGGTCGCGCGCGGTGCCCGCGACCGGGCCGCAGGGAGCGGCGGGCGGCCCCCGACGGGAGGGCTCCGGGCTCGGCCTGGCGATCGTGGACGCCCTCGTCCGGGCGCACGGCGGGACCGTCACGCTGCGGTCCGGCGCGGATGAGGGGACGACCGTGACGGTGGAGCTGCCGCTGCTGCCCTGACCGG
>JACXUT010000020.1 GCA_014763765.1 Micrococcales bacterium
CCCCGCCGACACCGCGGCGCGACCCGCCCCCACCAGGCCTCCCAGAGCGCCGGTCAGGAGCATCGGCCCGACGATCTCCCCCACCTCGTACGCCGTCCCGTACGTCTCCTCGTCGTACGGAACCGGGATCAGGCGCACCTGCGGCAGCTGCACTACCGGGCGCGAGAGGTTCTGCTGACCCCACGCGAGCAGGTACGACCACGTCTGGTAAGGCGCCATGAGGATCCCGTTGATCGCACCCATCACCGCCGCGCCCTGAATCTGACGGAGATGCGTGCTGCCGTCGCTCCACGGGCTCCTCGGCTGCGAGCTCGTCGACGGACGGGACCCCCCGCCCCCGGTCGCCTTCCGCGCCGCGGCAGCCGCCCGCGGCGAACCCCACTTCCCGTCGATCATCGGGATCAGCCCCGTGGGGTCCCACTTCGCGACCGGGTTGTTGTCCGCGTAGGAGTACGCCGCCCACTGCTGCGGCGAGGCCAGGTCCATCACCGGGTCCACCGAGACGAACCGCCCGATCGACGCGTCGTAGTACCGCGCGCCGACCTGCGTCAGCCCCGTGCGGTCCAGCACCTTGTCGAGGAAGCCGCGGTCCCCGGGCCACGTGCCGGCCGCCGCACCGCGCGCGTTGCCGTACGGGTCGGTGCGGCGCTGCGTGATGACCTTGGTGGTGTTGGCGATCGCCATCGTCGCCGTCTGGTGCGGGTCCGCGACCATCGAGCTGACCGTCGAACCCGACTTCCCGGTCCGCATCGCCACGACCTGGCCGTTGAAGCTGTAGTACCGGGTGCTGGTGACCGCGTTGGTCGACGTGGTCAGCCGCAGCTCCTGGCCACCGGGCAGGTACACGGTGGTGACGCCACCCTGCCGGCGGATCAGACGCTCGCCGTCGGCCGTGTAGAGCGCCGACATCACCGTCGTCGACCCCTGCTTGACCGAGGTGAGCCGGCCTTCGGCGTCCCAGGCGAGGGTCTGCGACGTGGCACCGGCGACGGCGCGCGTGGTCGTGCTGCCGACGGCGTCGTAGGCGTAGGTGCTGGTCGCCGCACCCTGCGCACCGGACCGCGTGACCTTCGTGACCCCGTGCGGCCGGGCCGTCCCGGCCGCCGGGTACGTGTACGCCCACGTCGTGCTGCCTGCCGCGGCGTGCACGGTCTCGCTGGACCGGTTGCCGGCCGCGTCCAGCGCGTAGTCCTTCCAGTACGGCGCGGGGCCGCCGAGTGCGGCGGCGCTACGGGCGGCGCCGCAGTCCGCCGAGGCGGGGGTCCAGGCGGACGTGAGCTGGCGCAGGCCGTCGTACGCGAAGCACTGCGCGTCCACGGGCTTGCCCGTCGGCCGATCCACGATCGACGTCGGGTTGCCGGTGGCGTCGTACGTGTACGTGAGGTCCATGTCGATGCCGGCGACGCCCTCGCGCTCGACCCACGTCTTCTCCAGCCGACGCGTGCCCTCCTGGTACTGGTGGTTGACGAAGAACGCGTACGTGTTGCCGAGGTCCTGCCGCAGGGTCTCACCGGTGACGTCGTAGACCGTGTCCGCGACGTAGACGCCCCACCCGAGGCCACCCGCCATCCACTCGGCGCGCGAGAGCGCGTCGTAGCGGGTCGTGACGGTCTCCGCCCCGAGCCCTCCCGCGGCGGGCAGCTTCACGGTCTTGACCTGGCCGTCAGCCGTGTAGGTGGAGGACGTCGTGTACGTGCCGGCGAGAGCACCCTCCGCACTCGGCAGCGTCACCGACGTGCCGAGGGGCCGACCCCCGTCGTCGTAGCCCGTCACCGCCGAGACGTACGCGGCGCTCCCGGAGTAGCGCGTCGACGACGTCAGCAGCCCCTTCTGGAGGGTGTCGTACGTCCAGCGGGCCCGCACCGTGCCCGTCGCCGAGCCCTCGCGGAGCTCGGTCTGCCGGCCGAGCTGGTCCCGGACTGTGAAGAGCGTGGTCCCGCGGGCGTCCGTGGTCGACCGGACGAGGCCGGCGTCGTCGTACGTGCTCGTCGTCGTGCCCTTGTCCGGGTCCGTCGCCGACACCTGCCTGCCCCGCAGGTCGTAGGAGTACGTCCACGTGTTGCCGACGGCGTCCTTCGCGGAGGTCCGGTTGCCGGCCTTGTCGTAGCCGTAGGTCGCCGCCCGGTACGTGCCGGACGGACCGGCCCCGAGGTACTGCCGGAGCTCGGTGACCTGGCCGCGCGCGTCGCTGATCGTCGTCTGGGGGGTGCCCCCCTCGGGCGGGTCGACGCTGACCCTGTCACCGCCGTACGTCGTGGTGGTGCGCCAGCGCTCCTGCTCCCCGACGTCGGTGATCTCGACGGTCGTCCTGCCGACGCCGTCGTACACGTACCGCGTGCGCGACGGGACGGCCGTCGCGGAGACGGCGAGGGTCGAGCTCGGCGACCCGCTCGCGAACCAGGCGCCGTGGGTCTTCGCGACGAGCCCCCGGCTGTCGTAGAACGACTCCGTGACGATGCGGCCCGGCGTGTCCCGTGCGGCCGACGGCACCTGCTTCTGCCGCGGCCGGAGCATGCCGTCGTAGAGCTCGACGCTGGTGAGGTACGTCTCGGCCGCCGTCAGCGACTTCGTCGTGACGGCGTTCGGCGCGCTCTGCGAGATCGCGTACTCGTAGCTGACGTGCGGGGTGGCCGAACCCTGCGCGCGACCCGGCTTCCAGACGGCCGTGGTGCGGCCGAGCGCGTCGAGGGTCGCCGAGGTGACCTTGCCGTTGGGGTCCGTCACCGTGGTCGTCGCGCCCCAGGCCGGGTCGATCTGCGTCGTCGTGACACCCGCGGTCACCGGGCCCGAACCGTCCGGGTCGGGCGCCGTGACCGACGTCCCGGTCACCACGCCACCCGTCCCCGTGTAGGCGGTGGACGTGGCGCGCCCCATCGCGTCCGTGACGACCGTCGGGCGGCCGAGCGCGTCGTAGGTCGTCGTGGAGGTCGTGGCGTACGTGGGCGTCGTGCCGGAGTAGGAGGCGACGACCTGGGTGGCTGACGGCAGCCCTCGCGTCGGGGTCGCCCCGAAAGCGGCGCCGTCGTACGAGGTCCGCTGGTCGGCGATCACGTCACGCGGTCGGACCGGCGTGGTCGCGCAGGGCACCGCGACGGTCTCGGACCGCCGCACCGTCCCGACCACGTGCGCCCCGGTGTTGCGCACGTACTCGACGCGGGTGCACCGGTCGTCGGCGGCGCTCGCGACGTCGCCCTGGTCGTCGACCTGCGTGACCATCCCGTAGGTCCCGTCGTACGAGGTGACGGTCCGGGTGGTGCGCCGGCCGCCCGGCAGCGCCGGTGCCGTGGTGCGGGACTCCACCGTCCCCGCCCGCACGAACGCGGCACGCCGACCGTCCGCCGCGACCGCGGTCGACCCCGAGACCCACGGCGTCGTGACCGTCGCGGAGACCTCCGTCCCGTCCAGGCCGTCGTAGACGACCTCCTCGCGGACGAAGCCGTTGAGGCGCTCGACGTCCGCGACGCCGTCGACGGTGACGGACCGCGTGCCGCCTCCGGCGAGCCTGTCCCCGTCCATGCCGCGGAAGTAGCGCGTGCGCTCGTGCGACCGCTGCTCGGACGGGGACCCGGCGATCACGTCGACGGTGGCGTAGCCGCGGAACTCGCTCCACGTGCGGCTGGCCGGCGGGGTGAACGGGCTGTCGTCGTAGTGCCAGGCGGGCTCACCCACGTACCGGTACGACGTCTCGACCGCCATGCTGACGGGGTCGTTCGGGTTCTGGAGGACGCTCTCCACGACGTACTTGTGGAAGTACTCCTGGATCTCCGGTCCGGTGCCCTCGGGGTGCCAGGTCACCGGGAAGCACCGGCGGGTGTTGCTGTCCGGCGAGGCCGGCACGTCGCCTGGCGCGCAGTCCTGGGGCGCGTAGTTCACGGAGACGGTCTCGCCGAACTCGGACCTGATCGCCGTCACGCGGTAGCGGTTCATCGGCGGCCCCGCGTCGCCCGTGGCGTCGACGCGGTTCGCCATCTGCATCCCGCGGAAGGTCACCTCCGGCAGGGTGATCGTGGACCCCACCAGCCCCCGGTGCGTGATCCCGTCCAGCCACAGCGCGGACTTGGTGCGGTCGCCCGTGTCCGGGAAGGTGTGGCGCAGCCCCCAGGAGTCGACGTCCTGGTAGGAGGCCCCGACCCGGACCTGCGTCGTCACCGTGACGAGCCGCTTGCGGGTGAAGAAGGTCGGCGACGTCTGCTCCGGGCAGCTCGACGTCGACGTGCAGATCAGGTCCGCCGGCACGTCGGGCCACGAGGACGCGGTCGCCGCCGTCAGCGCGCTCGGGTCGCAGGAGACTCCGTCGGTCGGCAGGCACCGTTCGCCGACGGTGAAGAGCACCCTCGCCGGAGCGGGCGACGACGACTCCGATCCCGCCCGCTGGCCGTACTCGATGCGGCTGAGGTACCCGCCGCGGACGTACGACGACACGGCCTGGTTGTTGTTCCTGCCGTAGGAGTTCGTCTCCTTCTCGTACACGTAGGTGGAGGTGTTCCCCGACGGGTCGACGACGTGGTCCAGGTTCCACCGCCACGCCTGCTGACACACCGACGCCGCGTAACTCCCCGCGTAGCAGGGGTCCCCCGGGTGGTTGCCGAACACCGGGACCGACCAGGCCGAGCTCAGCTGGGTCGCGTCCGACGCCGCGCGCTTGCCGCGCCCGAAGTAGTACTGCGTGCCGTCGGTCGTCGTCAGGCGCCAGTATTCACCGTCGTCGTCGTCGTTCCAGCCTCCGGTCAGGTGCTCGATGCGGGAGCCCTCATCGGTCTCGGCCCGCCACGCGCCCGTCGAGGCGTCCCTGACGAGCTCGGTGGCCGACCCGCCGAACACGAGCGTGGCGTTGTCGCTGAACCAGCAGAGGTCACCTGTCCGATGCGCCGCGTTCGTGGCCGACCCGCCCCTGTCCTCGGAGCACGGCTGGTACTTGCGCTCCACGTAGCCGGCGTCCAGGTCCCACCCGTCCCCGATCCAGGACGTCTGGTTGTTCGTCGACGCCACCCGACCGTCGAGCGAGCCCGACGAGTACGAGAGGGCCAGGTCAGGCTGCGGTCCCCCGGACGTCGGAGGCACGCGCATCGGGTACGACCAGCTGAAGGCACCGGTCTGACCGGAGACCTGCCAGGTGGCGGACGGGGACAGCGGCGTGGCCGACCAGTTCCCCGTCGAACCCGAGGAACCTGCTGTCACCGCCATGAGCCGAGCGCCCGTCGCGGCGACGGAGGCCGTGAGGGTGCCCTGCTCGACGTCGTTCGTCGCCTCCACCGGGACCCGGGTGCGACACCCGTCCGCCTCCGGGTCGTCCGCCGTGCAGTCCGGGAGCTCGACGAGCTGGACCCGCTCCGCCCAGTCCCCGCCGAAGGCGTCCGCGAACGCCGCGTAGTCGACGGTCAGCTCGACGGGCGCGCCGTCGGCCTCCGGCTCTGCGGTCAGGTCGAGGACCACGCCCTCGACGCCGAGGTCCCGGGCCGCTTCCCGGTCGAGGACCTCGACGGAGACCTCCGGCGGAGCCGGGGCCGCGCCGTCCGTCGCAGGAGCAGGCTCCGACCCGGGGTCGTCCACCCCGCCGACCACAGGGCTCTGCTCGGTCCCGCTCCCGGCGGCACCCTCGTCGGTGTCGCCGCCGGTCACGGTGCCGCCCCCAGCGTCCCCACCCGCTGCGACGGGCTCCTCGGGCCTGGCGTCGGCCTCCACGCCCGGCTCCGGTGGAGCGCCCTCGGCCCACGCCAGGTCCACGACGGCACCATCGGCCGCCGGCGAGTCCCCGGCCAGCGTCGTCGTCGCGTCCTCGGGCCAGGCCCCGGCACCGAGGTCGGACAGCGGCATCTCGGGCAGCGGTTCGACCTCGACCCGGCCGTCCACGGTCGGCAAGGGCTCGGTCACGTCGAGCTCCTGCGCGACCTCCTCGCCGTGCGCCCGGCGCTCACCGTCCGAGGGCAACCTGTCGGATGCACGCGCCACATCCGGCGCCAGCACCACGAGCGAGGCCACCAGGGCCGCGGTCACTGTCCCGGCGACTCCACGCCGCACCCTGCCCCAGCTGCTCATCGTGCGCTCCCCTGCTGCGTCGGTGGTGAGTTCAGCCGGCCGGCTGGTTGCAGGCGCGGTTCACGGTCGTGTCGTCGACGGCGCCGGTCCAGGACCGCACCTCGCTCACTGCCCCGGTCCACGCCGCGACGCCCGCGGACCTGGTCCCGCCGAGCCGGAACGTCCCGGTCGCGGACCAGGCCGAGGCGTGCGGGACCGTGACGGGGCCGATGGGCTCGAGGTCGCCCGGCTCGTCGCCGACCGTGCAGACGAACAGGCGCAGGGCGTCCGCCCCGGCGTCGTGGACCCCGGTGACGAGCGTCCACTGCCCGGCCTCGACGGGGATGGTCGAGACCGCGGCGTCGAGCGCCGGCGTCGCCGCGTCCGTCCGCGGCATGGCGAACGACCAGCAGCTCCCGGGCCCGGAGGCGCAGGGCCGATAGCCCAGGTCGAACCCGCCCGTCGTCGTGCCGTCCTGGCTCAGCACCGAGGCGGCTCCCGAGGCCGTGTCAGCCCGCACCAGGGCGGAGACGGCGAAGCTCGCCGACGTCTGCACGGGGATGCGGACGCTCGTTCCGACCGTGCCCGTCCCTCCGAGCAGCAGGGCGCGGTCCGCCGGGTCGGAGCCGGCCTCCGCGTAGGGGCCGTCGACCCGAGTGGGCGCCGGGCTCAGGGTCAGCGGGAACGCGTCGCCCGTGGGGCTCACGCTCGCGGCGCTCGTGCCCGTCGTCTCGTCGAGCGTCCAGATCGTGCTCGCCGGGAACGCCACGGTGAAGGTGTAGCTCTGCCGCGGGCTGGTCCAGCCCGCGCGGTCGACCGACTGGACGTAGAGGGTCTGCGAACCCGCGGCGGTCGGCGTGAAGGAGACCGTGGGGCTCGCCACCTTGGTCGAGCGGTCCAGGGCTGTCGAGTTGAAGGAGTACTTGTAGGACACGACGTCGGACGAGCCGCCGTTCGCGAAGGTGAAGGTGCCGGCGACACCCACTCCCCCGGCGGGGACGCCCGTCGCGTAGATCGACGACGTGACCTTCGGGGCAGCCGGCGCGACCGTGTCGATCTCCACCTCGCACGCGACGTGGGTACCACCCCGGACGCCGGGGTCCACGCCGTTGACCTGGACGCGGTACTTCTTCCCGTGCTGCATCCCGCCCAACCGGACGGACTGACCGGCCCCGGATGCCTGAGCCGCCGGGCGCGAGTGCCAGAGGATGGGCGTGCTCGTGCCGGCCGCGTAGACGTCGACGTTCGCCCGGACCGGGTCGCCGTCAGGGTCGGACAGGACGGCGTACAGGACCGGGTTCACCACCCGTAGCACCGGCCGCGACGATCCCGTCACGCAGGACGCCGCGGGGTCCGAGAAGCGCACGCCGGTGGGCGTCTTCGGCGCACGGTTGAAGCTGATCGACAGTCCCGCGTCGTTCCGGAACCGCTTCCAGTAGGCCATGCTCCCCTCGTCGACGGCGAGGCCCATCGTGAGCTGTGAGGAGTTCGCGTTGGCGACCGCCCTGCCCGCCTCGAGCGCGGAGAACTCCAGCCAGCGGACCGGCTGCCCGGCGCACGACGACTTGTGCGCCACCGTCAACGTGCTCTGCGGGATCCACGTCGGGCCGCCCGGCCATGGCGTCGACGAGCTCCAGTTGTCGACGCGGTACGCCGTCACCGGCCGGGCCGTGCAGTCGTACGAGTGCGTCCCGACCACCGCGAAGGTCGCCCCGGTGACGTCGGCGACGTCCATCGCGCCGATCGACGACAGGCCGCCGAACTTCCACAGGATCCTGCTGCGGAACGTCGTGCTGCACGTCGTCGAGGTCGCCCGGCTGCACAGCCCGACGCCCTCGTCGGGGTTGAACCGGTAGGACTGGCCGTACACGTCGCGCACGGCGGTCCACTCGTTCAGAGAGCCGCTGATCGCCGGGTCGATGTACAGCGGCCAGACCGTCGCGTCGTCCGCGATCATGTCCGCGTCCGGCGTGATCGTCACGCCCTGAGGGTCCAGCTCCACCGGGAGCTGGCTCACCTCGCTCGCGAGCGAGGGCGCCCGCTCGAGGTCGACCTCGTCCCCGCTCGCACCTGTCTCCGGCATCGTGACCGCGTCGGTTCCGGGTCCCGCGAGCGACCTCCGGATCGCGGTGGGCGCCGGCAGTCGCGAGTCCCACATCGCGGGGGTGGGGCTCGAGAAGATGCGCTCGCCGCTCTCGTCCACCGCGACGAAGCCGCCGGCGTCCTCCTCCAGCGCCAGGCTCGCCGAGGTCTCGACGGGGAAGCTCAGCTGGGCCAGGCGGGGGTCGGCGGCAGCTGCGGCGTCCTCGACGCGCAGCACCTCGGAGAAGCCCGTTCCGTCGTCGTTGACGGTCACCACGAGGTCCACGCCGGGCAGCACCTCGCCGTAGGTGATCTGGTCGCCGTCCACGGCGGGCCGGGGCAGGTCGAACGGCACGTCGAAGTCGAGCGTGTGGCCGTCACGCTCGATCCGCGCCAACGGGGCGCCCGGCGTCCCGTCGCTGAACTCCATCGGGCGGACCGGGCTCGCCACCGTCAGCACCCCGTCACCCTCCACGACGCGGGTGTCGATCTCCGTCCACTCCCCGGCCACCTGCGTGCGGACCGCCGTCGCGGAGATGTCCAGCCGCCAGGTGCCGTCCGCCTGCGCGTAGAGCGTGTTCCACTCCGTCCGGGCGTCGAGCACCTCGACCTCCGTGTCGCACGACTCCGCGACGACGCGCGCCTCGTCGGTGTCCGCGGCCGCTTCGACGCACGGCACCTCGGTGGTCGGGCCCGTGCCCCCGGTGGCTACCGCGACCCCTGACGAGACGGACAGGGCGGTGATCACGGCGACGCTGGCAACCGCGATGCGCGACGACGACACAGCTCGAGACACGCTCGGACTCCCCTTGTGAACCCGTCGCTGCGCACGGCGGGACCCCAGCGACGAACGCGGACGCGCTCGTCCAGGCGGCCCTCCGACCTTCCCGGGACACCCGTGTCCCGGCGGCGAGGACGGAAGGAGAGCGGCGCGCTCGCACCATAACGACCGGGCGGGCGGCACCGGACAGGACGTGTCACGCTCCGTGCGAACCCGACCTGCGGCCGTTCCTCCGGTCGGTGCGCGAGAGCGCGTGCACCGCCGGTGCGGGCCGGCGGGCCGCTACGGCACGGGCTGCTGTCGCCGCTTCCTCACGCCTGCATGTCGACGAACCGCGAGTAGTGCCCCTGGAACGCCACCGTGATCGTGTCCGTCGGCCCGTTGCGGTGCTTCGCCACGATGAGGTCCGCCTCGCCGGCGCGGGGCGACTCGCGCTCGTACGCGTCCTCGCGGTGCAGCAGGATCACCATGTCGGCGTCCTGCTCGATGGAGCCGGACTCACGCAGGTCGCTCATCTGCGGCTTCTTGTCGGTGCGCTGCTCGGGGCCACGGTTGAGCTGGGACAGCGCGATGACCGGGACCTCGAGCTCCTTGGCGAGCAGCTTGAGCGCGCGGGAGAACTCGGAGACCTCCTGCTGGCGGGACTCGACGCGCTTGCCGGAGGACATGAGCTGCAGGTAGTCGATGAGCACGAGCTTGAGGTCGTGCTTCTGCTTGAGGCGCCGGCACTTGGCGCGGATCTCCATGAGCGACATGTTCGGCGAGTCGTCGATGAACAGCGGCGCCTCGGTGAGCTTGCCCTGGATCGCGGCGAGCTTCTGCCAGTCGTCGTCGCCCATCTGACCGGTGCGCATCTTCTGCAGCGGCACGCGGGCCTCGGCGGACAGCAGGCGCATCGTGATCTCGGAGCGGCTCATCTCCAGGGAGAACACGACGGACGCCTGGTGGTTCTTGATGGACGCCGCGCGGGCGAAGTCGAGTGCGAGGGTCGACTTGCCGATGGCGGGTCGGGCGGCGATGACGATCATCTGGCCGGGGTGCAGGCCGTTGGTGAGGCGGTCGAGGTCGGCGAAGCCGGTGGGGACGCCGACCATGCCCTCGCCGCGGTGCCCGGCGGACTCGATCTCGTCGAGGGTGCCGGCGACGACCTCCCCGAGGCGGTGGTAGTCCTCGGTGGTGCGGCGCTCGGTGACGGCGTAGACCTCGGCCTGCGCGTTGTTGACGATGTCGTCGACGTCGCCGCCGTCGGTGGCGTACCCGAGCTGCACGATGCGGGTGCCGGCCTCGACGAGGCGGCGCAGGACGGCGCGCTCCCGGACGATGCGGGCGTAGTACCCGGCGTTCGCCGCGGTCGGCACCATCGAGATGAGGGTGTGCAGGTACGGCACGCCGCCGACGCGCCCGATCTCGCCGCGCTTGGTGAGCTCGTCGGCGACGGTGACGGCGTCGGCGGGCTCGCCGCGGCCGTACAGGTCGATGATCGCGTCGTAGATCGCCTCGTGCGCCGGGCGGTAGAAGTCGTTGCCGCGGATCTGCTCGACGACGTCGGCGATGGCGTCCTTCGAGATCATCATGCCGCCGAGCACGGACTGCTCGGCGTCGAGGTCCTGCGGGGGTGTCCGGTCGAACGCCGCGCGGCCGCCCGCGGGCGCCCCGTACTCCAGGTCCTCGATGGTCACGCGCCCCGCCCCGCCTTCATGTCGTCGCCCACGCCCCGCCGAACTCCCGTTCTACCGCCTGCCACCGACACCCCCGGCAGGACGGCGGACACCCGGACGGTTCGCGCGCCGACGCGAGGCTAGGCGCGACCGGAGGGGAGCGGCAAGCGAGTCGTCCACAGGGGGTGTGGGCGAGGGTGTGGAAGGCTGTGGACACGCACCGGGTGACTGTCCACAGGTCGTGGACACAGGTGTGGATGAGGCCGGACAGGCCCGCGACCAGGACGTTCTCACCGGCGCAAACGCCGTGAACCGATGTGGACAGGACGAAGTTGGGCCGGATTTCACGCCTCGGACACATGCTGTCCACCGTCGACCGTCAGATCCTCGCGCTCGCCGTGCCGGCGCTGGGGGCGCTCGTCGCCGAGCCGCTGTTCGTGCTCGTCGACTCGGCGATCGTCGGACGGCTGGGGACGACCGAGCTCGCGGGCCTCTCGCTGGCGTCGACGCTGCTGGTCACCGTCGTGGGGCTGTGCGTGTTCCTGGCGTACGCGACGACGGCGGTCGTCGCCCGGCGGCTCGGCGCCGGCGACCGCGCGGGGGCGCTGCAGGTCGGCGTCGACGGGCTGTGGCTCGGCGGCGGCCTGGGCGTGGTGCTCGCGGCGGCGGTGCTCGTCCTCGCGCCGTGGGCGGTCGGCGCGCTCGGTGCCACGGGGGACGTCGCCGACCAGGCCGTGGCGTACCTGCGCGCCTCCGCGCCCGGCCTCCCCGGGATGCTGCTCGTCCTCGCCGCGACCGGCGCCCTGCGCGGGCTGCAGGACACCCGCACGCCGCTCGTGGTGGCCGGCACCGGGGCAGCCGTCAACGCCGTGCTGAACGCCGTGCTCGTCTACGGGGCCGGGCTGGGCATCGCGGGGTCGGGGCTCGGCACGGCGATCACCCAGCTCGCGATGGGCGCCGCCCTCGTGCTCGTCGTCGTCCGCGGCGCCCGGGCCGCCGGGGCGTCCCTGCGGCCCGCGGCGGGCGGCATCCTCGCCGGCGCCCGCACCGGCACGCCGCTGCTGCTGCGCACGCTGTCGCTGCGCGCGGCGATCCTGCTGACCGTCTGGGTGGCGACCGGCCTCGGCCCCGTGGCGCTGGCCGGGCACCAGGTGGTCAACGCCGTGTGGGGGTTCGTGGCGTTCGCGCTCGACGCGCTGGCCATCGCCGCCCAGGCGCTCGTCGGGCACGCGCTCGGGGCCGCGGACGTGCCGCTCGTGCGGTCCCTGCTGCGCCGCACGCTGCAGTGGGGCGTCGGCGCCGGGGTGGTGCTCGGCGCCGTCACCGGGGGGCTGGGGTGGTGGCTGTCCGCGGCGTTCACGTCGGACCCCGAGGTGCGGCACGCGGTGACGGTCGCGCTGGTCGTCGCCGCGGTGCTCATGCCGATGGCCGGCTGGGTGTTCGTGCTGGACGGTGTGCTGATCGGGGCGGGCGACGGCCGGTTCCTCGCGGGGGCCGGGCTGGTGACGCTCGCGGTCTACGTCCCGGTCGCGCTGGCCGTCCGGGCGTGGGCGCCGGAGGGCTGGGCGGGGCTCGCGTGGCTGTGGGCGGCGTTCGCCGGGGTGTTCATGCTGGCGCGGGCGGTGACCACCGGGCTGCGCGCCCGCGGCGAGCGGTGGATGGTCACCGGGGCGTGACGTCGGGCCCGTCGGGCTCGTCGGGCCTGTGCGCCTCGGGTCCGGCCGGCGCGGCGGGTCCGCCGGACGCGGCCGCCCCCGGCGCCGCCGAGCGGATGCTCAGGACCATGAAGACGATCCCGACGGGCAGGAACGCGAACGCCGACGCCCGCACCGAGTCGTTCGCCAGGCCGGCGAGCCCGAGGACCAGGAACACGATCCCGATCGGCAGGAACGCGGCGTTCGGGTTGCCCGAGTCCTCCTCGTCGCCCTCGGGCGCGGGCGGGGGTGGCTGCTCGCTCATCCCGCGACGCTACCGAGCGCGCCGGGCCGCGACCTCCCCCGCGGGACGGATCCCGTCCGCCCCCGGACGCACGCACGCCCCGCCCCGGCGGACCGGGACGGGGCGTGCGGGTGGTGCTGGGGTCAGGCCGCGACGACCTTGACGGTCAGCTTCGCGGAGACCTCGGCGTGCAGGCGGACCTGCACCTCGTACTCGCCGGTCGCCTTGATCGGCTGCGCGACCTCGACCTTGCGGCGGTCGATCGACGGGCCGCCGGCGGCCTTCACCGCGTCGGCGATCTCGGCGGTCGTGATGGCGCCGAACAGGCGGCCGGACTCGCCGGCCTTCGCCGTCACGGTCACCGGGTTGCCCTGGAGGGAGTCACGCACGGCGCGCGCCTCCTCGAGGGTCTCGATCTCGCGGGCCTTGCGGGCACGGCGGATCTGCGTGATCTCCTTCTCGGCGCCCTTCGACCAGGTGGTCGCGAGGCCGCGGGGGACCAGGTAGTTCCGGGCGTACCCGTCCTTGACGTCGACGACGTCACCGGGAGCGCCGAGACCCGTGACCTCGTGGGTCAGGATGAGCTTGGCCATCTTCGTGCTCCTTCTCAGCGCGCCGACGACGAGTACGGCAGGAGCGCCATCTCGCGGGCGTTCTTGACGGCCCGCGCGATCGCGCGCTGCTCCTGGACGGACACGCCGGTCACGCGGCGGGCGCGGATCTTCCCGCGGTCGGAGATGAACTTCCGCAGCAGGGCGGTGTCCTTGTAGTCGACCGACTCGATCTTCGCCGCCTTGAGCGGGTTCTGCTTCTTCTTGGGCTTCCGGACAACGGCCTTGGCCATCGTGGTGCTCCTCTTCTACGTCTGGAGCCCGGGGCGTTGCCATGCCCCGGGATGGGGTGTGCTGTGCGGGCACGGACGGGCGTGGGCCCGCCGGTGCCTCAGAGGTCGATCAGAACGGGGGCTCGTCGGAGTAGCCGCCCGCGCCGCCGCCCGCGGGCGTGGCCCACGGGTCGTCCTGCGCGGCCTGGCCGCCGCCGTTGAAGCCGCCGCCCTGGTTGAAGCCGCCACCGCCGCCACCGCCGCCGCTGAAGCCGCCGCCACCGCCGGACCGCTGGGTCCGGGTGACCTTGGCCGAGGCGTAGCGGAGCGACGGGCCGACCTCGTCGACCTGCAGCTCGTAGACCGTGCGCTTCTCGCCCTCGCGGGTCTCGTACGACCGCTGGACCAGCCGGCCGCTGACGATGACGCGGGTGCCCTTGGTGAGCGACTCGGCGACGTTCTCCGCCGCCTCCCGCCAGATCGAGCAGCGGAGGAACAGCGTGTCGCCGTCCTTCCACTCGTTGCTCTGGCGGTCGAACGTGCGCGGCGTGGACGCCACGGTGAAGTTCGCGACCGCGGCCCCGGACGGGGTGAACCGCAGCTCGGGGTCGGCGGTCAGGTTCCCGATCACCGTGATGGTGGTGTCACCAGCCATGCCAGCTCCTCGTTCTCGTCGAATGCTCGTCTCGGGCGGTGCCGCCCCTGCTCGGGGACGGTACGCGCGCGGTCTGACAGCTCTCAGGCGTCCTGGCGGAGCACCTTCGTGCGGAGGACGGCCTCGTTGAGGCCGAGCTGGCGGTCCAGCTCCTTGGCGGTGTCCGGCGTCGAGGAGAAGTCGACGACGGCGTAGATGCCCTCGGACTTCTTCTTGATGTCGTACGCCAGGCGGCGACGGCCCCAGATGTCCACCTTGTCGACGGAGCCACCGTCGGTCTTGACGACCGACAGGTACTTGTCGAGGGACGGAGCGACCGTGCGCTCCTCGATGTCGGGGTCGAGGATGATCATGATCTCGTACTGACGCAGGCTCATACCCACCTCCTCTGGTCTCGGCGGCCACGGTCGTTCCGTGGCAGGAGGGTGTCGTGCGTCGCTGTGTCCGCACCGGTGTCGATCGGCGACGCCGGGTGGGCACAGCAGCGCACCAGTCTACCGGTTCCCGAGGGCCGCGCGGTACGGCCCCCGGGGGTGGTCAGCCGTCGGCGGGATCGCCCGCGGCGTCGCCGGCAGGCGGTTCGCTCGGCTCGGGGTCGTTGCCGGGCGGCGGCTCCTGCGTCGCGGGCGGCTCCTGGGGCTTCGGCCCCTTCGACACGCGCAGCGTCACGGTCGACCCGGGCGCCACCTGGGCGCCCGGTCCCGGGCTCGCCGCGAGGACGGTGCCGACCGGGGACGCGTCGAACACCTCCTTGACCGTCGGCACGAGACCCGCGTTCACGATCGCGGCCTGCGCGTCGCCGGACAGCATGCCGACGAGGCCGTCGGGCACCGGCACCGTCGAGGGCTGCTCCGGCTCGGGTGCCTGCGTCTCGACCGGCGCCTCCGTGGTCGGCGGCGCGGTGGGGAGGCGGTCGGCGTTGACGTTCGCCCGCGGGGGGAACGGCGTCGGCGTCGAGTAGTTGTCGAGCTGGAGCACCGGCGTCATGTAGTCGGCCCACAGCGCGGCCGGCCACGTGGACCCCGTCACCTGCGTCACGCCGCCCCACGGCGTGATCTCGGCGACGTCCTTGCCGTTCTCCCCGACCTGGCTGAGCGCCACGGCGGTGGACAGCTGCGGCGTGAAGCCGACGAACCACGCCGACTTGTTGTCGCTCGAGGTGCCCGTCTTGCCCGCGATGTCGCGGCCGATCGGCTTGATGTAGGTCGACCCCGAGCCGGCCTGGACGACCTGGGTCATCGCGTAGGTGGTGTCGGCCATGACGCCGGCGTCGAACGGCTGCGTCGGCTGGGTCTGGCCCGAGTACGCGACGTCGCCGTCCGGGTAGGTGGCCTCCGCGACCATGTAGGGCTTGTGGTAGGTGCCCTGCGAGGCGATGGTCGCGTACGCGGACGCCATGTCGAGCGGGCTGACGTCGTCGGTGCCGAGCACGTTCGACGGCAGCGCGTTGACCGGCGACGTGACGCCGGCGCGCTCGGCGACGTCCGCGGTCTTCTCCGGCCCGATCTCGAGGTTGAGCTGGGCGTACACGGTGTTCACCGACTGCTCCGTGGCCTTGACCAGGTCGATCGTGCCGAAGTCCTGGAAGCCGAAGTTGTTGACCTTCCAGCCGTCGAACTCCTGCGGCGAGTAGCCCTGGTAGGTGTCGGTGAGCGCCTTGCCGTTCTCCAGGGCCGCGATCAGCGTGAACGGCTTGAACGTGGAGCCGGCCTGGGCCTTGCCGCGGGTGGCGCGGTTGATCTGGTCGGCCAGGAAGTCCGGGCCGCCGTACATCGAGACGATCGCGCCGGTGGTCGGGTCGACGGACACGATGCCGACCTTGAGCGCGTCGGCGGGGGTCTCGCCGTCGGAGAGCCCGCCGCTGCGGAGCTTCTCGACCGACGCGACGGCCTGGTCCTGCACCGGCCGCTGGATCGTCGTCGTGATGCGCAGGCCGCGGCGCTGCAGCATCTCCTCGGTGATCGAGCCCGTGGCGGTGAGCTCCTGCGTCACGTACTCGAGCAGGTACCCGTTGGGGCCGGCCAGCCGGTCGCTGCGCTCGTAGGGGATCGTCTCGGGGAACGTCAGCGCGTCGCGGTCGGCCTCGGTGACGTAGCCGTCGCGCTCCATGCCGTCGAGGACGTAGTTCCAGCGCTGCTCGGCCTTCTCGGGGCTGACGGCGGGGTCCCAGTTGTTCGGTGACGGGATGAGCCCCGCGAGCATCGCGGACTGCGAGAGGTCGAGCTCGGCGGCGGGCTTGCCGAAGTACACCTGCGCCGCGGCGTCGATGCCGTAGGCGTTGCGGCCGAAGTAGATCGTGTTGAGGTAGCGGCCGAGGATCTGCTCCTTGGTCTCCGTCTGCGCGATCTTGATCGCCAGCAGGGCCTCCTTGGCCTTGCCGAGGTAGTCCGTCGTCGTCTGGCCGACGTAGTAGCGCTCGACGTACTGCTGGGTCAGCGTCGAGGCGCCCTGCGTCTCGCCGCCGGTCACGTTGTTGATGAGGGCGCGCGCCATGCCGCGCAGGTCGATGCCCTGGTTCTCGAAGAACGTCTTGTCCTCGGCGGAGACCACGGCCTGCCCGATGTACTCCGGGAGGTCCTCGTAGTCGACGAGGTTCCGGTTCGGCCCCTGGTACGTCCCGAGCTCGGTGCCGTCGGAGTAGTAGACGGTCGAGGCCTGCTCCTCCGCGAAGTCGTCCGGGGCGGGCACGTCGGTGAGCGCGTAGGCCGCGACCGCGAGGCCGAGGCACAGGAAGACGAAGGCGAGGATGCTGCCGACCACGAACCGCCACGAGGGCAGCCAGCGGTGCAGGCCGCGGTAGCCCCGGCGCGGGTAGTCGATGATCCGCCGCCGGCCGCCGCCCCGGGCGGTGCCGGTGGCCGCGGTCCGGGACGCACCGCCGCGCGGCGACGTCCGCGCGGGGGCGGTCGAGGACCGTCGGGTCGAGCCTGCCAACGCACTGCCTTCCTGTGGACCGGTGAGGGGGCGTCGAGCGGCAGGAGCCGGCCGGGCCCGGATCAGTATGCGCGAGCCGGTGGGGTCGGCCCTGGGCGGGGTCCCCCGGGCCCGCGGACCTTCACGTGATCGCCACGAGGCCTGCCGCTGGGCTTCCCGACCCGACGAGGATCCTCGCAGCACCGGCCCCGCGGAGCACGTGAGCCGCGCGGGAACCACCGCATCGGGGGTCCCCGACGCGCCGGCGGTGACGTCGCTCTTGCCCGGATCGCCCGGATCGCCCTAGGCTCCCCGATGTATCAGTTCGATACATCGTCGTGCGAACGAGCGGGAGGAGGGTCCGGTGCGCGCCAAGTCCGACGTGCTCGAGTCCGCGATCCTCGGCCTGCTCCACGACTCCCCGATGCACGGGTACGAGCTGCGCAAGCGGCTCAACCTGCTGCTCGGCTCGTTCCGCGCGCTGTCCTACGGGTCGCTCTACCCGGCGCTCAAGTCGCTCGTCGCACGCGGCCTCATCGCGGGGTCCGACCCGCAGCAGGCACCCGCGCACGGCCTCGCCGGCAAGCGCGCCCGGATCGTCTACCAGCTCACCGCCGAGGGCAAGGAGCAGTTCCAGCACGTGCTGGCCTCCTCCGGCCCGGCCGCGTGGGAGGACGAGAACTTCGGCTTCCGGTTCGCGTTCTTCGGGCAGACCGACGCCGAGACGCGGCTGCGGATCCTCGAGGGCCGGCGCACCCGGCTCACCGAGCGGCTGGAGACGATCCGCGAGTCCGTCACCCGGACCCGCGTCCGCATGGACGAGTACACCCTCGAGCTCCAGCGCCACGGGCTCGAGCAGGTCGAGCGCGAGGTGCGCTGGCTCGACGACCTCATCGACCACGAGCGCAGCAACCGCGGCGCCCGTCCCCAGGGCGACGGCCACCCGGCCGCCACCCGCACGAACGCTGTCGAGGATGACTCCATCGTCGCGGCACAACCCCCTCAGAAGGAGCGAGGATGACTGCCATCCGCGTTGCGATCGCGGGCGTGGGTAACTGCGCCTCGTCGCTGGTCCAGGGCGTGCACTACTACGCCGACGCCGAGCCGGGCACCAAGGTGCCGGGCCTCATGCACGTGCAGTTCGGGGACTACCACGTCTCCGACCTGGAGTTCGTGCTCGCGTTCGACGTCGACGCCAAGAAGGTCGGGTTCGACCTGTCCGAGGCGATCGTCGCGTCCGAGAACAACACCATCAAGATCGCCGACGTCCCGCCGCTCGGCGTGACCGTCCAGCGCGGCCCGACCCTCGACGGCATCGGCAAGTACTACGCCCAGACCATCGAGGAGTCCGACGCGGAGGCCGTGGACGTCGTCCAGGCGCTCAAGGACGCGAAGGTCGACGTGCTCGTGTCCTACCTGCCGGTGGGCTCCGAGGAGGCCGACAAGTTCTACGCCCAGGCCGCCATCGACGCGGGCGTGGCCTTCGTCAACGCGCTGCCCGTGTTCATCGCGTCCGACCCCGAGTGGGCCGCGAAGTTCGAGGCGGCCGGCGTGCCGATCGTCGGCGACGACATCAAGTCCCAGGTCGGCGCGACCATCACGCACCGCGTGCTCGCCCGCCTGTTCGAGGACCGCGGCGTCATCCTGGACCGCACGTACCAGCTGAACGTCGGCGGCAACATGGACTTCAAGAACATGCTCGAGCGCGAGCGCCTGGAGTCCAAGAAGATCTCCAAGACGCAGGCCGTCACCTCGAACCTCGAGGACGGGCCGCTGGCCGGCAAGAAGGACGACCGCAACGTCCACATCGGCCCGTCGGACTACGTCGCCTGGCTCGACGACCGCAAGTGGGCCTACGTGCGCCTCGAGGGTCGCGCGTTCGGCGAGGTGCCCCTGAACCTCGAGTACAAGCTCGAGGTCTGGGACTCCCCGAACTCGGCCGGCATCATCATCGACGCGGTCCGCGCCGCGAAGATCGCGAAGGACCGCGGCATCGGCGGCCCGATCCTGTCGGCGTCGACCTACTTCATGAAGTCCCCGCCGGTCCAGCACGAGGACCAGTACGGCCGGGAGCTCGTGGAGAAGTTCATCCGCGGCGAGATCGAGCGCTGATCCGGAGCGCAGCGCAGGGGCAGCGCGACCGCGCGGTCGAGCGCTGACCCGCGACGAGGGGCCCGGCACCACATCGGTGCCGGGCCCCTCGCGCGTCCCCGGGGACGACGCGTCGTCAGGACGCTGCGATCTCCGCCCGCAGCGCCCCGAGCAGCGTCTCCAGGTCGTCCGCGAGCGCCTCCGCCTGCGCCTGCGTGGCGGTCGCGGACAGCGTCCACACCGTCGCGGGCGCGCCGTCGGCGCCGGGCCGGGCGACGAACTCCTGCACCTGGGTGAGCCGCACCGGCTCCCCGTCGATCGTCGTGGTGAAGCGCACCTCCTGCGCGAGCGCGGGCGTCGTGGCGTCCCCGGCCTGCTCGCGCCGGTGCAGCGCGACGTCCTGCTCGGTGGCCTGGATCGCCCGGAGCGCCTCGGCGCCGAGCGTCAGCACCAGGCCGGGGTCGGAGGACCGCTGCACCCCGACGGTGACGTTCGCGGTGAAGCCGGCGTCCGGCACGTCGTGGGCGGCGGCGAACGCGATGCCCGGTGTGCCGAGACGGTCCGGCGGGATGGTGCGCCACCCGTCGGGCAGCGTGCCGGCGTCCTGGGGGTCGGTGGTCATGGGTCTCCTCGGTCGGCTGGCCGCGTCCGAGTCTAGGAGGACGCCCGTTAGCCTGGCCGGGTGCAGGTGGTCTCCGATCTGAAGCAGCTGTGGCCCCTGGTCGACTTCCGGCGGCTGCTCGCGGTGCGCCTGGTGAGCCAGTGCTCGGACGGCCTGTTCCAGGCGGGCCTCGCGACGCTGTTCTTCTTCTCGCCCGAGAACGCGACCACCGCGACCGGGGTGGCCGCGGCGTTCGCGGTGCTGCTGCTGCCGTTCACGGTGGTGGGGCCGTGGGCCGGCGTGCTGCTCGACCGGTGGCGCCGGCGGCAGGTGCTGCTGGTCGGCAACCTCGTCCGCACGGGCCTGACGCTGCTGACGGCGCTGGTGATGGCGACGGCCGGCGTCGGGCCCGCGGTGTACGTGCTGGCGCTCGTGACGCTGTCGGTCAACCGGTTCCTGCTGTCGGCGCTGTCGGCGTCCCAGCCGCGGGTCGTCGCGGGGCCGCTGCTGCTGACGGCGAACTCGATCACCCCGACGCTCGGGACGGTGTCGTCCGGCCTCGGCTGGGGCCTCGGCTTCCTGCTCGGCCTGGTCCTGCCCGGGGGCACCACCCGCGACGTGGCGTCGCTGGTCGCGGCCGCGGCGCTCATGACGACGGCCTCCCTGGTCGCGACCCGGCTCGGCAAGGACCTGCTCGGCCCGGACGCCCGGGCCGACGCGTCCGAGGTGCGCCGGGCGCTGGGCACCCTGGCCCGCGGCCTCGTCGGCGGGGCCCGCTACCTGGTCCGGCGCGGCACGCCCGCCCGGGCGCTCGGCGTCATGGCCGTGCACCGGTTCCTGTACGGGGCCGTGTTCATCGCGAGCCTGCTGATCTCGCGCAACCTGCTGTCCGACCCCGCCGACGCGCGGGCCGGGCTGGTCACCTTCAGCACCGTCGCCGCGGCGACCGGGGTCGGCTTCGCCCTGGCGATCGTCGCGACGCCGATCGTCTCGCCCCTCGTCGGGCCGCAGGGCTGGATCTCGATCTGCCTGGTGCTGGCCGCCGCGACGCAGGCGCTCCTCGCGGTCACCGTCGCGTTCCCGGCGGTCCTCGCCGGGTCGTTCGTGCTGGGCCTGGCGGCGCAGGGCGCCAAGATCGCGGTCGACACGATCGTGCAGCGGGACACCGCGGACGAGTTCCGCGGCCGGGCGTTCGCGCTGTACGACGTCCTCTACAACGCGGCGTTCGTCGGCGCGGCGGCGCTGGCGGCGGTCGCGCTGCCGGACACCGGGTGGTCGCGCGGGGTGTTCGCCCTGATCGCGCTGGCCTACCTGGCGACGGCCGCGGTGTACCGGACGCGCACGACGGTCCCGGAGCCGGTGCCGGCCGCGGCCTGACGGCGTCGGCCGGGCAGCGGCGGCCGGCGGCCGTCAGACGGCTGCCGGCGGTCAGCCCTGGCGCCCCGCCCACCAGGCGAACAGCTCCTCGCGGGCCGCCTCCTCGCCGAGCGGGCCGCGCTCCATGCGCAGCTCCAGCAGGTACCGGTACGCCTCCCCGACGACGCGGCCCGGCCCGACGCCGAGCGCCGCCATGATCTGCGTGCCGTCGAGGTCCGGGCGGATCGCCGCCAGCTCCTCCTGCTCCCGCAGCTCCGCGATCCGGCGCTCGAGGTCGTCGTACGCCTCGGACAGCCGGCGGGCCTTGCGAACGTTGCGGGTCGTGCAGTCCGAGCGGGTCAGCCGGTGCAGGCGCTCGAGCAGCGGCCCGGCGTCCGTCACGTAGCGGCGGACCGCCGAGTCCGTCCAGGCGCCGTCGCCGTAGCCGTGGAACCGCAGGTGCAGCTCGGTGAGCCGGGCCACCGCCTGCACGGTCGCCTTGTCGAAGTGCAGCGCGCGCAGCCGCTTCGCGACGAGCTTCGCCCCGACGACCTCGTGGTGGTGGAACGACACCCCGCCGCCGGACTCGAACCGCCGGGTCGCCGGCTTGCCGATGTCGTGCAGCAGCGCGGCGAGCCGCAGCACCAGGTCCGGGCCGGGGACGGCGCCGTCCGGGCCGGTCTCCAGGGCGATCGCCTTGTCCAGCACCGTGAGGGAGTGCTCGTACACGTCCTTGTGGCGGTGGTGCTCGTCGATCTCCAGCCGCAGCGCCGGCAGCTCCGGCAGCACCTGCTGCGCGAGACCGGTGTCGACCAGCACCCGCAGGCCCGGCCGCGGCTGCGGCGACAGGAGCAGCTTGACCAGCTCGTCGCGGACACGCTCGGCCGAGACGATGGAGAGCCGCTCCGCCATGTCCGTGGCCGCCGCGAGCGCCGCCGGGTCGACCGCGAACCCGAGCTGCGCGGCGAACCGGGCGGCGCGCATCATGCGCAGCGGGTCGTCGTCGAACGACTGCCGCGGGTCGACCGGGGTCCGGAGCACGCCGCGCGCCAGGTCCTGCAGGCCGTCGAACGGGTCGACGAACGCCAGGCCGGGCAGGCGGATCGCCATCGCGTTGACGGTGAAGTCGCGGCGCGACAGGTCGCCCTCGAGCGTGTCGCCGAAGACGACCTCCGGCTTGCGGGACGTCGGGTCGTAGGCGTCGGTCCGGTAGGTCGTGACCTCGACGACCACGTCCGGTGCCCCGCGGCGCCCGTGCCGGCGGGCGCCGATCGTGCCGAACGCGCGCCCGATGTCCCAGTGCGCGTCCGCCCAGCCGGCCAGCAGCCGCTCCGTCTCGTCGGGCGTCGCCGAGGTCGCGAAGTCGAGGTCGGCGCTCGGCCTGCCGAGGAACGCGTCGCGCACCGGACCGCCGACCAGGGCCAGCTCGTGACCCGCGGCGCGGAACAGCTCGCCCAGCTCCAGGGCCGCCGGGGCGAGGCCGGCGATCACCCCGAGCGCGCGCTTCTGCAGCGCGACCAGCGCCTCGGGGTCGGCGGTGCCCGCGGCGGCGGGGCGGGGGGTCAGGTCCTCGGACGGCACGACGCCCAAGCCTGCCAGATCGGCGCGGCGGCGGCCCCCGTCCACAGGTCCTCCACGTACGCGCGGCCGGTCGCAGGGGCGGAGTCGTTACAGTGGCCTGCATGCCCGAGCCCGCGAGCGCCCTGCCACCGGAGGGTGTGCCCGCACCGCCCGGGGGCCACGCGCTGCGGATCGACCCGCGGACGACCCGGGTCCGGCACACCCAGCTGCCCGTCGTCGAGGAGACCTCGGCGGGCGGCCTCGTGGTGCGCCTGGAGGGCGGCGTCCACGTCGCGGCGGTCATCGCGCGCCGCAACCGCGCGGGCCGGCTCGAGTGGTGCCTGCCGAAGGGCCACCTCGAGGGCGAGGAGACGCCGGAGGAGGCAGCGGTCCGCGAGATCGCGGAGGAGACCGGCATCGTCGGGCGGATCGTCCGGCGGCTCGGCGTCATCGACTACTGGTTCACGGGCGACGACCGGCGGGTGCACAAGATGGTGCACCACTACCTGCTCGGCGCGGTCGGCGGTGAGCTGACGGTCGAGGGCGACCCGGACGGGGAGGCCGAGGACGTGGCCTGGGTGCCGGTCCTCGAGCTGCCGGCGCGGCTGGCCTACCCCAACGAGCGGCGGCTGGCCGAGACCGCGCACGTGGTCCTGGTCGGCCAGGCATGAGGCTGCGGGGCACCGGGCGCCGGGCGCGCAGCGTCGCCGCCGCCCTGGTCGCGTCCGCCGTGCTCGCGCTGCCGGCCCTGTCCGCGGCCCCCGCCGTCGCCGCGCCGGGGACCGGTGCTGCCCCGGCCGCGTCCGTGCCCGCCGCCCCCGCCACGGACGACCTGCCCGTGTCCGTCTCCGTGACCGACGTGGCGCCGCAGGTGCTCGAGCCCGGCGAGGACCTCACCGTGACCGCCCGGCTCCGGAACGAGGGCGACGAGGTCGTCGAGCGTCCCCGCGCGTCCGTCCGCATCTACCGGTACCGGATGTCCTCGCGCGACGAGCTGACGCGCTGGGCCGCGAGCGGCGCGTCCAGCCCCGTCGGCGACGTGGCCGCGACCACCGTGCTCGACGACCCCCTCGAGCCCGGGCAGCAGGTGACCGTCGAGGTCACGGTGCCGGCCTCCGCGATCGGGCTGCTCCGCACCGCCGACGCCTGGGGTCCGCGCGGCATCGCGCTCGACGTGGCCGACGGCTCCTCCCGCGTCGGCATCGA
The DNA here is from genome assembly GCA_014763765.1 of Micrococcales bacterium. Classification (GTDB taxonomy): domain Bacteria; phylum Actinomycetota; class Actinomycetes; order Actinomycetales; family Cellulomonadaceae; genus Cellulomonas. The sequence goes on from JACXUT010000020.1 coordinate 23,680, forward strand.
GCGCACCTTCCTGCTCTGGCAGTCCGCGCAGGACGTGCCCGCGACGCGGCTCGGCGTGCTCGCACCGGTCGTGGGGCCGGCGACCGACCCGGCGAGCGCGGCGGTGGCGGCGGACGAGGGCGACGACGCGGGCGACGGGGCCGACGAGCCCGGCGCCACGGGCCCGCCCGAGGCGACCGGCTCCCCCAGCCCGACCGCCACGGCGACGGGTGGCGCGGGGACCGGGTCGGGCGTCGACGACGCGGGTGGTTCCGACGACGCCGGCGACGCCGACGACGCGCTCACCTCCCTGACGTCGGCGGGAGGGCGGCTGAGCCGGCTGCTCCAGGCCACCGGCGAGCACTCCTCGGTCACCTGGGCCGTCGACCCGGCGCTCGTGGACGCCGCCGCCGCCGGGTCGCGGGCGGACCGCGCGTGGCTCTCCGCCCTCGAGGACGCGTCGGGCTCGCGGGAGGTGCTGCGGCTGCCGTGGGCCGACCCCGACCTGGCGGCGATCGCCCACGCGGGGGACCGGGACCCGGACACGGACCTGCTGCGCATCGCCCAGGACGTCACCGGGTCCACCGCGGACAGCCCGCTGTGGTCGGACGCCGAGCCCGTGCTGCTCGCCGCCGACGACGTCCCGGATCTCGCGACCGCCGACCGGGCGGCGGGCTCGGCGCCGGGCGTGCCGCTCGTCGTCGGGTCGTCCGCGCTGCCGCCCCTCGGCCTCGCGCCCGTCGGCGCGCGGGCCTCCGTGACGACCGCGAGCGGCGCGGTCTCCGCGCTGGTCCCCGACGCGACCCTCAGCGCCCTGCTCACCACCCCCTCCGCGGTGCAGCCGGGCGCGACGGCCGCGACCACCGCGCAGCGCGCCCTCGCCGAGACGGCCGTGCTCGCCCGCACCGGCGACGACGCGGGCGTCGACGTGCTCGCCACGCTGCCGCGCGACTGGGAGCCCTCCGCGACGCTCACCTCCGCGGCGCTCGACGCGCTCGAGGCCGCCGAGTGGGTCGACACCGTCGGCGTGGGCGAGCTCGCGGCGGGCACCGACACCGCGTCCGAGCGCGGGGACCTGCCGGCGACGAGCCGCACCGGCACCGAGCTGACGCCCGCGTGGGTCAACGCGCTGGCCGCCGACTGGCGCGCCGCCGGCGAGTTCGCCAGCGTGGTGGAGGACCCCGCCGCCCTGCTCACCGGGCTGGACGCCGCGCTCGTCGCACCGCTCGCCGTCGCCTGGCGCGACGACCCGGACGGGCGCGCCACCGCCGTCGCGGACGCCCGGCGCGAGGCCACCGACCGGCAGTCCGGTCTGGTCGCGGTGCTCAACGAGCAGTTCACCGTCATCTCGTCGTCCGCGCAGATCACCGTCGCCGTGCGCAACGAGCTCGACCAGGCCGCCCGGGTGCGCGTCGAGCTGCGCCCCCACAAGGGCTGCCTCGACACCGCACGGTCCGACCTCACGACCGTCCCGCCGGAGCAGGAGACCTCGGTCGTCCTGACGCTGCGGGCCAGCGCGAACTGCGACGTGGAGGTCGACGTCAGCCTGGTGTCCGCGGGCGGGCGCGAGCTCGCGACGCCCGTGCAGTTCTCCGCGCGCGTCGCCCCGACCATCGAGAGCGTCGGCAGCTGGGTGGTCGGCGTGCTGCTCGCGGTGGCGCTCGCCTTCGGCATCTGGCGCACGGTGCGCCGCGGGCAGACCGCGCGGCGCGGCGCGCGCGTCGTGCCGGAGCCCGTGCCCGGGACGCCCGGCACCCCGCACGACGGCGGACCCGACGACGTACCCGACCGACCCGGACGACAGGACCCGTCATGACCACCCCGGCCCCCGGGGCCGCAGGGGCCGACCCGGACGGCACCGCCGCCGGCGGCACCTCCGCCACCGATCCCGCAGCCGGCGACCCGGCCGCGGACGCCCCCCCGCTGCCGGCCCGCAGCGGCCTCGGCCGCTCGTCGCTCATCATGGCGTCCGGCACGGCGGCGTCCCGCGTGCTCGGCTTCCTCAACACCGCTCTGCTGGGCTGGGCGATCGGCCTGACGGGCAGCGTGGCGAACGCCTTCTCCGTCGCCAACAAGCTGCCGAACACCCTGTACCTGCTCATCGCGGGCGGCGTGCTCAACGCGGTGCTCGTGCCCCAGGTGGTGCGGGCCTACCGCCGGCCGGACGGGCACCACTACGTCGACCGGCTGCTGACCGTCGGCATCGTCGGTCTCGGCGGGCTCACGATCGTGCTCACCGCCGCCGCCCCGCTGTGGGTGCTGCTGTACTCCGAGTTCCCCGACCCGCGCGTCACGGCCGTCGCCACGACGATGGCGTTCTGGTGCATCCCGCAGGTCTTCTTCTACGGGCTGTACTCGCTGCTGGGCCAGGTGCTCAACGCGCGCGGCTCGTTCGGGCCCTACATGTGGGCGCCCGTGGTGAACAACGTCGTGTTCATCGCCGGCCTGCTCCTGCTGGTCCGCACGTACGGCCCGGTCGACGAGCACACGCCCGTCCGGGAGTGGACGGGGGCCCAGACCGCGGTGCTCGGCGGGGCGGCGACCGTCGGCATCGTGGCGCAGGCGCTCGTGCTGCTCGTGCCGCTGTACCGCAGCGGGTTCCGCTACCGGCCGCGCTGGGGCCTGCGCGGCTCCGGGCTCGGCTCGGCCGGTCGCGTCGCGAGCTGGACGTTCCTCGGCCTGCTCATCGGCCAGGTCGGCGTCTGGCGCATCAGCGTCGTCGCCTCGTCGGTGACCGGGGAGGGCCTCGCCGGCAACGCGGTGTACGACCGGGCGTTCCTGCTGTTCATGCTGCCGCACTCCCTCGTCACCGTGACGCTCGCGACCGCGTTGTTCACGCGCCTGTCCGGGCGGGCGGCCGCCGGCGACGCCGCGGGGGTCCGCGCGGACCTGTCGCTCGGCCTGCGCACCGTGGGCGTGTTCACGGTGCTCGCGACGACGGGGATCACCGTGCTGGCGGTCCCGCTCGTCCGCGCGATGTTCCCCACGCAGACCGACACCGCCGTCCACTCGCTCGCCGTCGTCGTGGTCGTGCTGCTGCTCGGCCTCGTCCCGTTCGGGATCTGGTCGCTGTGCCAGCGCGTGTACTACGCGTACGAGGACGCGCGCGGGATGATCCCCGTCCAGGTCGTCATGGCCGTCGTCGTCGTCGGGGGCACCGAGCTGGGGCGGGCACTGCTCCCCGACCGGTACTGGGTCGCCGCGGCGTGCGCGTCCATGGCGCTGTCGTACCTGGTGGGCGCCGCCGCCGCGCTCGTCTCGGTCCGGCGACGGCTCGGCGGGCTCGACGGCCGGCGCGTCCTGGTGCTGCACCTCAAGGCCGGTGCGGGCGCGGTGCTCGCGGCCGCCGCAGGGCTCGGGCTGCTGGCCGCGCTCGGCCCGGTGCAGTCCCTCCGGGACGCCGTGGTCGCGTGCGTCGCCGGCGCGGTGCTGATCACCGCGGTGTACATCGGCACGCTCGCGCTGCTGCGGGTCGGCGAGCTGGGGGTGCTGCTGCGGCCGGTGCTCGGCGTGGTGCGCCGCGGGCGCTGACCCGGCCCGTCCGCCCGTCCCCGCCGCCCACCCGACCGCCTGGGGACGACGCCGTCCCCAGGGACCCCCGCGGATCCGCCGCCGCACGGGCGGCCCGTCTAGCATGACGGGGAGCCCGCGCCGGTGACGGCACGGGCGACCGGCGGCGGACCCGCCGACCCGACGACCGGACGGAGGACCAGGTGGCGCAGTCCCGACCCGGGGACCCCGGACGTCCCGGCGACCCCGTGGGCCGGTTCGGGAGCACCATCGCCGGGCGGTACCGGCTGGACGAGCCCCGCCACGGGAACCTCCCCGGCGCCGAGCGCTGGACCGCCACCGACCAGATCCTCGCCCGGCGGGTCACCGTGACCCTCGTGACCGGGCCGCGCGCGGCTGCCGTGCTCGACGCCGCGCGGCGGGCCGCCCTCGTCGTCGACCCGCGCCTGGCGCGCATCCTCGACGTCGGGACCGCCGACGGCACGGGCTACGTCGTCACGGAGGCGGTCGACGGACGCAGCCTCGCGGCGCTCGCCGCCCGCGCCCCCCTCGCCCCCGACCAGGCGCGCGCGGTCGTCGGCGAGGCCGCCGCCGCCCTGGAGGTCGCGCGCCGGAGGGGCGTCCACCACCTCGCGCTGCGCCCCGAGTCCGTGGTGCTCACCTCCGGCAGCCGCGTCGTGGTCGAGGGGCTGGCGGTCGACGGCGAGCTGCTCGACGCGGCGGGCGGCGGCGCGCACGCGATGAGCCGCACCGACACCGTCGGGCTGGTCCGGGTGCTCTACGCCGCCCTCACCGGCCGGTGGCCCGCCGCCACCACGACGGCGGCCGTGCCCACGTTCGACGAGTGGGCCGCCGGGGAGGCCGACGCGCCCTCCGTCCCCGTCGACCACGACCTGCCGGCCGCGCCCGACCACGACGGCTCCCCCGCGGCGCCCGCCGACCTGGTGCCCGGTGTGCCCGCGGACCTCGACACGCTCTGCGTCGTGACGCTCGGGCCGCACGACGACGGGCCGCACAGCCCCGGCGAGCTCGTCCGCGAGCTCGAGCCGTGGCGTGCCGTGCGCGCCGACGAGGTGTTCCGCGCCGCGGACTCCGCGCGCTGGCCCTCCCTGACCGACTCCCCCGCACCACCGCGCCCGGACGGTGGCACGCCCACCGGCACGACCACCGCACCTCCGACGGGAAGCAGCCCGATGAGCGACGACCAGCAGCGCACCAGCCCGACCGCGGACGGCGACACCCCGGCCGAGGGGGCGCCCGCGGCGTCGACCGGGGCGGGCCGGACGGCCGGGGCCGGGGCCGGTCGGGTCGCGGCTGCGGGCGGGGCCGGTGCTGCCTCCGCAGCCGGTGCGGGCGCAGCCGCGACCGGGACCGGCGACGGCGCGGGCGCGGCCGGAGCCGGAGCCGCGGCTGGTGCGGCCGGAGCCGGCGCGGACACGGCCGGAGCCGCCGGTGCCGGCGCGTCGGCCGGTGCGGCCGCGTCGGCGGGCGCCGGCGTGGCGCGCCAGTCCGTTCGTTCCGCGTTCGGTGCGGCCCAGGGGCCGGGCACCCGGCGCCCCGGGACGCCGCCGCCCGCCGTCCCCGTCGGCTCGCGCGCGTCCGGGCCCTCCTCCGACGTCCCGTCGGACGCCGGCGGGACGAACCCGCCGTCCGTCCCGCCGGCCCGCTCCGGGTCGGCGGCCGAGCCCGCGCCGGCGGCCGGGCCGGAGATGCCGCCGGCCATCCCGCCCGCCGGTCGCGGCACCGCGTCCGCCGACCGCGACGCGGCGTCCACCGCGACCCGTCCCACGAGCACCACCCCGGAGCGCACCGGCACCGCGACTGCTCCCGGGGACCGCGAGGCCGGCCGCGAGCAGGGCGACCACCGCGACGACCGCCCCGCCGCGGGGGACGCAGCCGTCGCCGGGCTCGCGGCAGCCGCGGCGGCCGCCTCTCCGCGACCGGCGTCGGCGGCACCTGCTGCCGGCACCGCGAGCAAGGCCGACGCCGGCGGCACCTCCGGGGCGGCGACCCCCGCCACCCCCGCCACCCCGGTCCGCCGGG
>JACXUT010000284.1 GCA_014763765.1 Micrococcales bacterium
TTCCCCCCACCCGGCAGGCGCCCCGGCGGTACCGGTCCGGGCCGAGGCGACCCCCGGCCCCGGGACCTCGTGCCTAGTCTCCGGAGCGACTGCCCAGGCACACGGCCTGCCTGCGGCTGAGCGACGCCGCTGCCGGGGCGGCAGCGCGACCCAGGGGGCCACATGAGTGACGCGACTCTCGACACCGCCACGCGTGCCGTCCACCGGTGGCTCACGCTGGGGCGGGACGTCGTCGTGCGCGGCGACCACGGGTCCGGGCGCACCTCCCTGCTCGACCTGATGCGCCGCCTCCCGCACCGCCGCGCGGACACCGTGCTGCTGCGGGCGTCCGGCCCCGCGCCCTTCGCGACGCTGCGCGCGCACGAGTCCCTGCCCACCCGGCGGGGCCACCCGTGGTCGGAGTCCGAGCTCGTCGAGTGGCTGACGGGTGAGCTCGGCTCCGAGGGGTCGCTGCTGCTGGTCGACGACGTCGAGCACGTCGACGAGGGCACGCTCGCCGTGATCCGGCGGTCGCTCGCGCAGAGCCGTGCCGACCTCGTGGTGACCACCGCGGTGGACCTGGCCCGTGACGCGGACGCCGCCCTCGCGCGGCTGGTCGGCGAGCGCGCGCCGGCCGAGGTGCTGCTGCCGCCCTTCGCCGACACCGAGCTGCACGCCCTGGCCCGCACCGTGCTCGGCGGCGCCGTGGACGCGACGCTCGTGGCGGAGCTCGCCGCCGCGTCGGCCGGCAACCCCCGGGTGGCGACCCTCGTGCTGCAGTCGGCGCGCTGGGCCGGCGCGGTGGGGAGGTCCGACGACCGCTGGACGGTGACCCGCCCGCTGCGCGAGGCGCCCGGCGACCCGGTCGTGCACCTCCTGACGGCCCGCCTGCCGCCGCACCACCTGGACGCGCTCGAGCTCGTCGCGTGGCTCGGCACGCCTGACCACGACACCGTCGAGCGCCTCGTCGCGCCGGCCACCGTCGACGCCCTCACCGCGCGCCGCCGGCTGCTCGGCTTCACCGGCACCGACGGCACCTCGCGGTACTCCGTGTCGCCGCCCGCGCTCGCCGACGCCCTGCGCGCCCGCCTGCTGCCGGAGCGCCGGCGCCGGCTCGCCCACCTCTCCGGCCGGGCTCCCGCCGCCGACGCTGTCGTGCCCGTGACGCCCCTCGACCTCGGGGAGGAGGTGCCGGTCCCCCTCGCGCGCCGGGGCGCCGAGCTCCCCCGCCGCTCGCCCGAGGTGGCGGGCGTCCTGCGCGAGCACGAGCGGTCCCGCGAGGAGGCCCTGCTCGACGCGTGGCGCCGCGACCCCCGCACCGGCCCGGCCAACGCCCTGCTCGACCAGCTCGCTCGGCGGCCGGCGCACGACCTCGCCCGCGAGGTGCTCGCCGGCACCCGGCTGCAGGACGACGACGACCCCGCCGGGCGCGCCCTGTTCCGCGCCGCCGGGCTGCGCTGGCTCGTCCCGTCCGGCGGCGGCCCCGCAGCCCGGGCGGCGTTCCTCGCCGAGCACCGGGGCGAGCTCGGCCCGCTCGCCGCCACGTTCCGGGTCCACGACGACGTGACGGCCGCGGCCCGCGCCGGTGCCGACGACGCCACGCTGCTCGGCACGGCGGAGGACGCCGGGGGCGACGTCGCGGCCCGCGTCGCGGTCTCCCGCGCCGCCGCGCTGGTCGAGGTGGGACGGCTCGACCTCGCGCTGCGCCTCTGCCGGGGGCCCGTGCTCGCGGACCCCCCGACCGACGAGGTCCGTCACCACCGGGACGCCGTCGACACGGTCGCGACCATCCTCCTGGGACGGCTCGACGAGGCCGAGGCCCGGGTGCGCCGCGAGCTCGCCGCCGCCTACGCCCGCGCGGACGTGCTCGGCGTGCGCGTGCACGCGTGCCTGCTCGCCGAGGTGCTCATCTGGAGCGGGCGCAGCACGGCCGCGTGGCGCGCGCTCGGCGGGGCGCTGCGGCTCGGGCCGGCCGGGCCCGTCGGCGCGGCGTTCCACCGGCGGGCGCTCAGCCTCGCCGCGATCCTGCGCGTCTCCAGCGGCGACGTCGACATGGCGGAGTCCCTGGTCGCGTCGCTGGACGCCCTGCCCCGCGCCGATCGCCCGATCGTCGGCTCCCTGTGCGCGCTGGCCCGCGCGGCCGTCGACGAGGTGACGCGCCCGACGCCCGACGACCTGCTGTGGGAGCGGGGACGACGCTACGCGCAGGAGGGCCGGCGGCAGCCCGCGCTGGTGTGCTGGCTGTTCAGCACCGCGACGTACGCCCCGGAGCAGCTCGCCGTGGTGCGCGAGACCTACGAGGCCGCGCCGCTGCCGCTGCTCGAGCCCTACCTGCAACTGCACGAGGCGCTCACCGCCAAGGACGTGGCCGGGGTGGTCGCCCGGCTCCACGCCCTGCCGGCGGATCCCGGCGACCGCTTCCGCCAGGCGATGGGCCACCTCGACGGCGTCGCGCTGCCCGACGAGCGGCCCCCCGTGCGGGTCGTGCTCCGCGCGGAGGACCACCTGACGCTCTCGCCCCGCGAGCGGGAGGTCGCCACCCTGGCCCGGGAAGGCCGGTCGAACCGGGACATCGCCTCCGCGCTCGGGCTCAGCGTGCGGACCGTGGAGAACCACATGAGCGCCGTGCTGCGCAAGCTCGGCTTCACCCGCCGGTCGGACCTGAGCTGGTGGAACGCCACCGGCACGGTCGCCGCCGCGACGCACCGCCCGGACGCGGCGCGGACGGGGTGACGCGCGCGGGGACGTCGGAGCCGCCCGCACCACGGCGGGCGCGGAGCGCGGCGGGGTCCCCGGCTGCACCAGGCCCCGGCGAGGTCCCCGGCTCGCCACGAGAACCCGGCGAAGCCCCCGGCGCGCCGCCACGTCCAGGCGAAGCCCCCGGCGCGCCACGCGACCTGGCGAGGTCCACGGCTCGCCACGAGCCCCCGCCTGCCGCTGCTGCGGCGGGTCAGGCCTGCGCGTGCGCCAGGGCAGCGCCCGGGCCCCGGGCGGCCCGCTCGGCGGGGGCCCGGCGCGCGCGGGCGTCCGCCGGGCGCGCGCGGTGGGGCTGCCCGGTGTCGCGCCGCGCGCCCACCAGCACCTCGAGCCCGCGCGGGACGATCGCGTCGGCGATCTCCCCGACGACCTGCAGCACCGCGCCGTCGCGCACCGCGTAGCGCACCTGGCGGCCGCGCCGCTCGCCGAGGAGCGCGTCCCCGACGACGAGCCCGGCGCGCTCGAGCTCGCCGAGGTACTTGAGCACGCCGGACCGGGACATCCCGAGGGCGTCCGCGATCTCCCGGCAGATCATCCCCGGGCGGGCCGAGAGCAGCTGCAGCACCGCGAACCTCGGGGAGACGACCGCCGCGAGCGCGGTCGAGAGCTCACCGGCTGCCGGGTCGTGCTCGTCGGGCGGGGCAAGGACGCGGACCGCCGGAGCGGCGGCTGTCGCCGTCCTCACCGGGCGAGGTGGACCGCCCCGGGCACGGCGGCCCGGGTGTCCCTGTCGGCGGACCGGTGGACGGCCGGGACGTGCCCCGCGGGCGCCACGCCGAGCACCGCTGTGAGCAGGCGGTCGAGGAACCGGTCGCGCGTCGCGGAGGCGAGACGGACCGAGCCGTCCCGCCCGACCTCGACGTGACCGCGCTCGCTCAGCTCCCGGAGCGCGCGGGCGTCGGCGGCCGGCAGCTCCCCGGCCTGCTCCGCCCCGAGGGGGCCGCCGAGGAGCCGTGCGACCAGGCGTCCGCGCGACGGGTCTGCCAGGTCGGACGTGGCGGTCATGCGGGCTCCTCGAGGTCGGTGCGCTGCGCGGCGGTGGTGGCGGGCGGCTGCGTGGGCCCGCGGCCGCGAGCGGTGCCCCCATCGTGGGGACGCGAGCGGGTCGTCGTGCCGGGATGCCGGCAGGACGCGGGTCGGACGGGGGCGGATTGAGTACCGGGGAGCCCTCGGGCG
>JACXUT010000021.1 GCA_014763765.1 Micrococcales bacterium
TTGACGCCGGCGTCCGCCAGCGGCTCGCTGGACGTGCCCGTCCCCGCCGCGAGGTCCAGCACCGTCTCCCCCGGCGGACCTGACACCATGGCCCCATGCCCCGTGCCTCCCTCGACAAGGACCCCCGCGACGTCGCCAGCATGTTCGACGGCGTCGCCCGCCGGTACGACCTGACCAACGACGTGCTGTCGCTGGGCCAGGACCGCGCGTGGCGCCGCGCGACCCTCAAGGCGCTCGACGCCCTGCCGGGGGAGACGGTGCTGGACCTCGCGGCGGGGACGGGCACGTCCAGCGAGCCGCTGGCGGACGCCGGCGTCAAGGTCGTGCCGTGCGACCTGTCGACGGGGATGCTCACGGTCGGCAAGCGGCGGCGCCCGGACCTGCCGTTCACCGCGGGGGACGCGACGGCGCTGCCCTTCGCGGACGGGGTGTTCGACGCGGTGACCATCTCGTTCGGGCTGCGGAACGTCGTGGACACGGTCCGCGCGCTGCGGGAGATGCGCCGGGTGACCCGGCCGGGCGGCCGCCTGGTGGTGTGCGAGTTCTCGACGCCGTCCTGGGCGCCGTTCCGCGCCGTGTACGACGGGTATCTGACCCGGGCGCTGCCGGCGGTGGCGCGCGTCGTGGCGCGCGAGTCGGCGGCGTACACGTACCTCGCGGAGTCGATCCAGGACTGGCCGGACCAGGTCGGGCTGGCCCGGCTGCTGCACGAGGCGGGCTGGAGCTCGGTCGCGTACCGGAACCTGTCGGGCGGGATCGTCGCGCTGCATCGTGGGACGAATCCGGGACCCCGGTAGGGCCAGTCGTGGGACGAAAGTCCCGCAGGTGCCCTGGTCAGGAGCGACGAGGCTACTGAGGCAAGCCTTCGCAGACAGGACCTTGGTCCGATCACTAGACTCGGCCTGAAACAGGTGTGAAGGCATTCACAAATGGGGCGAACTGTGCACAGTGGCAAGAGCGACGACGCGGACGTCATCGTCGTCGGCGCCGGACCCGGTGGGTCCAGCGCGGCCTACCACTGCGCCGCCGCCGGGCTGTCCGTGCTGCTGCTCGACAAGGCCTCCTTCCCGCGCGACAAGGTCTGCGGCGACGGCCTGACCCCGCGCGCCGTGGCGGAGCTCGCCCGCATGGGCGTCCCGCTGCGCGAGGAGGACGGCTGGATCCGCAACGTCGGCCTGCGCGTCCTCGGCGGCGGGCACGTCGTCGAGCTGCCGTGGCCCGAGCTGTCGTCCTACCCGTCGTACGGGCTGGCGCGCTCGCGGATGTCGCTGGACCACCTGCTGCTGGAGCACGCCCGCGCCGCAGGCGCCAAGGTGCAGGAGCGCACCAACGTCACCGGCCCGCTGCTGGACGAGCGCACCGGCCGCGTGGTCGGCGTGCAGGCGCGCCCGGTCGACGCGGACGGCCGCCGCGCCGGCGACCCCGTCACGTACCGCGCGCCGGTGGTCATCGCCGCCGACGGCGTCTCCGCCCGCCTCGCGACCGGCCTCGGCCTGGAGAAGCGCGACGACCGCCCCCTGGGCGTGGCCGTCCGCACGTACTTCCGCACCCCGCGCCACGACGACCCGTGGATGGAGAGCCACCTCGAGCTCTGGGACGGCGTGCCCCACGCGTCGAACCTCATGCCCGGCTACGGCTGGATCTTCTCGCTCGGCGACGGCACCGCGAACGTCGGCCTCGGCTCGGTGTCCTCCACGGCCGCCGCCACGAAGGTCGACTACAAGGACCTCTTCGCGAAGTGGATGGCGAACGCCCCCGCGGAGTGGGAGTTCACCCCGGAGAACCAGCTCGGCCCCGTTCGCGGGGCCGCGCTGCCGATGGGGTTCAACCGCGGCCCGCTGTACGGCCGCGGCCTCATGCTGGTCGGCGACGCGGCCGGCATGGTGAGCCCGTTCAACGGCGAGGGCATCGCGTACGCCCTGCAGGCCGGCCGGGTCGCGGCGGACGCGATCGTCCAGGCCACCGCGCGGGGCACCGCCGCCGGACGGGAGCGCGCGCTCGCCACCTACGGCTCGCGCATGAAGGACGACCTGGGCGGCTACTACTCGCTCGGCCGGGTGTTCGTGAAGCTCATCGAGCACCCCCAGGTCATGCGCGTGTGCACGCGGTACGGGCTGCCCCGCCCGACCGTCATGAAGCTCACGCACAAGCTGCTCGCCGACTGCTACGAGCCGCGCGGCGGCGACTGGGCGGACCGGACGATCGCGGCGCTCGCACGGCTGGCGCCGGCCGCATGACCGCACCACCCTGACGAGGGGGACCTCGCCCGTCCCCGCCGTCCCACGACCGGCCCGCACTCCACCCCCCACCGGGAGAGCAAACCGATGACCAACCCGTACATCCCCCTCCTCGTCATGATGGGGGTGGCTGCCGTCCTCGCCGTCGGCGGCCTCGCCGCCAGCGCCGTGATCGGCCCCAAGCGGTACAACCGCGCGAAGCTCGAGGCCTACGAGTGCGGCATCCAGCCGACCCCGCACGCCGTGGGCGGCGGGCGGTTCCCGGTGAAGTACTACCTGGTCGCGATGACCTTCATCATCTTCGACATCGAGGTCGTGTTCCTGTACCCGTGGGCGGTGTCCTTCGCCGAGCTCGCGGTGTTCGGGCTGGTGGCGATGATGGGGTTCCTGGCGCTGATCACGGTGCCGTTCCTGTACGAGTGGCGCCGCGGCGGCCTGGAGTGGGACGAGGACTGACATGGGTATCGAAGAGGCCCCCTCGGGGTTCCTGCTGACCTCGGTCGAGACGCTCGCGGGCCTGGTCCGCAAGGCGTCGCTGTGGCCGGTGACGTTCGGCCTCGCGTGCTGCGCGATCGAGATGATGGCGACGGGCGGGTCCCGGTTCGACATCTCCCGGTTCGGCATGGAGGTGTTCCGGGCGTCGCCGCGGCAGTCCGACCTCATGATCGTCGCGGGCCGCGTGAGCCAGAAGATGGCGCCGGTCGTGCGGCAGGTCTACGACCAGATGGCCGAGCCCAAGTGGGTGCTGTCCATGGGCGTCTGCGCGAGCAGCGGCGGCATGTTCAACAACTACGCGATCGTGCAGGGCGTCGACCACATCGTGCCGGTCGACATCTACCTGCCGGGCTGCCCCCCGCGCCCGGAGATGCTGCTGAACGCGATCCTCGAGCTGCACGAGCAGATCAAGAACGAGCCGCTCGGCCGGGACCGCGCCGAGATCGCGCGCAAGGTCGAGGCCGCCGCGCTCCAGGCCGCCCCCACCTCGCACATGACGGGACTGCTGCGATGAGCGACGAGAAGCGCGACGCCGCCGAGGCCGCGAAGGCCGGTGACGCGTCCGGCGCGGACGCCGGCGCGCAGACGACGAGCGAGGCGGCCCTCGAGGCCGGCTCGCAGAACGTGCCCGCCGACCGGACGCTGCCGCTGGAGGTCGTCACGACCCGGCAGGGCATGTTCGGCGTGCACGGCTCGGGCGACACGTCCGGGTTCGGCGGACTGGTGCAGACGGTGGCGCTGCCCGGCCCGAGCGAGCGGCCGTACGGCGGCTGGTTCGACGAGGTCGTCGACGTGCTGAGCGAGCTGCTGGACGCCTCCGGCACGGGGGCGGACGCCGCGCTGGAGTCCGTCGTCGTGGACCGCGGCGAGCTCACGCTGAACATCGCCCGGGAGCACCTCGTCGAGGTCGCGCAGCACCTGCGCGACGACCAGGACCTGCGGTTCGAGCTCTCGCTCGGCGTCAGCGGCGTGCACTACCCGCACGACACGGGCCGCGAGCTGCACGCCGTCTACCACCTGGTGTCGGTCACCCACGGCCGCCGCCTGCGTCTCGAGGTGGCCGCCCCCGAGGGCGACGCCACGATCCCCAGCACCGTCGGGGTCTACCCGGCGAACGACTGGCACGAGCGGGAGACCTGGGACTTCTTCGGCATCGTCTTCACCGGCCGCACCGACCTGGCGCGGATCGAGATGCCGGACGACTGGCCCGGGCACCCGCAGCGCAAGGACTACCCGCTCGGCGGCATCCCGGTCGAGTACAAGGGCGCGACCATCCCGCCGGCCGACCAGCGGAGGCAGTACTCATGACGACCCAGACCCCTCCGGACGTCCACGCCACGGGCCACGTGGTCGACGACGAGACCGTCGGCCTGCGCACCTTCGAGGCGACGGGCGGCGACTGGTCCGACATCGCCGAGGAGGCCGCCCGGCTCGGCGAGCAGCGCATCGTCGTCAACATGGGCCCGCAGCACCCGTCCACGCACGGCGTGCTCCGGCTCATGCTCGAGATCGACGGCGAGACGGTGACCGAGGCCCGCGCGGGCATCGGCTACCTGCACACCGGCATCGAGAAGAACATGGAGTTCCGCACCTGGACCCAGGGCGTGACGTTCTGCACCCGCATGGACTACGTCGCCCCGCTGTTCCAGGAGGCCGCGTACTGCCTGGCGGTCGAGAAGCTGCTGGGCATCACCGACGACGTGCCGGAGCGCGCCACCCAGATCCGGGTGCTGATGATGGAGCTCAACCGCATCTCGTCGCACCTGGTGTGCCTGGCGACCGGCGGCAACGAGCTCGGCGCGACGACGATCATGACGATCGGCTTCACGGCCCGCGAGGAGATCCTGCGGATCTTCGAGCTCATCAGCGGCCTGCGCATGAACCACGCGTACATCCGCCCCGGCGGCGTCGCGCAGGACATCCCCCCGGGCGCGCTCGACTCGATCCGCGAGGCGCTCGTCGGTGTGCGGCGCTACATGAAGCAGCTCGAGGACCTCATGCTCGGCCAGCCGATCCTCAAGGGGCGGCTGCAGAACGTGGGCGTGCTGAACCTCGCGGGCTGCATGGCGCTGGGCATCACCGGCCCGATGCTCCGGTCGACCGGCCTGCCGTACGACGTGCGCAAGGCCGCGCCGTACTGCGGCTACGAGACCTACGACTTCGACGTCCCGGTCGCCGAGGGCTCGGACTGCTGGGACCGCATGGTCCTGCGCATCGAGGAGTGCTACCAGTCGATGCGGATCATCGACCAGGTGCTCGAGCGCCTGCAGGCCGGCGGCCAGCGCGGCGGGGCCCCGGTCATGGTCGGCGACAAGAAGATCGCGTGGCCGGCGCAGCTCGCCATCGGCTCGGACGGCATGGGCAACTCGCTCGACCACATCCGCGAGATCATGGGGACCTCGATGGAGGCCCTGATCCACCACTTCAAGCTCGTCACCGAGGGCTTCCGGGTCCCGGCGGGGCAGGCGTGGCAGACCGTCGAGCACCCCCGCGGCGAGCTCGGCGTGCACCTCGTCTCCGACGGGGGCACCAAGCCGTACCGGGCGCACTTCCGCGACCCGTCGTTCAACAACCTGCAGGCCGTCTCGGTGCTGTGCGAGGGCGGCCAGGTGGCGGACGTCGTCTGCTCGGTCGCCTCGATCGACCCGGTGCTCGGAGGGGTGGACCGCTGATGACCACGATCGACCACCCGCGGGTCCCCGGCAGCGGCCGGCCCCGCGCGGCGTACGACGAGGAGACGCGCGCCCGGCTCGCCGCCGACGCCGCGCAGGTCGTCGCGCGCTACCCCGACAGCCGGTCGGCCCTGCTGCCGCTGCTGCACCTGGTGCAGAGCGAGGACGGCTACGTCAGCCCGGCGGGCGTCGCGTTCTGCGCGCAGACGCTGGACCTGTCGACCGCGCAGGTCTCGGCGGTCGCGACGTTCTACACGCAGTACAAGCGCCGCCCCAACGGCGAGTACACGGTGGGCGTCTGCACCAACACGCTCTGCGCGATCATGGGCGGCGACGCGATCTGGGAGGACCTCACCGAGCGCCTCGGCGTGGGGAACGACGAGACGACGGCCGACGGCAAGATCACGCTCGAGCGCATCGAGTGCAACGCGGCCTGCGACTTCGCGCCGGTGATGATGATCAACTGGGAGTTCTTCGACAACCAGACGCCGGAGTCCGCGGCGGAGGTCGTCGGGAAGCTCATCGCGGGGGAGCCCGTGGCCCCGACCCGCGGCCCCTCCCGGGTGCAGACGTTCAAGCAGGTCTCGCGCGTGCTCGCCGGGTTCTCCGACGGGCTCGCCGACGAGGGCGTCGCGGCCGGACCCGCCACGCTGCGGGGCCTGGAGCTGGCGCGCGAGAAGGGCTGGAGCGCCCCGGCGCTCGACGGCTCCGACGCGCCGGCGGCCGGGACCGCCGGGCCCGCCGCCCCCGCCACGCAGGCCCCCGCGGCCGGCTCCGCCCCGCAGCCCGGCGGCACGCAGTCCAGCGTCGACCGGCCCGCGGCCGGCGCGCCGGAGCGCACCGCGGAGCAGGAGAAGGCCGAGCACCGCGCCGACGACACCAGCGAGCCCGCGGGCGACACGCCCTCCACCGACACCCCCGCGAAGGAGTCGTGATGGCCGAGACGACGCTGACCCCGGTGCTCTCCGAGCGCTGGGACGCCGACCGCCCGTGGACGCTCGGCACGTACGAGTCGAAGGGCGGCTACCAGGGCCTGCGCAAGGCGCTGTCCATGGACGCCGCCGACGTGGTGACCGTGGTCAAGGACTCCGGCCTGCGCGGCCGCGGCGGCGCCGGCTTCCCGACGGGCATGAAGTGGGGCTTCCTGCCCGCGCCCGACGGCGGCCCGCGCTACCTCGTGGTCAACGCCGACGAGTCCGAGCCGGGCACCTGCAAGGACATCCCGCTCATGCTCGCGGACCCGCAGGTGCTGGTGGAGGGCGTGGCGATCACGTCGTACGCCATCGGCTGCCACCACGCGTTCATCTACCTGCGCGGCGAGGTCGTGCACGTCTACCGCCGGCTGCTCAAGGCCGTCGAGGAGGCGTACGCCAAGGGCTACCTCGGGAAGAACATCCTGGGCAGCGGGTACGACCTGGAGGTCACCGTGCACGCCGGCGCCGGCGCGTACATCTGCGGCGAGGAGACGGCGCTGCTCGACTCGCTCGAGGGGCGCCGCGGCCAGCCGCGCCTCAAGCCGCCGTTCCCCGCCGTCGCCGGCCTGTACGCGCGGCCGACCGTCGTCAACAACGTCGAGTCGATCGCGTCGGTCCCGAACATCGTGCTCGGCGGCTCGGACTGGTTCCGCCGCATGGGCACGGACCGGTCCCCGGGCCACGGCCTGTTCTCGCTGTCCGGCCACGTGCAGCGCCCCGGCCAGTACGAGGCCCCGCTCGGCATCACGATGCGGGAGCTGCTGGAGATGGCCGGCGGGGTCCGCGAGGGCCACGAGCTGAAGTTCTGGACCCCGGGCGGGTCCTCGACGCCGATCTTCACGGCCGAGCACCTCGACGTGCCGCTCACCTACGAGGAGGTCGGCGCCGCCGGCTCCATGCTCGGCACCCGCGCCCTGCAGGTGTTCGACGACACCGTGTCGGTCGTCAAGGCCGTCTCCCGGTGGACGCAGTTCTACAAGCACGAGTCCTGCGGCAAGTGCACCCCGTGCCGCGAGGGCACGTTCTGGCTGGCGCAGGTGCTCGGGCGCCTCGAGGCCGGCCAGGGCACCCCGGGCGACATCGACCTGCTGCTCGACCTGTGCGACAACATCCTCGGCAAGGCGTTCTGCGCCCTCGGGGACGGCGCCACCAGCCCGATCACCTCCGCCATCCAGTACTTCCGGGAGGAGTTCGAGGCCGGCACCCACACCCCGGCGGACGTGCTGTTCCCGCCGGAGCGCTCGGCCCTCTTCCCCTACACGCCGCGCCGCACCGGCCAGCTCGCGGGAGCCCACGCATGACAGTCACAGCGTCCAAGCCCTCCGGTGCCCCCGCGCCCACGGACGGCGTCACGTTCACGATCGACGGCATCGAGACCACCGTGCCGAAGGGCACCCTGGTCATCCGCGCCGCCGAGGAGCTCGGGATCCAGATCCCGCGGTTCTGCGACCACCCGCTGCTCGCCCCGGCCGGCGCCTGCCGGCAGTGCCTCGTCGAGGTGTGGGCCCCGGGGCGCGACGGCAACCTCGCGAAGATGCCGAAGCCCCAGGCCTCGTGCACCCTGACCGCCACCCCCGGCATGGAGGTGCGCACGCAGCGCACGTCGGCCGAGGCGGACAAGGCGCAGCACGGCGTCATGGAGCTGCTGCTCATCAACCACCCGCTGGACTGCCCGGTCTGCGACAAGGGCGGCGAGTGCCCCCTGCAGAACCAGGCGATGTCGAACGGCCGCGCCACGAGCCGGTTCGTCGACGTCAAGCGGACGTTCCCGAAGCCGCTGGCGATCTCGACCGAGATCCTCCTGGACCGCGAGCGCTGCATCCTGTGCCAGCGCTGCACCCGGTTCTCCCGGGAGATCGCGGGCGACCCGTTCATCGACCTGCAGAAGCGCGGCGCGATGCAGCAGATCGGCCGCTTCGACGCCGACGTCCTGGGCTTCGCGGGCGCCGACGGCGGCGTCGGCGAGACCATCGAGGACGCGGACCGGCTGCCGGCCGGCGGCGTCTTCCTCGGCGCCGACATCCCGGTCGGCCCGGCCGAGGACGACGAGTCCGGCTCGCCGTTCGCGTCCTACTTCTCCGGCAACACCGTGCAGATCTGCCCGGTCGGCGCGCTGACCGGCGCGGCGTACCGGTTCCGCGCCCGCCCGTTCGACCTGGTGTCGACGCCGGGTGTCGCGGAGCACGACTCCTCCGGCGCGGCGATCCGCGTCGACCACCGGCGCGGCGTCGTGCTGCGTCGCCTCGCGGGCGAGGACCCGGAGGTCAACGAGGAGTGGATCACCGACAAGGACCGCTTCGCGTTCACCTGGCAGGCCGCGGCCGACCGCATCACGACCCCGCTGGTGCGGGACGTCGCGGCGGACGGCACGAAGGGTGAGCTGCACCCGGCCTCCTGGGCCGAGGCGCTGGAGGTCGCGGCGCACGGCCTGGAGCAGGCCCGCGCGGCCGGCGGCGTGGGCGTGCTGCCCGGCGGCCGCCTGACCGTCGAGGACGCCTACGCGTACGGCAAGTTCGCCCGCGTCGTGCTCGGCACCAACGACGTCGACCTGCGCGCCCGGCCGCACTCGGACGAGGAGCTCGCGTTCCTCGGCCACGCGGTCGCGGGCACCGGGCTCGGCGTGACGTTCCGCGACCTGGAGGCCGCGCCGGCCGTGCTGCTGGCGGGCCTGGAGGCCGAGGAGGAGGCCGGCGTCGTGTTCCTGCGGCTGCGCAAGGGCGTGGTCGCGGGCCGGACGCGCGTGCTGTCCGTCGCGCCGCTCGCGAGCCGCGGGCTGGAGCGCCTGGACGGCACGCTGATCAAGGCCGCGCCGGGCACCGAGCCCGAGGTCCTCGACGCCATCGGCTCCGGCGAGCTGGCCGACGCCGGTGCCGCGCTCGGCGCCGAGGGCGCGCTGGTGCTCGTGGGCGAGCGGCTCGCCGCCGTGCCGGGCGCCCTGTCGGCCGCGCTGCGGCTGGCGGCGCGCACGGGCGCGCGCCTGGCGTGGATCCCGCGCCGCGCGGGCGAGCGCGGCGGCGTCGAGGCCGGCGCCCTGCCGACCCTGCTGCCGGGCGGTCGCCCCGTCGCCGACGCGGCGGCCCGCGTCGACGTGGCCGCGGCCTGGGACGTCGAGCACCTGCCGGCGGAGCCAGGCCGCGACACCTCGGCGATCCTCGCCGCGGCGGCGGACGGCACGCTGGGCGGCCTGCTGGTCGGCGGGCTCGAGCCGCGCGACCTGCCGGACCCGGCAGCCGCGCGCGCCGCGCTGGCCGCCGCGGGGTTCGTGGTCTCGCTGGAGGTCCGGGCGTCCGAGGTCACCGCCCTGGCCGACGTGGTGCTGCCCGTCGCGCCGCCGGTGGAGCGCCCCGGCACGTTCGTCAGCTGGGAGGGCCGCCCGCGGCCGTTCCCGCAGGCCCTGACGTCGACCGCCATGGCCGACCACCGCGTCCTCGACGCGCTGGCGGACGAGCTTGGCGTCGCCCTCGGCCTGCGCACGATCGCCGACGTGCACGCCGACGCGGACGCGCTGACCGGCGAGTGGGACGGCGCCCGGGTGCCTGCGCCCGCCGCCGCCTCCGCTGAGCCGCCGGCCGTCGCGCCCGGGCACGCCGTGCTCGCGACGTGGCACCAGCTGCTGGACGCCGGCCGGCTGCAGGACGGCGAGCCGTTCCTGGCCGGCACCGCGAAGCGCCCGGTCGCCCGGCTGTCGGCCGCGACGGCCGCCGCCGCGGGGATCGAGCCGGGCGGTCGCGTCACGGTGTCCACCGACGCGGGCGCGATCACGCTGCCCGTCGTGGTGACCGACATGGTCGACCACGTCGTGTGGCTGCCCACCGCGTCCGCCGGCAGCCAGGTCCGGGACGCGCTCCACGCGCTGCCGGGCGACCTGGTCCGGGTCGCGGCCGCCGCCCCCGACGCCACCGCCACCACCGACGCCGGGACCGGCGCCGACGAGGAGGTCACCGCATGAGCGCCGTGCTCAGCCCCGTGCTCACCGGCCTGCCGGCCGCGCTCCCCGCGGCCGCGGTCGACGGCGGCGCCGCCGACTTCAGCCAGGACGTGTTCTGGGTCTGGCTGCTCAAGGCGGTCGGCATCCTGGTGTTCCTGCTGCTGAGCGTGCTCATCGCCATCTGGTTCGAGCGCCGCGTGGTCGGCCGGATGCAGCTGCGACCCGGCCCGAACGTCCACGGCCCGTTCGGCCTGTTCCAGTCGCTGGCCGACGCGATGAAGCTCCTGCTCAAGGAGGACATGACGGTCAAGGCCGCCGACAAGGTGGTCTACATCGTCGCGCCGTTCATCGCGGTGTTCTGCTCGCTGCTGACGTACGCGGTGATCCCGTTCGGCCCGGAGGTCTCGATCTTCGGCGTGGTGACGCCGCTGCAGCTCACGGACTTCCCGGTCGCGGTGCTGTACATCCTCGCGTGCGCGTCCGTCGGCGTGTACGGCATCGTGCTCGGCGGCTGGTCGTCCAACTCGACCTACCCGCTGCTGGGTGCCGTGCGCTCGACCGCGCAGGTCATCTCGTACGAGCTCGCGATGGGCCTGTCGCTGGTCAGCGTCTTCATCCTCGCGGGGTCCATGTCGACCTCGGAGATCGTCGGCTCGCAGACCACCCTGTGGTGGCTCATCCCGCTGGCGCCGGCGTTCGTCATCTACGTGATCTCGATGGTCGGCGAGACCAACCGCCTGCCGTTCGACCTCCCGGAGGCCGAGGGCGAGCTCGTCGGCGGGTACACCACCGAGTACTCCTCGATGAAGTTCGCGTGGTTCTTCCTCGCCGAGTACATCAACATGCTCAACGTCTCCGCGGTGGCGACCACGCTGTTCTTCGGCGGCTGGCGCGCCCCGTGGCCGCTGTCGGCGATCAACGACGGCATGTTCAACACCGGCTGGTGGCCGCTGCTGTGGTTCGTCGCCAAGGTCTGGCTGTTCATGTTCCTGTTCGTGTGGATCCGCGGCACGCTGCTGCGGTTCCGGTACGACCAGTTCATGAAGTTCGGCTGGAAGGTGCTCATCCCGGCCGCCCTGGTGTGGCTGGTGTGCGTCGCGGTGGTCCAGGGCGTCCGCCAGTTCGCCGAGGTCGAGCTCGACACCCTGATGTTCGTCCTCGCGGGCGTGATCGTCGCGATCGTCCTCGTGTCGTTCCTCATCCCGGAGAAGAAGCCGGAGCCGGAGCCGGACCGCTCGGACGAGCCGTTCGACGCGTTCGCCGGCGGCTTCCCGGTCCCGCCGCTGCCCGGCCAGACGCTGCCGCCCTCGCCGCGCGCGCTGCGTCGCCAGGCCCAGGCGCCCGCGTCCCCCGCGCTGGTCGGCAGTCCCGCCGCCGGCGCGTCCGACGAGGGCGACGCCCCCGAGTCCCCCACCCAGGAGGTGCCGCGTGGCTGACACGCCCGACAAGTCCGTCGCGAAGGCCGACGGCGGCGGCGAGGTCGCCGCCGCGGGCCGGGTGCGGCCGTACGAGTCGCTGATCCCCAAGCGCAGCGCGGTGGCCGACGCCCTCGCGCCCGCCGCCGGGTTCGGCGTGACGCTGAAGAACTTCTTCAGCCGCACCGTCACCGAGCAGTACCCGTTCGAGACGGCGCCCGTGAAGCCGCGGTTCCACGGCCGGCACCAGCTCAACCGGTACCCGGACGGCCTGGAGAAGTGCATCGGCTGCGAGCTGTGCGCGTGGGCGTGCCCCGCGGACGCGATCTACGTCGAGGCCGCCGACAACACCCCGGACGAGCAGTTCTCGCCCGGGGAGCGCTACGGCCGCGTCTACCAGATCAACTACCTGCGCTGCATCTTCTGCGGCCTGTGCATCGAGGCGTGCCCGACGCGCGCGCTCACGATGACCAACGACTTCGAGCTGGCGGGCCCGACCCGCGAGGGCCTCATCTACGAGAAGCAGGACCTGCTCGGCCCGCTCGTCGACGGCATGCTCGCGGCGCCCCACCCCATGGTGGAGGGGACGACCGACACCGAGTACTACCGCGGCGAGGTCACCGCGCCCACGCCGGCCCAGGTCGACTGGGTCGCGGAGCACCGGCCCGACGACGAGACGCTCGAGGCGGCACGCGCCCGGGCCGGGGCGGCGGGCACGACCCAGCCGGTGGGCGGGGAGGCCCGATGAGCCCGAGCACCGCCGAGGCGGTCCTGTTCTGGGTGCTGGCGCCGATCATGGTGCTCGCGGCCCTCGGCCTGCTGTTCGCGCGCAAGGCCGTGCACGCGGCCCTGTGCGTGATCACGGTCATGATCTCGCTGGCGTTCCTCTACATCGCGCAGGAGGCGCCGTTCCTCGGCGTCGTCCAGGTGGTCGTGTACACCGGCGCGGTCATGATGCTGTTCCTGTTCGTCCTCATGCTCGTCGGCGTCGACGCGTCCGACTCGCTGGTGGAGACCATCCGCGGCCAGCGCTGGATCGGCTGGCTCGCCGGCGTCGGTCTCGCGGTCGTGCTGGTCTCGGTGATCGGCCGGGCGACGTTCCCGGCCGCCGCCGGGCTGGAGTCCGCGAACGCCGACGGCAACCCGGTGGGCGTCGCGCGGATCGTGTTCGGGCAGCACGTGTTCGGCCTCGAGGTCGTCGGCGCCCTGCTCGTCACCGCCGCGCTCGGCGCGCTGGTGCTCACGCACCGGCAGCGCCTCAAGCCGCTGGTGAAGCAGCCGGAGCGGGCCGCGGCGCGCGTCGCGGCCGGCGCCCGCCTGACCCCGCTGCCCGCCCCCGGCGTGTACGCCCGGCACAACGCGATGGACGTGCCCGCGCTCGACCCGCAGGGCAACCCCATCGACGAGTCCGTCCCGCGCGTGCTGCGCATCCGTGGCCAGGAGGCCGGCACGGCGGAGTTCCGCGCCGACACCTACCGGCGCGCCGTCACCGCCGTCCTCGCGGAGCGCGGCACCGCCGTCACGCCCGACGAGGTCGAGGCCGCCCTGGGGACCAGCACGGACGACGAGCCCCGCCCGCCCGCCGCACCGCCGGGCACGACCACCGGACCGCAGACCGACATCGACCTCGGCGGCGCCTCGACCCGGACGGAGACGCAGCCGTGACGCTGACGAACTACCTGGTGCTGTCCGCGATCCTGTTCTCGCTCGGCGCCGCGACGGTGCTGCTGCGCCGGAACGCGATCATCGTCTTCATGGGCGTCGAGCTCATGCTCAACGCGACGAACCTCGCCCTGGTCACCTTCTCCCGGATGCACGGGGACCTGACGGGCCAGGTCATGGCCTTCTTCGTCATGGTCGTCGCCGCCGCGGAGGTGGTCGTCGGGCTGGCGATCATCGTGTCGATCTTCCGCACGCGGAAGTCGGCGTCCGTCGACGACATCAACCTGCTGAAGAGCTGAGGGGACCGTGGACCTTTCCTCCGTCGCCGCGCTGCTGGTCGCGGTACCGCTGGCGAGTGCGGCCCTGCTGCTGCTCCTGGGGCGCCGCAGCGACCGCTGGGGCCACTGGCTCGGCGTGGTCGCCTCCGCGTCCGCGTTCGCGGTCGGCGCCTACCTCCTGGTGGACCTGCTCGGCCGGCCCTCCGACGAGCGGGTGCTCGACCTGCACCTGTTCGACTGGATCTCCGCGGGCCGGTTCGACCTGGCCGCGGGGCTGCGGGTCGACCCGCTGTCGCTGACGTTCGTCCTGCTCGTCACCTTCGTGGGCACGCTGATCCACCTCTACTCGGTCGCGTACATGGAGCACGACGCCGCGCGGCGCCGGTTCTTCGCGTACCTCAACCTCTTCATCGCCGCGATGCTGATCCTGGTGCTCGCGGACTCCTACCTCCTGCTGTTCGTCGGCTGGGAGGGCGTGGGTCTCGCGTCGTACCTGCTCATCGGGTTCTGGAACCACCACACGCCGTACGCCGTCGCCGCGAAGAAGGCGTTCGTCGCCAACCGCGTCGGCGACATCGGCCTGCTGGTCGCGATGATGCTCATGTTCGCGACGTTCGGCACGGTGTCGTTCGAGGGCGTCGCCGCGGGCGTCGAGGGCGGGCTCGCGTCCACCGCGACGCTCACCGCGACCGGCCTGATGCTGCTGCTCGCGGCCTGCGGCAAGTCGGCGCAGTTCCCGCTGCAGTCCTGGCTCGGCGACGCGATGGCCGGCCCCACGCCGGTGTCCGCGCTCATCCACGCGGCGACCATGGTCACCGCGGGCGTCTACCTCATCGTGCGGTCCGCGCCGGTGTTCGAGGGCGCGCCGACCGCGCAGCTCGTCGTGACGATCATCGGCGCGATCACGCTGGTGCTCGGGGCGGTCATCGGCTCCGCGAAGGACGACATCAAGAAGGCGCTCGCCGCGTCGACCATGTCGCAGATCGGCTACATGGTGCTCGCCGCGGGTCTCGGCCCCATCGGGTACGCGTTCGCGATCTTCCACCTCGTGACCCACGGCTTCTTCAAGGCCGGCATGTTCCTCGGTGCCGGGTCGGTCATGCACGGCATGGACGACCAGACCGACATGCGGCGCTTCGGCGGCCTGCGCACGTACATGGTCATCACGTGGGTGACGTTCGGCGCCGGCTGGCTCGCGATCCTCGGCGTCCCGCCGTTCTCGGGCTTCTGGTCGAAGGACAAGATCATCGAGTCCGCGTTCGTGGTCCCGGAGGGCGCCGGCGAGTGGCGGGCGTGGGTGTTCGGCCTGGTCGCGCTGATCGGCGCCGGCATCACCGCGTTCTACATGTCGCGGCTGTTCTTCATGACGTTCCACGGGCGCAAGCGCTGGACCCGTGACGAGGCCGGCCACGAGCCGCACCCGCACGAGTCGCCCGCGCTCATGACGATCCCGATGATCGTGCTGGCGCTGGGCTCCGTCGCGCTCGGCTTCGTGCTCCAGCTGGGCGGCGGCTTCACCACCTGGCTGGAGCCGGTCACCGGGCACGTCGAGCACCACGAGCCGGTGCTGCCGGTCCTGGTCATCCAGGTCGTGACGCTCGTGGCGGTCGCCGCCGGGGCGCTCCTCGCCTGGCGCCAGTACGGCGCGCTGCCGGTCCCCGAGACCGCGCCCGCCGGCTCCCCGCTGACCCGCGCCGCGCGCGTCGACCTGTACCAGGACGACGTGAACGACGCCCTGCTGGTCGAGCCCGGCCGGCACCTGACCCGCTCGCTCGTGTTCGGCGACCGCACCGCGGTCGACGGGGCGTTCACGGGCCTCGGCCGGCTGACGGTCGGGATCGGGGAGCTCGTGCGCAAGGCGCAGACCGGGTACGCCCGGCAGTACGCCGCCACGATGCTGCTCGGCCTGGTCGTCCTCGCGGTCGTCGTCCTGGCGCCTCGGATCTGAGGGGATGTTGATGTCGACTGTCGCCGTCACCACGGACGTGCCGTGGCTGACCCTCCTCATCGTGTGGCCGCTGGTCGGCGCGCTGGTGCTCTGGGCGCTGCCCGGGGCCACGGCCGCCGACGGGACCGCCACCGGTGCCCGCCGCTGGTCGCGCCAGGTCGCGCTCGGCGTCGCCCTCGTCGAGGTCGTCCTCGCGCTCGGCGCACTGCGGGCGTTCGACACGGCCGCGGCCGGGGTGCACCAGCTCACCGAGACCCACGGGTGGATCCCGCAGCTCGGCGTCTCGTACGCCGTGGGCGTCGACGGCGTCGGGCTCGCGCTCGTGCTGCTGTCCGTCGTCCTGGTGCCGGTCGTGATCCTCGCGGCCTGGCGCGAGCAGGGCAGCGGGGAGGCCGCCACCAACCGGCTGCGGCACTACCTGGCGCTCGTGCTCGTGCTGACCGCGTTCATGGTCGCCGTGTTCGCGGCCCGGGACGTGTTCCTGTTCTACGTGCTGTTCGAGGCCATGCTGATCCCGGTCTACTTCATGATCGGCGCGTTCGGCGGGCCGCAGCGGCGGTACGCGGCCGTGAAGTTCCTGCTGTTCTCGCTCGCGGGCGGGCTCATCATGCTGGCGGGCGTCATCGCGCTCTACCTGCAGGGCCCGCGCGGCGAGCAGGGCTTCCTGGTGGACAACCTGGTCGGCAACCTCGACCTGTCGACCAGCACCGAGCGCTGGCTGTTCCTCGCGTTCTTCCTCGCGTTCGCGATCAAGGCGCCGATGTTCCCGGTCCACACCTGGCTGCCGGACGCCGCCGAGCAGGCGCCCGCGGGCACCTCGACGCTGCTGGTCGGCGTGCTCGACAAGGTCGGCACCTTCGGGATGCTCACGCTCTGCCTGCCGCTGTTCCCGGAGGCCTCCCGCTGGGCGGCGCCGGTGATCATCGTCCTGGCGATCGTGTCGATCTTCTACGGCGCGCTGCTGGCCATCGGGCAGCAGGACCTGTTCCGGCTCGTCGCGTACACGTCGGTGTCGCACTTCGGGTTCATCGTGCTGGGCATCTTCGCCTTCACGTCGACGTCCATCGCCGGCTCGTCGTTCTACATGGTCAACCACGGCCTCTCCACCGGCGCGCTGTTCCTCCTGGTCGGCTTCCTCGCCGCCCGCCGCGGGTCCGCCCGCATCGAGGACTTCGGCGGCCTGCAGAAGGTCACCCCGGTGCTCGCCGGCACGTTCCTGGTCACCGGCCTGTCGGCGCTCTCGCTGCCCGGCCTGTCGACCTTCGTGTCGGAGTTCCTGGTCGTCGTCGGCACGTTCGCCGCGAACCGCCCGGCCGCGGTGGTCGCCGTCGTCGCCGTGGTGCTCGCCGCCATCTACGTGCTGTGGACCTACCAGCGCGTGTTCACCGGACCCGTCCGCGACGAGCTCGCGGGCACCCGGGACCTCGGCGGACGCGAGCGGTGGGTCGTCGGCCCGCTCATCGCGATCATGCTGGTGCTCGGCTTCTACCCCGCCCCGGCGCTGCGGCTGGTCGACCAGCCCGCCGCCGAGTCGGTCACGCAGGTGGGCGTCGCCGACGCCCCGGACACCCCGGTCGCGCTGACCGGTGACGACGAGGGGAGCGACCAGTGAGCGCGTTCACCGTGCCCGAGATCGCCTGGGCGCAGCTGACGCCGGTGCTGCTGGTGCTGGGTGCCGCGGTGGTGGGCGTGCTCGTCGAGGCGTTCGTGCCCCGGCGCGCCCGCCGGCCCGTGCAGCTCACGCTGACGCTCGTCGCGCTCGCCGCGGCGGTGGTCGCCGTCGCCGCCCTCTGGTCCGACGTCGAGGCCACCGGCGGGACGGACGTGCTCGGCGGCTCGCTGCTGGTGGACGGCCCGACCCTGGTGCTCCAGGGCACGCTGGCGCTGCTGGCCCTGCTCGCGGTGCTCGTCATCGCGGACCGCACCGACACCGGGGAGGACGCGTTCGCCCCGCAGGGCGCGGCCGTCCCCGGCTCCGGCTACGAGGAGGCGGCGCGCGTCGCCGGCCTGCAGCAGACCGAGGTCTACCCCCTGGTGCTGTTCGCGACCGGCGGCATGCTGATCTTCCCGGCCACCGGGGACCTGCTCACGCTGTTCGTCGCGCTCGAGGTGCTGTCCCTGCCGCTGTACCTGCTGGCCGGGCTGTCCCGCCGGCGTCGCCTCCTCAGCCAGGAGGCGTCCATGAAGTACTTCCTGCTCGGGTCGTTCGCGTCCGCGCTGCTGCTGTTCGGCATCGCCCTGCTGTACGGGTTCTCCGGCTCGCTGCGGTTCGCCGACATCGCCGCGGCCGTCCGCACCGTGACCGGCATGGACGGCCTGCTGCTCGCGGGCGCGCTGCTGGTGCTCGTCGGGCTGCTGTTCAAGGTCGGCGCCGTGCCGTTCCACTCCTGGACGCCGGACGTGTACCAGGGCGCCCCGACGCCGATCACCGGCTTCATGGCCGCGTGCACCAAGGTCGCCGCGTTCGGCGCCCTGCTGCGGGTGTTCTACGGCGTGCTTCCGGACCTGCGCTGGGACCTCGAGCCGATGATGTGGACCGTCGCCATCGCCACGATGGTGGTCGGGACGGTCGTCGCGCTCGTGCAGACCGACATCAAGCGCGTGCTGGCGTACTCGTCGATCGCGCACGCGGGCTTCGTGCTCACCGGCGTCGTCGCGCTCACGGAGTCGGGCATCACGGCGGTGCTGTTCTATCTGCTGGCGTACGGCGCGGCGACGATCGGTGCCTTCGGGATCGTGTCCCTGGTGCGCGAGCGCGGGTCGGTCCGCGCGGCGCAGTCCGAGCGCGTGCCGCTGCTGGTCGCCGCGGGCGCCGCGCCGGCCGGTGCCACGGCGCTCGCGTCCGCCCCGACGGTCGGCAGCACGGCCGACGTCGCGGGGACCGGCGGCCCGGTGGACGCCGCGGACGAGGCCCGGGAGCTCGAGCGGACGGAGACCGGCGCCGACGGGAGCGAGCCGGTCGGGGCCGGCGGCGCCGACCCGGTCGAGGCCGAGGGCGCCGACCCGGTCGAGGCCGAGGGCCCGGTGCTCGGCGAGGCCACGCACCTGTCGCAGTGGGCGGGGCTCGGCCGGACGAACCCGGTGCTGGCCACCACGTTCGCGCTGTTCCTGCTCTCGTTCGCGGGCATCCCGCTGACCGCCGGCTTCACCGGCAAGTTCGCGGTGTTCTCCGCGGCGGTCGACGGCGGCGCCTGGCCGCTCGCCGTGGTCGGCGTGCTCGCCTCGGCGGCGGCGGCGTTCTTCTACGTGCGGATCATCGTCCTGATGTTCTTCACCAGCCCGCACGGCGGCCCGCAGGACGGCGACGACGAGGCCCGCCCGGGCGCCGTCGTGGTCGGCTCCCAGGGCCTGGCGATCGTGTCGATCGGCCTGTGCGCGGTGCTCACCGTCGCCCTCGGCGTGTTCCCCGGCCCGGTCCTGGACGCGATCGCCGGCGTCGCCCAGCTCCTGCCGTGACCCCCGCGGCCGCCCGGTCCGGTGCCTGCGCGCCGGGCCGGGCGGCCGCGTCGGTTCTGCCCGGGCCCGCGCGGCCAGATAGGTTCGTCCCGTGACATCCCCGACCACCCTGCCGCTCGCCGACGCCGCGCTCGCCGAGCGCATCGCGGGACGCCTCGACCTGGTCGAGGAGCGCCTGCGCTCCGCCGTCGCGTACGCCGACCCGCTCGTCGACGACGCCGCGCACCACCTCGCGAACGCCGGCGGCAAGCGCCTGCGACCGCTGCTGACCCTGCTGGCCGCCGAGCTCGGGGACGGCGCCCGCGACGAGGTGCTCCAGGCGGCGGTCGTCGTCGAGCTCACGCACCTCGCGTCGCTGTACCACGACGACGTCATGGACTCCGCGCCGCTGCGCCGGGGCGCGCCCGCCGCGCACGAGGTCTGGGGCAACTCCGTCGCGATCCTCGTCGGGGACCTGCTGTTCGCGCGCGCGTCCACCACCGTCGCGCACCTCGGCCCCGAGGCGGTGCTCATCCAGGCGGGCACGTTCGAGCGGCTCTGCCTCGGGCAGCTCCACGAGTCGATGGGCCCGGGGGAGCACGGCGACCCCGTCCAGCACTACCTGCAGGTGCTGGCCGACAAGACCGCCTCGCTCATCGCGACGTCCGCGCGGCTCGGCGCCATGTACGGCGGCTGCAGCCCGGAGGTCGTCGAGACCGTCGCGGCGTTCGGCGAGCGCATCGGCGTGGCGTTCCAGCTCGCCGACGACGTGCTGGACCTCACCTCCGAGGGTGCCGTGTCCGGCAAGACGCCCGGCACCGACCTGCGCGAGCAGGTGCCGACCATGCCGGTGCTGCTGCTCCGCGAGCGCGCGGCCGCCGGGGGCGACCCGGCCGACGTCGCGCTCGTCGCCCGGCTCGACGGCGACCTGTCGGACGACGCCGTGCTCGCCGAGACCGTCGCCGCCCTGCGGGCGCACGACGTCGTCGCGGAGACCCGCCGCCGGGCGTCCGCGCTCGTCGAGGAGGCCGTGGCCGTCCTCGCGCCGCTGCCCGACGGGCCCGTCAAGGACTCGTTCGTCTCGTTCGCCGACGCCCTGGTGGACCGGGCGTCCTGACCGGGCGCCGGACGGTCCGCGTACAGCCGCCGCGGGCCGGGCGCGAGCAGGGGGAGGCATGACCACGGACCACGCCGGTGCGCGATGCGCCGTGTGCGGGGCGGCGCTCGAGCCGGGGGCGGCGTTCTGCGGCGCCTGCGGGGCGCGGACGGCCGCGCCGGCGGGTGGCGCACCTGCGCCCTTCACCGACGGGTCGCCCTCCGCCCCAGTGGCGCCCCCGGTCCCGGCGTGGCACGGGTCGCCCGCGGCCGGCACGGTGGTGGCGCGCGCGTGGGCCGAGGACGCCGACCTCGACGAGCTGGCCGCGCCGGTCTGGCGGCGCCTCGTGGCGCTCCTCGCCGACCAGGTGGTGACGCTCGCCGCGGGCGGGCTCGCCACGCTGGCGGTGCTGCCGACGCTCCGCGACGGGGACACCGGGTCGCTGCTCGTCCCCGCGCTCGTGCTGCTCGTCCTCGGGGCGGCCCAGTGGTTCGCGGAGGCGTTCGCGGGCCGGACCCTCGGCGGCGCGTTGCTCGGCACCCGCACGGTCTCCGTCCGGACCGGCCGGCCGGCGGGACTGTGGGCGGTCCTCGTGCGGTCGGTCGTCCAGGCCGCCGGCGTGCTGCTCGGCGGGATCGGGCTCTACGTGGTCGCGGGCTCCGGTGCCTGGGACGAGGGCCCCGCGCAGCGCGGCTGGCACGACAAGGCCGCGGGGACGATGGTGCTCCGCGCGCGGGCGCAGGGTCGGGCGGGGGAGCGTTCGGCGTCGGCGTCGGCGGCGCCCGGGGCGGAGGCGGTGGGCTCGCCACCGTCGCCGGCGTCCCCACCCGCGGTTGCGGGGGCTCCCTCGTCCGTGGCTCCTGCGGCGTCTGCGCCCGTGGCTCCTGCGGCTGCTGCGGCTCCTGCTCCGACCGCTGCGGCCGCTCCCACCCCGGCCACACCGCTGCCCGGCTCGCTGCCGCCCGCGTCTCCGACGCCTGGTGCTGCGTTCCCGTCGGAGCCTCCGAGCGTGACGCCTCGGGCGGTGCCGGACATCCCGCCCGCGGGCGGGCTCGCTCCTGCCGACCCGCTCGTTCCTGCCGCGTTCCCGTCGGAGCCTCCGAGCGTGACGCGTCGGGCGGTGCCGGACGTCCCGCCCGCGGACCTGCTCGCTCCTGCCGACCCGCTCGCTTCTGCCGCGTTCCCGTCGGAGCCTCCCGGTGAGACACCTGCCGCGCCGCCAGGCCCCCGGTCGCAACCGCCGTCGCCGGGGTCGGCTGGCCCGGCGCGCAGCGGGCCCGGGGCCGAGGTGCCCGCCTCACCGGGCCCGCTGGAGCAGCTGCCCGACGCGGCGCCGGGCGACGGCGTGCCCGAGGCGACCATCCCCACGGTGCCCGAGCTGGGCGACCTGGAGCACACCCGGCTCGTCCGGCGCGGTGGGGAGGACGCAGGTCCGGCGCCCGAGGCGTTCGCCCTGGTGCTCGGCCCCGCCGAGCGGGTGGTCGTGAGTCGGCGAGCGGTCGTCGGCCGCCGGCCTGTGGCGCCGGACGCCACGTGGGAGCGGGTGACCGTCGCGGATCCCGGCCAGTCCGTGTCGCAGACCCACCTGGAGGTCCACCCCGTGGAGGACGGGCTCGAGGTCCTCGACCGCGGCTCGACCAACGGCACGGTGCTGGTCGACCCGGACGGCGGCCGGTGGTCGCTCCCGCCGGCCCGACCCGCCCTGGTCGGGGCCGGGTGGACGCTGGTGCTGGGCAACCTGCGCGTCGCCGTCGAGGCCGCCTGACGAGACCACGGGTCCCGCGTCGCGCCGGCCCTGTGTCTCGGGGCCCGTGACCCGGCGCGCCGGTCCCGGCCGGACGCGTGCCCGTCGCGCCCGGGGGAGTGCCCGGTGCGCCTGGCGTGCGCCCGGACGCGTGCCCGTCGGGCCCGGCGTGCCGGGTGCCTGCCGGGTCACGGGCCCGTCGTGCGCCGGTGCACGGCCGAGCCCGACGCCCCGGCGGCCTCAGAGCGTCGGCGGTGTCCAGGCGAGCTGCACGACCTGGCGGCCCTCGTCGCGGGTGACGAGCTGCGCGCGCCCGGGCACGCCCGGCACGGGCTTCGCCCCGCCGACCAGCGCGCCCTCGTCCGGGCTGCCGGACAGCACGATGCCGGGCGCGGCGAGGTCGCGCAGCGCCTGCAGCACGGGCTCGTACAGGGCTCGGCCGGCACCGCCGGAGCGGCGGGCGAGCACCAGGTGCAGGCCCACGTCGCCGGCCTGGGCCAGCAGGGGCACGAGCGGGGCGAGCGGGTTGCCCGTCGTGGTGGCGACCAGGTCGTAGTCGTCCACCAGGACGTACACCTCGGCGCCCGACCACCACGAGCGGTTCCGGAGCTGCTCGGGCGTCACGTCCGGTCCGGGGAGCCGCCCGCGCAGGTAGTCGGCGATGCCCTGGACCTCCCCGGCGGCCTGCTCCTGCGTCGTGAAGTAGCCCGCGAGGTACTCGTCGGGGATCTCGCCCAGCAGCGACCGGCGGAAGTCGACCGCGAAGATCTGCGCCTGCTGCGGCGTGTGCAGCCGGCGGACCTCCTGGGCGACGGCCCGCAGCAGCGCCGACTTGCCGGAGCCGCCGTCGCCGAACGCGTACAGGTGCGCCTCCTCGCGGACGTCGACGCCCACGGGGGCGAGCGCCGCCTCGTCGATGCCGAGCAGCAGGCGCCGGGCGTCGGCACGGGGGTCGGCGTGCACCTGCGCGAGCGTGACCTGCTCGGGCAGCAGCCGCAGCTTCGGAGCCGCCGGCCCCTGCCAGGCCGCGTTCACCGCGTCCACGAGGTGCGTGACGCCGGCGCCGAGGGTGTCAGGGGAGGCGTCGCCGTCGATGCGCGGCAACGCCGTCAGCACGTGGTGCTTGGACACCGCGAGCCCGCGGCCGGGACGCTCCTTCGGGACGTTGACGGCGACCTTGCGGTCGATCTCGGAGTCCATCGGGTCGCCGAGCCGCAGCTCCAGCCGGGTGCCGAACAGGTCCTTCACCTGGGTCCGGAAGTCCATCCAGCGGGCCGCGGTCGCGACCAGGTGCACCCCGAACGTGAGGCCGCGGCCGGCGAGCGCCTGGATGCGGGCCTCGAGCTCGTCGAACTCCGTGCGGACCGTCGACCACCCGTCGACGAGGAGGAACACGTCGCCGTAGCCGTCGTCGGCGGTGCCCTGCTCGCGCCGCGTCCGGTACGTCTCGATGGAGTCGATGGCGTGCTGCCGGAAGTACCGCTCGCGCTCGTCGACGATCGACTCGACCTCGGAGACGACGCGGCGCACGACGTCCGGCTCGGCGCGCGAGGCGACGCCGGCGACGTGCGCCAGCGACGCGAGCGGGGCGAACGTCCCGCCGCCGAAGTCGAGCACGTAGAACTGCACCTCGAGCGGGGTGCGCGTCAGCGCGAGCGACGTGACGACGGACCGCAGCACGGTGCTCTTGCCGGTGCGCGGTGCGCCGACGACCGCCATGTGACCCGCCGCGCCGCCGAGCGACACGGTGAGGTTCTCGCGCCGCTGCTCCAGCGGGCGGTCCACGGTGCCGAGCGGGACGGTCAGCGTCCCGGCGGCCCGCCAGCCGGGGGAGACCAGGCCGAGGCGCGGGTCGGCCGTCAGGTCCGGCATGAGCTCGTCGAGCGTCCGCGGCACGACCAGCGGCGGCAGCCACACCTGGTGCGCGGGCGGGCCCTGGCCCTTCATGCGCTGCACCGCGATGTCGAACGTCGCGCGGGTCTCCTCCGGCTCGCTCGGCAGCACCTCCGTGGTGGCCGGCAGCTCCTCCACCCCGCCGAGGACGGGCGCGGCGGTGAACGACTCGAGCCGCCCGCGCCCGGTGCCGGTGACGGCGCCGCCCCCGCCGCCGGTGCGCCGGGTCCTCGGGGGCCCGGAGACGTAGGCCGCGCGGAACTGGATCATCGTCGTGGTGTCGGGCTTGAGGTACCCGGTGCCCGGGACGGGCGGCAGCGTGTAGGCGTCCGGGACGCCGAGCACGGTGCGCGACTCCGCGGCCGAGAACGTCCGCAGGCCGATGCGGTACGACAGGTGCGACTCCAGCCCGCGCAGCCGGCCCTCCTCCAGGCGCTGCGAGGACAGCAGCAGGTGCATCTGCAGGGAACGGCCGAGCCGGCCGATCGTCACGAACAGGTCGACGAACTCCGGCTTGGCCGACAGCAGCTCGGAGAACTCGTCGCACACGATGAGCAGCGCGGGCAGCGGCGCCAGGTCGGTGCGGCCGCCCCGCCGCGCCTTCTCGTAGTCCGCGACGTTCGCGAAGTTGCCCGCGGCGCGCAGCAGCTCCTGGCGGCGCACCATCTCGCCCTGCAGGGCGTCCTGCATGCGGTCGACGAGCGTGAGCTCCTCGCCCAGGTTCGTGATGATCGCCGACACGTGCGGCATGTCCGCCATGCCCGCGAACGTCGCACCACCCTTGAAGTCGACGAGGACGAAGTTGAGGTCCTCCGACGAGTGCGTGAGCGCGAGCGCGAGCACGAGCGTGCGCAGCACCTCGGACTTGCCGGATCCCGTCGCGCCGATGATGAGGCCGTGCGGCCCCATGCCCTGCTGCGCGGACTCCTTGATGTCGAGGGCGACGGGCTGGCCCTGCGGTGTCACGCCGATGGGCACGCGCAGCCGGTCCCGGGGCAGCCGCGGCCGCCACGCCACCGACAGGTCCAGGTCCCGCACGTCGCCGACGCCCAGCAGGTCCACGAGCTCGGAGGAGACCTCCTCGTCGGAGCGCTCCGGGCCGGACTCGACGTGCAGCGGGAGCAGCCGGCGCGCGGTGGCCTCGGCGTCCGGGACGGACATCTGGTCGCCGTCCACCCGCACGGGCGCGTTGCCGAGCCGCAGCACGTCGACCGGCGCGCGCGTGGCCTCCGGGGTCGCCACGGCGGCGCCGACGTTGAGCCGCAGCGTCGTCGCGTCGTCGAGCTCGTCCCAGCGCTCCGGGAGCTCCAGCACCGTCACACCGAGCACGCCGTCCGTCGTGAGGATCGCGTTGCCGACCGGCACCTGCCCGCCGTCGACCACCACGAGGACGTGGGGCAGCGGCGCCTCCGCGGCGTACCCGAACCGCGGCCGGTCCACGAGGTCCTCGGGCAGCAGCGACTCGACGTCCGCGAGGGTCGTGCCGATGAGGCGGGCAGCGCCCACCGCGTCCCGGGAGCGCGTCGAGTGGGCGTGCGGCAGCCACTTGACCCAGTCCCACTCGGGGAGAGCCGCGTCGTCCGCGATCACCGCGACCTGCAGGTCCTCCGGGGCGTGGAACGTCGCGAGCTGGGCCACGAGCGCGCGGGCCAGGGCGCGCGACTCGGAGGCCGCTCCCGTGACCTCGATGCGCGCCACGGAGCGCACGTCGAACGCCAGCGGCACGCCCTGCTGCACGCGGTGCGTCACGAGGAACCGGTGCGCGGCCGACGCGGCGACCGGGTCGAGCTGGGCGAGCGGCGGCGTCTGCGGCGCCTCCAGGTCCAGGCACAGCGGCTGGGCGCCGACACCGACGCGAGCGTGCAGGAAGTCGTCGTGCTGCGGGCGCCGCTCCCACACGCGGGTGCGCTCCTCCGCGACGGCGGGCAGCGCGCGGGGGTCGGGCGACGTCCACTCGGCGGCGCGACGCTGGGCGCTCGCGGCCTGGCGCACGGACGACCGCAGGTCCGCCAGGTACGCCAGGTACTCGCGCCGCGCCCCGACCACCTGAGCCTGGTGCTGCGAGCGCTGGCGCCAGCCGTTCACCCCGACGAACCCGAGGGACGCGAGCAGGAACATGCCCGCCGCGATGTAGCCGCGGGGGCCGGGCTGGTTCATCGCGACGAAGACGATCGAGCCGACCGACCCGAGCATGGGGATCGCGTTCGCCAGCAGGCCGCTGACGCCGTCGGACGGCTGGATCTCCGGGGGCGGCTGCAGGACGACCTGCCCGCTGGGGACGGCGGGCGGCTCCAGGCGCGTCCCCTGCTGCGGCGCGATCGACATCGTCGGCGCTCGGTCCCTCCTGCCGGGCGGGGAGCCGCACGCCCCCCGACGTTCTCGTGCGGTCAACCTACCCGGGCGGGCGCGCGCGGGCGGCTCGTGGCTCCTCCGTCCGGGCGAACCTGGGGACCACGACCGCCGCCGGACGAGGACCGACGTGCCGACCCGGCCCGACCGCATAGCATGACTGCGCTGCGCCCGGGGGCAGGCGGGTCCGCCGCCGCCGTCCGTCCCGAGCGCCCGACGGCGGAGGGAGCGCGCGTGACGGTCCAGGCACCCGGCACGCCGCTGACGCGCGTCGCCGTGCACCTGGGAGGCCGCCGCCTCGACGTCGCCCTCGACGCCGGCCGCACGCTCGGGGAGCTCCTCGCCGCCGCGCAGGTCCCGCTCGTCCCCGGACTGCTCGTGCTCGACTCCGCCGGTGCGGCCCTCGACCTCGGCTCGCCGCTCGCCGCCCAGGTCCCCGACGGCGCCGCGGTCCACGTCGTCGCGCCCGCCCCCCGGCCCCGCGGGCGCGCCGCCCGGCTGCGGGCCGGCTGGGTCGCGCGGCGTCCCGACCCGCAACCCGCGCTGCTCGCCGCCGCCGCGGCCTCGGCCGCCGTCCTCGCGACCGTCGTCATGGCGGACCCCGCCCCGCGCGGCGCCCTCACGCTGGTCGCCGCCCTGGTCCTGGCCGCCGGGGCGGTCGCGCTCGCGGTCGTGCCCGTGGCGTCGCGCTCGGCAGCGACGCTCGCCGTGCCCGTGCTGGCGTTCGCCGCGGGGGTCGCGGGCGTCGACCCGACGTCGGCGGCGGACC
This sequence comes from Micrococcales bacterium, assembly GCA_014763765.1. GTDB lineage: Bacteria > Actinomycetota > Actinomycetes > Actinomycetales > Cellulomonadaceae > Cellulomonas. The sequence goes on from JACXUT010000021.1 coordinate 26,896, forward strand.
GCCGGCTCGCGCTCGCGGCCGGGCTGGTCTGCGCGACCGGCGGCGCCGCCGTCCGCTGGGTCGCCGCGCGGGCGCAGCGCGAGGGCCGGGACCTGGCGTCCGCCGTCCTCGCCGGGGCGGGCGTCCCGGCCGTCGTCGTGCTCGGCGTGCTGCTGGCAGGGCTGCCCGGCGTGCTCGCCGCGGCCGTCCTGCTCGGGGTCGTCCCGGTCGCCCTGCGGGCGCTGCCCGTGCTCGCGCTGTCCGTGCCGGACGAGCAGCTCGTCGACCTCGCCCACGTCGCGCGCACGGCACCGTCCGTCCGCGGCCCCCGTCCCCGGGCGCTCGGCCGGGTCAACGAGCGCCAGGTCGTCCTCACCGTCGGCGCCGCCGAGCGCCGCACGGACGCGGGCGTGCTGCTCGTCTGCGCCGTCCCGCCGCTGCTGGTGCCCGTCGTGGTCGGTGCCGCCCTCGCGGATCCCGCGCGCGGCGCGCTGCGCGGCTGGGCGGCGGTGGCCCTGGTGGCCGCGCTGCTCGCCGTGCTCGGACTGCAGCCCCGGAACGCGCGAGGGTCGGTCGCCCGGTGGGCGCCGCGCGCCGCCGCCGGCCTGGTGCTGCTCGAGCTGGCCGTGCTCGCCGGCGCCCGGATGGGCGGGTCGGCCGTCCTGGCGGCCGTCGCCTGCGCGGTGCTGGCGGTGCTCGTCGCGGGCGTCTCCGTCGCGCTCGGCCGCGGCTGGCGGTCCGTCGTGGCGTCGCGGTTCGCCGACGCCGTCGAGGGGCTCGGCGTCGTGCTCGCGCTGCCCGCCGCGCTCGTCGCGGCGGACCTGGTCGAGACGCTGCGGCGGGTGACGTCGTGAGGCGCGCGGCGGGCGCCGGGTGCGCCACGGCCCGTCGGGACGGCCCGGTGAGGCGGTCGAGGGGGACGTGGACGTGGGGGACGAGGACGACGGCGACAGGGGGCGGGACGTGGAGCAGACGATGAGCGCCGTACCGGTCGCCACCCTCGCCGTGTGCGCGAGCTGTCGTCGGCCGCTGCAGCCCGGGGCCCGGTTCTGCACCGCGTGCGGGGCGCCCGCGCAGCCCGACGCGACCGTCACGCTCGTCGAGGGCGCCCAGGGCCGCTCCCGGTCGACCGCCGCCGCGCGCGAACCGCGCCCCGCCGTACTGCACCCCGCCTTCGGGGACGCGACGCCCGCCGCACCCGTGCGCCGGGTCCTGGCCTACGCCGTCGACGCGGTCGCTGTCGGCGCCGTCGCCGGCGGGCTGCTCGCGTGGACCGGCTCGTGGCTGCTGGCCGGCCTCGTGGTCGTCGAGCTGGCCGTCGGCCTCGTCGTCTGGGAGGCGCACACGGGGCGCACGCTCGGCAACGCCGCGCTCGGGCTGCGCACGGCCCGCGAGGAGACCCCGTACTCCGTCGGCCCGGCCCGCGCGTTCCTGCGCGGTCTGGTGCTCACCGCCGGCCACGCCGTCGCGGGGCTCGGGCAGTGGGTCGTCGTCGCGTCCGGCGCGTTCGACCGCACCGGACGCGCGCAGGGGTGGCACGACCGCGTCGGCCGGGCGGTCGTCGTGGACGTCCGGGCGCACGAGCGCGCCGCCGGGACCGCGTCGGACACGGCGGAGCGCGACCACGCCGGGGCCGCCGTCGTGGAAGGCCGTGGTGGGGCCGTTGCGCCGGTCGCGTCCGGCCTGCAGGTCGGAGCACCGGGGGCGTGGGGGACAGCGCCCGCGGCCGCGTCGCCCGGCCCGGTCGCCCACGCCGGCGGAGTCCCCGGGCCCGCGGCTGCGCCGGCCGGGCAGGTCGTCGCGTCCGGGGGCGCCGGTGCTGCGCCCGGCGGGCTCCCCGGTGCCGCCGCGTCCGCGCCGCCGGCCGCGGTGCCGCCGGCCGCGGTGCCGCCGACTCAGGGTGCCGTCGGCACGGGTGCAGGCCCTGCCGGGACGCCCACCGAGCCGGCCGCGCCCCTCGGCCGTCGTGCGGCCCGCGCCGCCGCGGAGCGGGCCTCCTCGGCCGCGGGCACGCCGCCCGCCGCCGCGTCCGCCTCGCAGGCGCCGTCCTCGGCCGGCATCCGCCCCGTCGTCCCCGGCCC
>JACXUT010000022.1 GCA_014763765.1 Micrococcales bacterium
CGCGCGCGGCGCTCAGCCTGCTGTGGCTGCTCGACAAGCGCGGCGAGATGGGCACCGGCGACGTGGCGCAGCACCTGCACGTCGACATCTCGGTGGCGAGCCGGCAGATCACGACGCTCGTCGACGCGGGCTACGCCGAGCGCAGCACCCCCGACACCCCGGGCACCGACCGCCGGGTGCGCACCGTCCGGCTCACGGCGCTCGGACAGGAGTTCACGGCCCGCACCAAGCGGGAGCTCGACGCCCGCGCCGCGGCGGTGTTCAGCGACTGGGCGCTGGACGACCTGCTGTCCGCCACCGCGCAGATCGAGCGCGTCGCGGACACGATCGCCGGCCTGGGCCCGCTCCCCTCGACCGCCGGCGACACCGCGCCCGCGGTCGAGCCGGTCGCCGCGGCCACCTGATCCCGGCCCCGGCGTCCGCGCCGGGCACCCGAACCCGCGTCCCCCCGGACGCTCCGCACCACCACGCACACCGTCCGCCGACGACGCCGGGCACCGCACCACTGGCGAAAGCGAAGGCACCGATGACCAGCACCACCCGGGCCGAGAGCCCGACCCCCGTCGTGAGCAGCGCCGGGTCCGCACCCGCGATGAACCACCGGCAGGTCATGGAGGCGCTCTCCGGCATCCTGCTCGGCATGTTCGTGTCCATCCTGGCCACGAGCGTCGTGTCGAGCAGCCTGCCGAAGATCGTCACGAGCCTGCACGGCTCGCAGTCCTCGTACACGTGGGTCGTCACCGCGACCCTGCTGACCACGACGATCACCACGCCGATCTGGGGCAAGCTCGCCGACCTCGTCAACCGCAAGCTGCTGATCCAGCTCGCGCTCGCCATCTCGGTGCTGTCCTCCGCGGCCGCCGGGTTCTCCCAGAACGTCGGCACCCTCATCGGGATGCGCGCCCTGCAGGGCATCGGCGCCGGCGGCCTCACGGCGCTGGCCACCGTGCTGCTGGCGGACATCCTCAGCCCCCGCGAGCGCGGCCGGTACATGGGCCTGATGGGCGGCATCATGGGCGTCGGCATGGTCGGCGGCCCGCTGCTCGGCGGCGTCATCACCGACGCGATCTCGTGGCGCTGGAACTTCTTCGTCGGCCTGCCGTTCGCGATCGCCGCGATCGTCGTGCTGCAGCGCACGCTGCACCTGCCGCAGCTCGCCCGCAAGGTCGTGCGCATCGACTACTGGGGCGCCGCGCTGATCTCCGTGGGCATCGCCACGCTGCTGCTGTGGGTCACGTTCGCCGGGAACAGCTACGACTGGATGTCCTGGCAGACGGCCGTCATGGTGCTCGGCTCGCTCGCCGTCCTGGCCGTGGCCTGCGTCGTCGAGACGAAGGTCGCCGACCCGATCATCCCGATGCACCTGTTCCGCAACCGGACGCTGGTGCTCTCCGTGATCGCGTCCGTCGCGGTGGGCGTGGCGATGTTCGGCACCTCGGTGTTCCTCAGCCAGTACATGCAGGTCGCGCGCGGCAAGACGCCGACGGAGTCCGGCCTGCTCACCGTCCCGATGATCCTCGGCCTGTTCACGTCCTCGACCATCACCGGGCGGCTCATCACCAAGTACGGGCGCTACAAGGGCTTCATGGTCGCCGGCGCGATCACGCTGACCGTCGGCCTCGCCCTCATGGGCACGATCCGCTACGACACGAGCTTCGTGCTGGTCGGGCTGTACATGTTCGTCATGGGCGCGGGGCTGGGCATGCTGATGCAGAACCTGGTGCTGGCCGTGCAGAACACGCTCGACGTGTCCGAGGTCGGCTCCGGCACCGCGACCGTCGCGTTCTTCCGCAGCCTGGGCGGCGCGATCGGCGTCTCGGCGCTCGGCGCGGTGCTCGGCAGCCGGGTCGTCACGCTCATCACCGACGGGCTCGCTGCCCTCGGGATCGACGTGAGCGCGCTCGGCGGCGGCACCGGCGCGGTGCCGGACGTGTCGACCCTGCCCGGCCCGGTCCGCACGGTCGTCGAGTCCGCGTACGGCGAGGGCATCGCGGACCTGTTCCTCATCGCCGCGCCGCTGGGCCTGGTGGCCCTGGTCGCGGTGCTGTTCCTCAAGGAGGTGCCGCTCGGGCGCCGCTCCGGCGTCGAGCAGCTGCTCGACCAGGACCAGACCGGCGAGGCCGCGGTCGCCGAGGCGGGCACTCCCGGCGCGCAGCAGGCCGTCGGCCGCCAGGCGGAGGCCGAGCAGGAGATCGAGCGGGAGGACGCGCAGGGCGACACCGTCCAGGCAGGTGCAGGGACGGCGACGGCCCCGCGCGCCTGACCACCGCACCGCACCGCACGGCACCACACCGCGAGGCGCCCGGCCGACCCGGCCGGGCGCCTCGCGTCGTCCCGCCCGCCCGTCCGCCACAATGGCGGGGTGGACACCCCGACCGACCCCGTCGTGCGCCTCGAGGCCGAGCTCGGGCTGCTGCTGCGGCGCGCGCGGGCGTCCGCGGAGCGGCTGGCGCGCGAGGTGCACCCGGACCTCGAGCCGTCCGCCTACCCGCTGCTGGCCCGCATCGAGCGGGAGCCGGACGTGCGCGCGAGCGAGCTCGCGGAGCACATCGGCGTCGGCCGCGGCACGATGTCGCGCCAGCTCGGCAGGATCGAGCAGCTCGGTCTGATCGAGCGCCGGCCGGACCCCGAGGACTCCCGTGGTCAGCTGATCCGCGTCACGCCGGAGGGCGCGCGCCGGGTCGACGCGGCACGGGTCGCGCGCCGCCGCTACCTCGGCCAGGTGCTGGACGGCTGGACCGCCACCGAGCGCGGGCAGCTCGCCGACCAGCTCCACCGGCTCAACGAGGACCTCTCGACGACCCCGCGCACGCCGCCGGCTCCCTGAGGCACGCCCTCGACGCGCCGGCGCCACGGGCCGGTCGTCGCGTCACGCCCAGGTGAGCGCCCACGTGCTGCGGCGCCGGGCGACGGCCGCGACCGCGTCCACGCGCCCCCGGGTCCAGCGCACCGGGAGGTCCTCGAGCACGTCGGGCACCTCGTCGCGCCCGACCACCAGGGCGTCGACGGCCGCCGGGCTCCGCACCGTGACCGGTCCCTGCACCACGAGCACGCCGCGCACGCCCACGGGCGACCCCACGGCCGCGCGCAGCAGCGAGCCCGCGCGCGCCGCCGTCAGCCGGATGTCGCGCAGGTCGGGCACCCCGTGCCCGTCGGCGGACAGGTGCCGGCCGTCCAGCACGAGCTGCTCGCCCCCCGGCGCGCCGGCCGGGCGCTCCGCGACGGCGAACGCCCCGGCGGGCCCGACCAGCAGGTACGGGACCACGGAGCCCTGGCGCCCCACGGGGACCGCCGGCAGCACGTGCCACCCGGCGAGGACGAGCCGGTCCAGCCGCTCCGCGAGCGGCTCACCGGCGGTCTGCTCGTCACCTGCGGGGTGCGGCCGCACGAGGTCGGCGGCGCGGTGCCGGCCGCCCGCCGGGGCGTCGGACGCGGCAGCCGGCACGGACCCCGCGGACGCCCCGCGGGACGCCGCGCCCGCCGCGGCGGACGGCTCGCCCGCGGCGCGACGTCCGTGGGGACGCGGAGCCGCCGGGGGCGCGGGCGGCGACGGCAGGACCGCGGAGGCGGGCACGACGAGCTCCGGCAGGTCGGCACGCAGGTACGCCTGCGCGGCCCCACGCACCACGTCCTCGAGCCCCACGTCCTCCAGGCCGGCGCCGTCCAGGCCGGCGCCGCCGAGGGCGGACCCGGCCGAGCGGGCGGACTCGACCTGCCCGGTGGTGAGGTCGACGCTGCCCAGGGGGGCGCCGGTGTCGGCCGTCACGTACAACCGGTCGGCGCCGTAGCGACGCCACCGTCGGACGATCAGGGCCTGCTCCACGTCACCGGTATCGGCACGCGGGCGCAGGCCCTGAAGCGTCGGTCGGCGCACTCCCCCGGACGGCGGTCAGCCGACCGTGGGCTCGAACGTCAGGCTGACCGAGTTCATGCAGTAGCGGTCGCCGGTCGGGGTCTGCGGCGCGTCGTCGAAGACGTGCCCCAGGTGCGACCCGCAGCGGGCGCAGCGCACCTCGGTGCGCACCATGCCGAGGCTGCGGTCCTCGATCAGCTCGACGCGGTCACCCGCGAGCGGCGAGAAGAAGCTCGGCCACCCGCAGTGCGAGTCGAACTTGGTGTCCGACCGGAACAGCTCGTTGCCGCACGCACGACAGCGGTAGACGCCCTGGCGCTCCTCGTCGAGCAGCGCACCCGTCCACGGCCGCTCGGTGCCGGCCAGCCGCAGCACCTGGAACTCCGCCGGGTCGAGCTCGACGCGCCACTGCGCCTCGTCCTTCTGGACCTCGTAGGTCTTCTGCTCCGTCATGGGGACCTCCTCTCGCCCGCGGGCCGCGCTGCCGGGTCGGCCGCTGCGCACCCGCGGCTGCAGAACACGGCCACGAGGTGCCGTGTTCCCCGGTGCTCCGCACGAGACTGACGCGTCCGCGGCGTCGCCGCCACCGGGCGGGGACGCCACCCTCGACGCCGTCCGCCACGGGCCGGCGCCACCACCCGGCGGCGCCGCTCGCGCGGACGGCCCCGGGGTCCGCTACGCCCCGGCGCGGGGCCCGCGGCTGCGTCCGCCGCGGCTGCGCCGCCGTCCGCCGCCCGAGCCCTCGCCGGAGCGGGCGGCCCCGCCGGCGGGCTGCCCCGCCGGGGCGTCGCCGCCGGACGACCAGCGGACCGTCGAGCCGCCGACGGGGGCGCCCTGCGGCCGGCCCGCGCGGCGCGACCGCCCGGACCCGCCGCCCGCCGCGGCGGTCCGGCCGTGCCCGGCGCCGGCGGCACCCGCGGCGGTCCCGCGACCGGCGCCGGCCGAGCCGGACGCGGCGCGGGTGTCGGAGGCCGTCCGGCCGGCGGGCCGGTCGCCCGCGGCGCCCCGACCCCGCGTGCCGCGCTCGGCGGCCACGCCGGACGTGGTCCCGGCGCGGGTCGCGTCGCCCTGGCCCGTGCGGCCGGTGCCGCGACCGCCCCGGCCCCCGCGGCGGGAACCGGTGCCGGAGGCGGCGCGCTGCGCCGGAGCGGCGGGGGCGGCGGGCGCGACGCGCTCGGCGACGTCCCCGACGAGCCCGGCGACGACGGCGGAGCCCGGGGCGACCCGCTGCGGGGTCACCGTGATGCGGGCCTTGCGGGTGAGGTCCCGGACGTCACCGGCCTGCTCGGGCAGCATCACGGTGACGACGTCACCGCCGGACCCGGCCCGCGCGGTGCGCCCGGAGCGGTGCAGGTAGGCCTTGTGCTCGGCCGGCGGGTCGACGTGCACGACCAGCTCGATGTCGTCGACGTGGATGCCGCGCGCCGCGATGTCGGTCGCGACGAGCACGCGCACCTCCCCGCTCGTGAACGCCGCGAGGTTCCGCTCGCGGGCGCCCTGGCCGAGGTTGCCCTGCAGGTCCACCGCGGGGATCCCGTCGGCGGTGAGCTGCTTGGCGAGCTTCTTGGCCTGGTGCTTGGTGCGGGTGAACAGCACGCGGCGCCCGGTGCCGGACGCGAGCTCGCGCACGACCTCCTTCTTGGCGTCCGCGTCCGCCACGGAGAGCACGTGGTGGGTCATGGTGGACACGGGCGCGACCGCGGGGTCCACGGAGTGCGTGGTCGGCCGGTCCAGGTACCGCGACACCAGCGCGTCGACGCCGTTGTCCAGCGTGGCCGAGAACAGCAGGCGCTGGCCGCCGCGGGGCGTGCGGTCGAGCAGCCGCTTCACCACGGGCAGGAACCCGAGGTCGGCCATGTGGTCCGCCTCGTCGAGGACGGTGACCTCGACGGCGTCGAGCGAGCACAGCCCCTGGCGGATGAGGTCCTCGAGGCGGCCGGGGCAGGCGACGAGGACGTCGATGCCGGCGTTGAGCGCGGTCACCTGACGGCTCTGCGCGACACCGCCGAACACGGTCGTGGACGTCAGGCCGCTGACGGCGGCGAGGGGTTCGACCGTCGCGTGGATCTGAGTCGCGAGCTCCCGGGTCGGGGCGAGCACGAGGGCCCGCGGCCGGGCCGGGGCCCGCCGGGTGCGCGACGCGGCGAGCCGGGTGACGACCGGCAGCGCGAACGCGATCGTCTTGCCGGAGCCGGTGCGGCCGCGGCCGAGCACGTCGCGGCCGGCGAGCGTGTCGGGCAGCGTCGCGGTCTGGATCGGGAACGGGTCGGTGATGCCGCGCTGGGCGAGGGAGGCCGCGAGGGCGGCCGGGACACCGAGATCGGTGAAGGAAGGCATGGGTGAGGTCTTTCCGGCGTCGGATTCGGGCCGCAGGTCCGTGCGCGCGGGGCGGCGACCGGCGCCGGCGGCTCGGTCAGGCGAGCGTCTGCTGGCGGCGCTGGGCGCCCTGCGTGCGCAGGACGTAGCGGAAGAGCGCGTCCGTCTCCCGCGGGGAGGTCTCCACGAACCGGCAGCCGTAGTGCGTCCCGGAGCGCGAGGGCTGGGCACGGACGACGACCGCCTGCAGCCAGAACGCGTCCGACAGCTCGGGGAAGACGAACCTCACCGTGCTGCCGGGGGGCAGCTCGGTCTGACTCATCATACGCATCCCGTGCGCGGACACGTCGAGCACGGTGAACTGCACGGGCCGTTCCCCGCTCCCGGGCGCCCCGTCCCCGGCGGGTGTCGCGCCCTCGTCGTGCGGGGTGCCGGCCGGGGTCGCGAAGCCCTCGCACTCCACGCTGACGGCCACCCGGGCCACCGCGCGCTTCTGGAGCGTGGACAGCAGCTCGACGCCGGCGAACGCGACGGTGTCGGCGGTGATGCGGGCGACGGCGCCGACGTACACGCACTCGCCGCGCACCTCGTCGAGCACGCGCAGGGTGTAGTGCTCGCCCTCCGCGACGCCGCGCACGATGCCCTCGGTGCCCGCCCAGAGGACGCCGTCGTCGTAGGTCCGCACGTAGCCGGACAGCACGGTGCGGCCGTCGTGCTCGACGGAGCACAGGGCGAGCTCGTGCATCGGGACGCTCCGGGGCCGCAGGAGGGGGGCGGCTGGACCTTACCCCGCCCGCGCGCGGGCGGGCGTGACCCGAACGGGTACCGGCGCCGTGGCGTCGCGACCGGGGTGCGCCGGGTCCCGCGCCCGACGACAGACCGGGCAATTGTGGCGAAACGCCGCAACACGGATCTTCTCGCCAATTCCGGCGCGTCGCACCTAGTCTCGGGACCGGTCGCGCACACCCTCGTGGCCGTCCCTGCGAGCACCCGAGGCCGTCCGCTGGCAACCGCACACCGCCGCTGGCCGCTGACCCGGTACTTCGCCGTCGTCAGCGTCCTCGCCATGCTCGCGCTCGGCGTCGCCCTCGTGCTCGTCACGGGCGACGTCATGCAGAAGCAGGCCCAGCGCGACGGCATCGCGCTCGCCCGGTCCATCGAGTCCTACGCCTCCGCCGGGGTCCCCGAGGAGGCGTTCACCGTCGGCGTGCTCGCGCCCGACGACGCCCAGCGGGTCACCGAGCAGGTCGCCGGCTTCCGCGAGCTGCGGCGCCTGCGCCTCTGGACGGTCGACGGCACCCTGCTGTACGACTCGCACGCGGACTCCACCGGGTTTGCGGACGGCGAGCGGCTGGACGCCGCGACCCGCGAGCGGGAGCCGGTCGCCCAGGTCGTCACCGTGGTGCGCGGCGAGCAGGTCGGCGGCACCGAGACCACCCTGCTCGACGTCTACGTCCCGGTGCAGCAGGGCCGCGTCGTCATCGGCGCCGCCGAGGTCATGCTCGACTACCAGGGCACCGCCGACGCGGTGTCGTCGGCCGTGCGCACCGTCACGCTCGTCGTCGCCGGCGGGCTCGCCCTGCTGTGGGTGCTGCTGTTCCGGACCGTGCGCAACGCCTCGCGCCGGCTGCAGGCGTCCGCCCTGGAGAACGCCCGGCTCGCCCTGCTGGACTCCCTGACCGGGCTGCCGAACCGGCGGATGCTGGCGGACCGGCTCGCGCGGGCGATCGACGAGTCCTCGGCGACCGGCGGCACCGTCGGCCTCGCGCTGCTGGACATCGACCGGTTCAAGGACATCAACGACTCGCTCGGCCACGACCGCGGCGACGAGCTGCTCGAGCAGGTCGCCGAGCGCCTGCGGGGCGCCCTGCGCGAGGACGACGTGGTGGCCCGGCTCGGCGGCGACGAGTTCGCGATCCTGCTGCCGGACGTCCGGTCCGTGGCCGACGCGGACGCCGCGGCCCGCCGGGTGCGGCAGCTGTTCGTGCCCCCGTTCATGCTCGGGGACCTGGCTCTGCACGTCGACACCTCCATCGGCGTCGCGTGCCTGCCGGACCACGCCGAGGACGCGTCCTCGCTGATGCGGATGGCGGACGTCGCGATGTACACCGCCAAGACGCACCGCCTGGGCGTCTCCGTCTACTCGCCCGAGGAGGACGACTCCTCGCCGGCCCGCCTCGTGCTGCTCGGGGACCTGCACCGCGCGCTCGGGGTCGCCGACGAGCTCGAGCTGCACTACCAGCCGAAGATCGACCTGCGCACCGGCCGGACCGTCGGCCTCGAGGCGCTCATGCGCTGGCGCCACCCCACCCGGGGGATGCTGCCACCGGACCTGTTCGTGCCGCTCGCGGAGCAGTCGGGCCTGATCCACGACCTGACGCGGTACGCCCTGCGCGCCTGCGTCGAGCAGCTCGCGGCGTGGCGGGAGCACGGCGAGCCCGTGCCGGTCGCGGTCAACCTCTCGGCGCACGACGTCACGTCCGCCACCGTCGCCGAGGTGATCGAGCACCTGCTGGCCACGCACGACGTGACGCCGGACCTGCTGGAGGTCGAGATCACCGAGACGGCCCTGGTCAGCGACCCGTCGCGGGTCGTCCCCGTGCTGCAGCGCCTGGCCGACGCGGGCGTCCGGGTCGCGATCGACGACTTCGGCATCGGCAACACCTCGATCTCCCAGCTCCGCGACCTGCCCGTGCACGGGCTGAAGATCGACCGGCTGTTCGTCGCGGACCTCTCGGCGACGGGCCGCGAGGGGTCCGAGGTCGTCGTCAAGGCCATGGTCGACCTCGCGCACTCGTTCGGCCTGCAGGTCGTCGCCGAGGGCGTCGAGGACGGCCGGACCGCCGAGGTGCTGCGCCGGCTGACCGTCGACCAGGCCCAGGGCTACCTCTACTCCCCCGCCGTGCCGCCCGACCGGCTGCGCGCCGAGGACCTGCCGCGTGACGTGGACCCGCGACACGCGGTCACATGACTCACCCGAGAACCGGACATCCGGGCTCAAGGTGCGCGACGATCTGACCGATAGCACCCGGTACGACCGTTTCGAACTCACCCGTGAGGATGACCACCCGGATGGACGAGCTGCTCCGCGAGATGATCACGCCGCCGCCGCCGCGCCGCGACCCGGCACGACGCCGGCGCCTGGTGACCACCGTCGCGATCCTCGGCATGGCCGGTCTGGGCATGACGTCGCTGGTGACCTCGGCGATCTTCACCGACAACGACGACGCCGGGCGCACCGGCATCACCACCGGGACCGTCGACATCGCCGCCGGCGAGGACGCCGCGTTCACGCTGCCCCCCGGGCTGCTGGCGCCCGGCGACGACATCTTCAGCGCCGTCACGGTCGAGAACGACGGCTCCCTCGCGCTGGTCTACGGCGTCACGTACACCGCGACCGACCCCGACGGGAAGGCGCTGGCCGGGCAGCTCGGGCTCACGCTGTACGCCGCGCCGACGTGCACCGCCGCCGGCGTGGACGGGCGTGAGGTGCTCGCCCAGGTCGACGCCCTGTCCACCGCGCCGCAGCAGATCGTCCCGGTGGAGCGCCGGATCATCGCGGGCTCCGCCGAGGCGCTGTGCGTCCAGGTGACCGTGCCCGAGTCGCTCGGCGACGACTTCCAGGACGCGACCACCGACCTCGAGCTGACGTTCGACGCCCAGCAGGACCCCGAGAACCCGCACCTGTGACGGCGGGCCCACCACCCGAGGAGCGATGATCAGGAGGCCGCGCCCGGCCGTCGAGCGCCGGGCACCGCACCCGGACCGGCCGCGCCGCGCGACCCCGGTTCCGGCGGGACGACGCGCCCTGCGCGCCGGGCTGTGGACGGTCATCGTGCTCTGCGGCCTCGCCTACGCCACGTCGGTGGCGGTGCCCCTGTGGTTCCAGGCCAACGGCCAGCGCCTGCTGATCGTCACGTCCGGCTCCATGTCCGGGCCCGAGCAGGGCTCGTTCGACGCCGGCGACGCCGTCGTCATGCGGCGCATCACCGACCCGTCGCAGCTCCGGATCGGGCAGGTGGCCACGTTCTGGCCCGCGGGGTCGGACCAGCTCGTGACCCACCGGATCATCGCGCTGAGGAACCTGCCGGTGCTGCGGCAGGACGAGGCGACCGGCCGGATGGTCCAGCAGGACGACCCGGTGACGGGCGAGCCGCTGACCCGGCCGTACATCTTCACCAAGGGCGACGCGAACGCCGAGCCCGACCCCGACGCCACGCCCCTGTCGCAGGTGCGCGGCATCATCCTCGACGTGCACCCCCGCTGGGGCTGGGTGCTGGCCTGGGCCGGCTCGGCGCAGGGCCGGGCCGCGATGCTCGTGCCGCCGCTCGCCGCGCTCGCGACCCTGGAGCTGCTGTCCCTGCTCGACGACCGGCGCGCCCGCCGTGCCGCGGGCAACCGGCGGGCAGCCGCCCGGCAGCACCGTGACGATGCGCTCCTCCTCGGCTGACACCCGCGGCCACGCCGGGCCGCGCGAGCCCGTGCTGGGCAGGCGCACGCGTGCCGTCCTCACCGCGCTGCTGGTCGGCGTCGCCGTCGTGGGGCCGGCCGTGGGGATCGCCTCCGCCCGGTTCGGCGCCGCGGACGCCGTGACGATCTCGATCACGGTGACGCGGACCGACCCGGCTCCCGGCCCGACGACGACGGCCCCGACGGCGGGTCCGACGACGACGGCGCCGGAGGCCTCCGGACCGGCCACGACCGCGCCCTGACGGGAGCCCCCGGGGACGCCGCACGGCCGCGCCGTCGCCGCACGGCCGCGATGCCGGGCGGGGCCGCACGCCGCCGGCCGGCCCCGGTCCGTCGGGTCGCGCCCCTGCGTCGACCCGACCGGCCGGGAGCCGGCCGACGCGTCCCAGGGTCGCGCCGGTCCCGCGCCGTCGCATCCGGAGTAGCGTCGCCGGCATGGCGGGCGCCGGGACCGCCCGGGGCGGGCGGACGAGGCGCGGGGAACCGTTCGCGGACCGCGCGCGGGCCGGTGCCGCGCTCGCGCGGGTGCTGGCGGGCGACCCCCGCCTGGCGGACGCCGTCGTGCTCGCGCTGCCGCGCGGCGGGGTACCGGTGGCGGGCCCCGTCGCCGCGTCGCTCGGGGCGCCGCTCGACGTCCTGGTGGTCCGCAAGCTGGGCCTCCCGGGGCACCCCGAGCTCGCCATGGGCGCGCTGGCCGGGATCGCGGGGGACGTCGTGGAGGTCCGCAACGACGCCGTGCTGCGCGCCGCCGGCGTGAGCCCGGACGCGTTCGCCGAGGTCCGGGCCGCGGAGGCGGCGGAGCTCCGCCGGCGCGAGGCGGCCTACCGCGGGGACCGCGCACCGCAGGCCGTCGCCGGCCGCACGGTGCTGGTGGTGGACGACGGGGCCGCGACGGGCGCCAGCGTCCGGGCCGCGGTGGCGGCGCTGCGACGGCAGGGCGCGGCGCGGGTGGTCGTCGCGCTGCCGGTGTGCCCGCCGGACACCGCGCGGCTGCTCGCCGCGGAGGCCGACGGGCTGGTGTGCCTGCGCGAGCCGACGGTGTTCGCGGCGGTCGGCCAGGAGTACCGCGACTTCGCCGCGACGCCCGACGCGGAGGTCTGCCGGGTGCTCGACGCCGCCCGGGTACGCGGGGCCGAGCGGTCCGGCCCGCCTAGCTGAACCCGATGGCGCGCTGCGCGACGCGGTACGCCAGCACCGACACCCGGCGCCCGGCCGCCCCGGGGAGGTTGCAGATCTGTCCGAGGGCGGACCAGCGGACGCGGCGGTAGAGCCAGGGGTCGGCGGCTCGTAGGCGCTCCCAGAGGCGGTCCTTCTCGGTGAGGGACTCGCGGGTGCCGGCGCGGATGAGCAGGATGGAGGAGACCGCGCAGGTGATCTCGACGTAGTGCAGCAGGTAGCGGCGCAGGCGCCGGTCGGCCACGGGGGTGCGGGAGACGTGTTCGAGCATGAGCCAGTTGACGCGTAGCTGCTGGTCCAGGCGGCGCAGCATGACGGTCTCCTGCACGGACTGGTCGGGTCGCCCGATGAAGTACCGGTAGAGGTCGACGTCGAGGTAGTACAGGGTCCGCACGGCGTGCAGGGGGACCAGGGCGTAGAGGTTGTCGACGTAGAAGGTGTGCTCGGGCAGGCGCAGCCCGACCTGGCGCAGCACGGCGGTGCGGTAGGTCAGGGCGTGCATCATCAGGTACTGGCGTTTGGCGAACCGGCGCGTGGCGTCCCAGCCGATGACCCGCCCGCGGGGCAGGGCCCCGGCGTAGCGGACGGCGGTCTTGGTGCGCTTGCCGACCTTCTCGTAGACGAAGTTCGCCACCAGCAGGTCCACGTCCTGCCCACCCGAGCGGAACCCGTGCAGGGTCGTCAGGACCTGGGCCAGGGCGTCGCGGTCGAGCCAGTCGTCGGCGTCCACGACCTTGAGGTAGTCCCCGCGGGCGTGGTCCAGGCCGGCGTTGATCGCCGACCCGTGCCCGCCGTTGGGCTTGCGCAGCAACCGCACCAGGCCCGGGAACCGGTCGACGTACTCGTGGGCCAGCACCGCCGTGCCGTCGGTGGACCCGTCGTCGACGACGATCACCTCCAGGTCCGGGCCGAAGCCGACCAGGGAGTCCAGCGCGCGGGCCAGGTAGTCCTGGGCGTTGTAGGCGGGGACGACGACGGTCAGCAGCGGGCTCACGACGTCCGCACCTCCCCGGCGTCGGCGTCGGCTGCGGCCGCGTCGGCGGCGACGTCGGGGACCTGCTTGAAGATGACCTTGAAGATCGGGAAGAACACCCAGAACGAGATCGCGGCGTTGATGATCATCGTGACGAAGTCCGCCAGGGTCTCGCCCGTGCCGCCCAGACCCCAGGAGTCGATGAACAGGTCGTAGATCGGGGTCTTGTACAGGCCCTGGGCGGCGGCCGCCAGGATCGTGATCGCCACGTACGCGATCGCGTACCAGGCCGCGGCCTTGCCGACCGAGGTGTTCGACTTGAACGTGATGTTCCGCTGGGCGAAGAAGTTGATCACCTGCGCCACCAGCAGGGTGATCTGCACGGCCAGGAAGTATGCCAGCCCGCCGCCGCCCGCCGGCAGGGCGCCCGCGGCGTAGTCGAACACGAAGTACTGCGAGCCGTCCGGGTTGGACCCGACGGGCCAGACCTGGAACGCGGTGTCGACCAGCGACGTCATCCCGAACAGCCACTTGATCAACGGCATCAGCGCGAGCTGCAGCACCGTGATGCCGTTGCTCAGCAGGAAGAACACGACGAACTGGGCGACGCCGGGGCGCTTCTCGGCGAACCGACGCCAGGCGTCGCGGAGGCGGGTGATCATCGCAGGTCTCTCTCGTTCGGGTGGGACGCAGGCACGGTCAGGCGCTGCGGCCGGGGGCGTCGCCGGCGAGCTGCCGGGCGGTGCGCCGGTTGGCGCGGCGGTTGCGGAGGAAGGCGCGCACCGTGGCGCCCGTCCCCGAGAAGAGGTGGCCGTTGACGATGCGGACGATCCCGTCCACCGTCGCGGCGTCGACCATGCCGTTGGTCATCTTCCCGATCGCGCGGAACGGCATGTTGAGCAGGAACAGGATGTTGAGGTCGGGCTTCCCGCGGCCGTCCGCGACGTCGCGCCGCCACGCCAGCACCCGGAACGCCAGACGGGCCAGCGGCGAACGGGCGCCGGCCATCGCGGACAGCGGGTCGTTCACCGTCAGCGGCCCCGACCACACCGACGACGGCAACGGCCGACCCAGCAGCGCGACGAAGTCCGCGTCCGGCACGTCCTGCACGTCGCCGGTGCGGTAGCGCTCGGGCAGGTCCTCCGAACGCGCCGGGACGGTGCCGGCGACCTCGATCTCAGCCGACAGCGGCAGGTCGTCCACGTGCGCACCCGCCAGCACGCGCCACGCACCGGACTCCACCTGCCAGGCCCCGGACGCGACGTCCCAGTGCCGGAACGCCGCCTCCCCGAGCGGGACCGTCACGGTCGCGGACTCCCCCGGCTCCAGCTCGACGCGCGCGAACCCCGCGAGCGTCCGCGCGGGACGGTGCACCCCGGGCGACACCCGGGACACGTACACCTGCACCACGTCCGCGCCCGCCACCGGGCCGGTGTTGGTCACCGTCACCGTCGCGGCGTCCGCCGTCGCCGACAGGCCGGAGTGCGCGAACGTCGTGTACGACAGGCCGAACCCGAACGGGAACGCCACCGGCACGCCGGCCGTCGCGTAGTACCGGTAGCCGACGTACAGCCCCTCCCGGTACTCCGCCGTCCGACCCTGCGCGGGGAACGTCCCGGCGGTCGGGGTGTCGGCCAGCACCACGGGGACGGTCTCCGCCAGGTGGCCCGAGGGGTTGACGACGCCCGTGAGGACGTCGAGCAGCCCGCCCGCGCCCGCCTGCCCGGCGAGGAACCCGTGCACGAGGGCCCGCGCCGACCCGAGCCACGGCACCTCGACGACCCCGCCGCCCGCCAGCACCACGACCGTGCGCGGGTTGACCTCGGCGACTGCCCGGAGCACCTCCACCTGCGCGGCGTGCAGCGCGAGGGTCGAGCGGTCCAGGCCCTCGGACTCCGCGATCTCGTCCAGGCCGAGGAACAGCAGCGCCACGTCGGCGCCGCGCGCCGCCTCGACGGCCTCGGCGCGCAGCGCGGCGTCCGGGGTGCCGTCGCGCCGGAACCCGGCGGCGAACGCCGTCATCTCCAGCCCCGAGTCCCCGATCACGTCGAGCACCGAGTCCAGCCGGGTCGGGTTCACAGCGGAGGACCCGGCGCCCTGGTACCGCGGCGTGCGCGCGAAGTCGCCGACCACGGCCACGCGGGTCCCGGGCGCCAGCGGCAGCAGCCCGTCGTCGTTCTTCAGCAGCACCGCGGAGCGCGCGGCGACCTCCCGGGCCAGCGCGTGCTGCTCGAGCGGGTCCACCTCCGGCGCCGGGCTGCGGCGCGCGTCGGCGACCAGCCGCAGCACCTCCGCGGCCCGGGCGTCGACGTCGGCCTCCGCCAGCCGGCCCTCCCGGACCGCCTCGACCACCTGACGGGCGGAGTCCAGTCCCGCGGCGGGCATCTCCAGGGTGCCCCCCGCGGCGACCGCGGCCACGACGTCGTTCGAGCCGCCCCAGTCGGAGATCACCGCGCCGTCGAACCCCCACTCCTCGCGCAGGACCGTGCCCAGCAGGAACGGGTCCTCATGCGCATACACCCCGTTGACCAGGTTGTACGACGACATCACCGACCGCGGACGGGCCTGCGTCACCACGATCCCGAACGCCGACAGGTAGATCTCCCGCAACGTCCGCTCGTCCACCACCGAGTCCGACACCATCCGCCGCAGCTCCTGGGAGTTCGCCGCGTAGTGCTTCGGACACGCCGCCACCCCCCGGGACTGGATACCGCGCACATACCCCGCCGCCATCCGCCCGGCCAGCAGCGGGTCCTCCGAGAAGTACTCGAAGTTCCGCCCGCCCAACGGCGAACGCTTGACGTTCAGACCCGGACCCAGCAGCACGTCCACACCCTGCGCCGCGGCCTCCGCACCCAGCGCCGCACCGACCCGCTCGGCCAGCTCCACGTCCCACGTGTTCGCCACCGCCGCCGCCGTCGGGAAGCACGTCGCCGGCTGCGACGCCGCGATCCCCAGGTGATCAGCCGCACCCAGCTGCTTACGCACCCCGTGCGGACCGTCCGCCAACCACAACGACCGCACCCCGTGCCGCGGCAGGTCCCGGCTCTCCCAGACCGTCTTGCCCGTCAGCAGCGCGGCCTTCTCCAGCAGCGTCAGGCTCTCGGTCGTCACGTGGGTCCCGCCCCCGGAGGTGGTGGCGGCGTCCTCGCCGTGGAGTCGCACGGTGTCTCCTTGGTTGCTGGAGGGCGACATCGTCGTCCCTGACTGCTCGCGGGGTGCGACGGAGCGCCCCCGGTTGAAGGCTGCCGCCGTCGTGCCGCCGCGCGGGGCGCGGGTGCACGAACCGTCGTCACCCGCGCATGAATGGTCATCGCCCGAGGTCACGGGCCCGTCGGGGCTCGCGTCGGGCAGCACGCACCGCCCCGGCGGCGCGACGGCCGCGGGGTCGTGCGCGGTGGGGCTCCCCCGTCAGGCCGGCGGTGGTGGGCGCCACCGGCCTGACGGGGAGCGTGGTCGGGGTCGTCCCGGGGTGCGGGGCAGCGCACCCCGGGACCCACCCGGGTCGGCCTGCTACCGGCCGTCGGCCCCGCGGCCGGCACCGGCGACCGCCGGCTCGTCCGCGGCGGCGGGCTCGCCCGCCCCCCGGTGCCGCAGCACGCGCCGCGTCACCAGGAACGCACCGGCCAGCAGCAGCAGGCCCATCACGATCGTCGCGATGATCTGGATGTACACCCAGGTCGGCGGCGTGTACGACACCGTCGCCCCCGGAGCGAGCCCGTTCATCGCGTTGGAGTTGGCGACCGTGTACAGGATGTGGTGCGTCGCCGTCCGGATGTCCGTGACCGCCTTGGCCGACGAGGTGTCCGCGTAGGACTTCGACGGCTGGAAGGTCAGGGTCAGGTCCGTGCCGGCGCTGATCGCCTGGTTCGGGTTCATGTACGGGTACAGGTTGAAGTCCGTGATGGCGAAGCCCTCGAACCCCCACTCGCCCCGCAGCACGTTCGTCATGAGCGCCTCGGAGCCGCCGGCCCACGTCGCGCCGATCCGGTTGAACGAGCTCATGACCGCGGTCGAGCCGACCGTGGTGGTCGAGCGCGTGCCCTCGTCGTCGGACAGGTACGACACGTCCATCGTGACGCCCTTGACGGCCATCTCGAACGGCTTCAGGTAGAGCTCGCGGATCGTCTGCTCCGTGGCCCAGGTGGCGATGCCGTTGTTGACGCGGTTGGTCTCCTGGTCGTTCAGCGCGAAGTGCTTGAGCGTCGTGTACACGCCCTTGGTCGCCGCGCCGTTGGAGACCGCCGTCATCATCGAGCCGGACAGGTACGGGTCCTCCGAGTAGTACTCGAAGTTGCGGCCCGCGAACGGCGAGCGGTGCAGGTTCGCCGCCGGGGCGTACCAGCCCTGGACGTTCTTCGCGAGCGCCTCGTTGCCGATCATCTGGCCCATGGCGTGGCCCAGGTCGACGTCCCACGTCTGCGCGATGAGGAACTCCGACGGGTACGCCACGCCGTTGACGGACGCGTTGATGAACGAGGAGAACCCGGCCGGGCCGTCGAGCTCGGTGGTCGCCGGCTTGCCGATCGAGCCGATCGCGGGCGTCTGGTAGGCGCCGTTGAGCTGCATGTCGGTCATCTCGCCGACCGTCAGCGAGTCGAGCAGCTCGTCCCACTTCGGGTCGTCGAACGCCAGGCCCCGCAGGTCGATCAGGGACAGGTCGGTGCCCGCGCCGGTCGTGGGCATCTCACCCTCGAACGCCTCGGCGGCCGCCTCGTGGTCCCAGGCCGCGAAGCCGGCGGCCACCGCGTCGTCCGCGACGAGCTGGTCGGCCGTCGGGGCCGTGGGGAACGTGCCGGCGAAGTCCGCGCGGGACATCGACAGGATCTTGCCGTCGGTCGGCTCGGACACGAACTGCGCCGAGACGTCGTCGAACTGGTTCGTGACCTCGGCGGCGTCGCTCGCGCGGTGGTTCTCGCCCGAGTACACGACGTCGGAGTCGACCGTGTAGGTGAACGGCTCGGTGCCCGCGGCGACCGTGTGCGAGTCGGTGCGGACGGTCAGCTCGTAGTCGCCCGCCTCGAGCACGTAGGCGGCGGCGTCGGCGTAGTCGTACGACGCCATGTCCTCCACCGCGATCTCGATGGTGACGGACTCGCTCGCGCCCGGCTCGATGACGCCGGTCTTGTCGAACCCGCCGAGGACGACCTCGGGCTTCTCGATGCCGCCCGGGGTGTAGGGCGCCGAGTAGTAGAGCTCCACGACGTCGCGCCCGGCCACGTCACCGGTGTTGGTGACCTCGACCGTGACCGCGATCGTGCCGTCCACCTCACCGGCCTGGGTGTCGGTGACCTCCCACGCGAAGTCCGTGTAGGACAGCCCGTACCCGAACGGGTACACCACGGCCTCGTCGTAGTCGATGAACCCCTCGACCGCCGCGGTCTCGTAGTACCGGTAGCCGATGTAGATGCCCTCGGCGTAGTTCACGAACGGCGCCTCGTCGGTCACCGTCGCGTTCGACGTCGCCGTCTCGATCGAGGACACCGGGTACGACACCGACAGGTTGTCGTACAGGTACCCCCCGAAGTTCTGGAACGTCGGGTCGGCCGTGAAGTCCGCCGCCCACACGTCGGCGGTCCGACCGGACGGGTTGACGTCACCGGACAGGATGCCGCCCAGGGCGTTGAAGCCCGTGGCGCCCGGCGAGCCGGCCAGCAGGATCGCGTCGACCCCGGCGTCCTGCTGCAGCGCGCCCATCTCCATCGTGGTGGACGCGTTGACGACCACGACCACCGTGTCGAAGCTCGACGTCGCGAGCGCGATCAGGTCCTTCTCGTCCTTGTTCAGCTCCAGCTGGTGCTGGCCGGGCTCGGCGTTGTCGTCCCAGTCCGTCATGTCCCGGGTCAGGTCACCGCCCTCACCGCCCGGACGGCCCAGGTAGACCACGGCGGCGTCGGAGTAGTCCGCGAACGAGGCCGCCTGGGCCTCGTAGCCGTCCACCGGCATCTCGCCGATCGTGTAGGAGGACGCGGCCGGGTTGTCCATCTCGATGTGCCCGCGCGGGTTCTCCGCCGCGAACGCCTCGATGGCCGAGTAGACGGCGTCGTTGACCTCGAAGCCCGCGTTCTCGAGCCCCTGGCGCGCGTCGACGGCCGTCGTGGTGTCGACCGAGCCGGAGCCCGCACCGCCGAAGACCGGGTCCGCGGCGGCGCGGCCCAGCATGGTGACCTTCGCGCCCGCGGCCAGCGGCAGCGCGGCCTGCTCGTTCTTCGCCAGGACGATGCCGGCGCCGGAGATCTCCTCGACGAGCGCCTTCGCGGCGGCGTCGACGTCGTCGATGCTGTCGTAGTCCGCGCTGTAGTACTCGGTGTCCCAGTCCGCCGACTCGGCGGAGTTGGTGAACTCGTACGCCCCCGAGCCGAGCTGGGACGCGACCCAGCCGCCCGCGACGACCAGCGCCACGTTCGCCACGACCGTCACCACGGTGAGCAGGGCGAGCACGGGGACCCAGATCCCCAGGAACTTCTTGTTCGACATCCGCTTCTTCGCGCGGTCGGCGTTCTTCGCCCTGGCGTTCACTGCAGTCCTCCTCGAGTGCGGCCGGCGATCAGGTTAGGTGCGGGTTCCGGGTCGTCCGGACGGGCCGGACGATCGGTCGTTTCTGCGGCACGGACCGTCGCCGTGCGCGTGCGCCGGCCCCCTCGGGCGGGCGCACGCGCGCGACGGTCGGCCGGTACCGTCCGCTACTCGGTGACCTCGGTGATGGTGCCGTCCTGGTCGATCTGCCAGGTCTGGCCGGTCGCGGCGGAGTCGCCGTCGATCGTGTACTTCCCGCCGTCGATGGTGATGGTCCCCTGGATGCGGGACGCGGCGTCGGAGTAGGTGTAGGGCACGACCAGCAGGCCGTACTTCACGGTCGGCGCCTGCACGTCGCTGGCGAGCATGATCTGGCCCCAGGAGTCGTCCTCGGCCAGGGCGTCGGCGACGGCCTTCCGGGCGTTCTCCAGGTCCTCCGCGATGTCGGACTCGGTCGCGGACTGCTCCTCGGACGAGGTCCCGCCGGTGCTGCCGCTGTCGTCGCTGCCGCAGGCGGCCAGGCCGAAGACGCCCGTCAGGGCGACCACGAGGGAGAGGCCGGTCGTCAGGGCCTTGTTGCGCTTCACGTCGTTCGCTCCTTGGTGAGTGCTGGCCGCGGGCCCACCCCGCGGCCGGTCCCGCCCGGGGCGGCCGGCGTGTGCCGACCGCCCCGGGCGGGCGGGACGGGTCAGTCCGTGACCGGACCCGCGTAGTTCAGGCCGAAGCCGAACTCGTAGGCGTTGCCCGCCGAGTCGACGTACGGCTCCGTGTCCTCCTGGACGTCCTCGAGCTGCGTCTCGACCGCGTCCATGGACGCCGGGAAGCCGATCGGCAGGCGGCCCTGCGGCTCGTTGAGGCCGATCGCGGTCTCGATGAGCGCCTGGTCGCTGACGCCGAAGCCCACGAGGATCGCGTCGGACGCCGCCTCGAACTCGGCCGGGACGGTCGGGTTCTTGGCCTTCAGGACGGTGATGACCGGGATGTCCTTGCCGGACGCCTCGACGGCGGCCACGGCCCGCTCGAACGCGTCGAGGTCCGACTCGTTCGACGTCCGCGACGTGTGGCCGAAGTACGACCGGTTCTCCAGCGTGCCGTCCGGGAGGATGTCGCCGGAGATCGAGACCTTCCGGACGTTCTCGCCGTCAGCCGTGTAGGGGCGGTACTGGAGCGACAGCGGGTACCACTCGCCGGTCTCCTCGTCGTGACCCGAGTTCGCGAACACGGCGCCGCTGCTGGGGCTGTCCATGCCGACGAGCACCAGGTCCACGTCGGACAGGTCGGGGGCGGTGTAGCTCGTGACCTTGCCGTCCGCGTCCTCGACGGCCTCGTCCGTGACGACCTCCGCGAAGTACTGCTCGGCGATCTCGACGGTCAGCCCGGGACCCTCGCTGTACTCGCCCGGGCCGAACAGGCCGGCCTGGCCGGTGTCGAAGTTCCGCGGGATGTAGACCGTCTTGTCGGACCAGTCGCCCGCCTCGGCGGCCGCGATCGTGTCGGCGTCGTTCTTCAGCATGACCACCGAGTCGAGCTGCGCCTGGTAGCCGGCGTCGAGCTTGTCCTGGCTGGCCACGACCTCCTTCGAGTGCTCGAGGTCGAGGTACGGGTGCTCGTACAGGCCGGGCTGGAACAGCATCGTGAGGATGCGGGTGCCGGACTCCTGGAACCGGGTGTCGGCGTCGACGTCGTTCTCGCCGGCCTCGAAGTCGGCCTGCCACATGTCGTACGCCGCGAGCACGGGCTCGACCGCGTTGTTGCCGCCGAACATGTCGACGCCGTTCTTCAGGATCGCGTAGTGGCGCTCCTCGACGGTCAGGTCGTCGGCGCCCCAGGAGGTGCCGATGAGGGCATCGGGGTCGGTGGTCCCGCCCGCCGTCACGCCCCAGTCGGTGACGACCACGCCGGTGAAGTTCTCCCGCAGCAGGCCCGTGCGGTACGAGTCGTACGCGCTGCCCATGCGGTCCCCGCCGCCGAGCGGCTGGCCGTCCGCGTCGAGCGCGACGGAGTACGCCGTCATGACCGCGGCGGAGTCCATCGCACCGAGGAACACCTCGGCGTGCGCGTCGAAGTTGTCACCCGGGTAGACGCCGTACTTGCCGGCCTCCGTGTGCGACTCGCGGCCGCCCTCGCCCGGACCGTCGCCCGCCCAGTGCTTGATCATGGCGTTGACGGACTCGGCGCCCCAGCCGTCCGTGCCCGGCGTCGACTGGAAGCCGTCCACGTACGCCTTCGCCATCTCGCTCGCGAGCTCGACGTTCTCCCCGAACGTGCCGTCGACGCGCAGCCAGCGCGGCTCGGTCGCCAGGTCGATCTGCGGGCTCAGCGCGGTGCCGATGCCCAGCGCGCGGTACTCCTCGGACACGGTCTGCGCGAACGCGGTCATCGTCTCGGTGTCGAACGTCGCCGCGAGGCCCAGGTTCGACGGCCAGCGCGAGATGTCGCCGGACGCGTTGTAGTTGCCGCCGCTCTCCGCGGTGGAGCGCGGGTCGGAGCTGAAGTTCACGGGGACGTACGGCTCGTCCTCGGTCGCGAGCTCCTCGGCGTACGCCTGGAGCTGGTTCGACCAGGTGACGTTCGCCTCGACGTCGTTCGGGCCCGCGTTGAGCACGTTGCGCAGGCGGGACTGCGACATGTACTCCTTCTGCGCGTCCGTGATCCCGTCCGCGGGCGACCGCTCGTGCGAGCTGAACAGCATGAGGCCGGCGATCTGCTCGATCGACAGGTCCCCGGCGAGGTCGGCCGCGCGGTCCTGCGCGGACTCCCGCCAGTCCTCCCACGTGTCGAGCTCGCCGTTGCCGTTCATGTCCTTGAACGCGAGCTCCTGGCCGTCGACCTCCTCGGTGAGCAGCTCGATGCCGCTGTCCTTGCCGTACGACAGGACGGGGCCGTCGCCCGGGTTGGTGACGACGACGAAGTCCGTCGTGCCGTCGGAGACCTCGCGGGTGGTGAAGGAGCTGCCTGCGGAGCTGTCCTCGTCGGAGGAGCCGGGCGAGCACGCCGTGAGGGCGAACAGGGCGGCCCCTGCGACGACCGCCGCTCCCTTGACGTATGCCGTTCTCGTTGTCTTCATCGACCTTCCCTTGTCGTCTGTCGGCCCTGTCAGCGCCCGGCCGGGCCGCTCCGTCATCGGGGCGGTCCGGGCGGCACGTGCGCGACACAGCGCAGTGAGCGAACCGATCGCGGCCCCTGGACGTCCTGGTCCTCGGTGCCGCGAGCGTCACGCTAGGAACCAGCCCGCCGACGCAGGGGCCCGGGTGCACGGACGGTCGCTTTGGGTCCACGAACAGTCCGCGAGATCACGGCGAGGTCACGGCCCGGTCACGGCATCCGGGGCCGTCGTGACCTGCCGGGGGCCGGCGCGGGAGCTGCGCGGGCCGCCCTACACTCGACGCGCGCCCGCGGACGCCGGCGCTCCCCCGCACCGGAAGGCCTCCCGCATGGACCTGCTCGTCGTCGGGGCCGGTCTGTTCGGGCTCACGGTCGCCGAGCGCGCCGCCGAGTCCGGCCTGCGGGTCGCCGTCGTCGAGCGGCGCGACCACCTCGGCGGGAACGCCTGGAGCAGCGTCGACCCGGGCACCGGCATCGAGGTGCACCGCTACGGCTCGCACATCTTCCACACCTCGAACGAGCGCGTGTGGCAGTACGTGCGGCGGTTCACCGGGTTCACCGACTACCGGCACCGCGTGTACTCGACGCACGCCGGCACGGTGTACCCGCTGCCGATCAACCTCGGGACGCTCAACCAGTTCTTCTCCGCCGCCATGGGGCCCGCCGAGGCCCGCGCGCTCGTCGCCCGGCAGGCCGCCGAGGTCGACGCCGCGACCGCCGCGAACCTCGAGGACAAGGCGATCTCGCTGATCGGCCGGCCGCTGTACGAGGCGTTCGTCCGCGACTACACCGCCAAGCAGTGGCAGACCGACCCCCGCGAGCTGCCCGCGTCCGTCATCGCCCGGCTCCCCGTGCGCTACACGTACGACAACCGGTACTTCTCGGACCGCTACGAGGGCCTGCCGACCCACGGCTACGGGGCCTGGTTCGAGGCGATGGCGTCCCACCCGCGCATCGACGTGCACCTCGGGACCGACTTCCTCGACGACACCCAGCCACTGTCCCGCGCCGCCGCGCGCGGGCAGGTGCCGGTCGTGTACACCGGGCCGGTCGACCGGTACTTCGACCACCACGCCGGGCCGCTGGGCTGGCGGACGCTCGACCTGGAGACCGAGACGCTGCCCGTCCCCGACTTCCAGGGCACGAGCGTCATGAACTACGCCGACCTGGACGTGCCGTGGACCCGGATCCACGAGTTCCGGCACTTCCACCCCGAGCGCGAGGACCGGCACGCCGCGGACCGCACCGTCATCATGCGCGAGCGGTCCCGGTTCGCCGGACCGGACGACGAGCCGTACTACCCCGTCGCCACCGCGCAGGACCGCGAGCGGCTGCGGGTGTACCGGGAGCTCGCCGCCGACGAGCCGGGCGTCCACCTCGGCGGGCGGCTCGGGTCGTACCTGTACCTCGACATGCACATGGCGATCGCGTCGGCGCTCTCGCTGTGGGACTCCGGGGCGGTCACCGCCGGCGTCTGACCGACGTCAGCGGGCGGGCGCGGCCGCCGGAGCCTCCGCCGCCGGGCGGCCCTGCGGCAGCGGCAGCAGCACCCGCAGCACGAACCACTGGTCCTCGACGTTCACCGTCATGGAACCGCCGTACTTCTCCGCGGTGTAGCGGATGGACTTCAGGCCGTAGCCGTGCCGCGTCCGGTCGGCGCGCCGGGTCACGATGTGGCCGTCCTCGGTGCGGAGCTCGCCCGTGAACCAGTTCTCGACCGTCAGCAGCGCGAACCGGTCCCGGGCGTACACGGCCACCTTGATGAGCCGCTGCTCCGGGTCCGGCACCGCCCGCGCGCCGTCGATCGCGTTGTCCAGCGCGTTGCCGAACACCGCCGCGACGTCCATCGCCGACATGAAGTCGAGCACCGCCCCGTCCACCACGTACGTGAGGTCGATGCCCCGCTCCGCGCACTCCATGCTCTTGGTGGTGAGGATGACGTCCAGCACGCCGTTGCCGGTGTCCGCCTGGGCGGCGTAGCCGGACACGCTCGCCTCCAGGTCGTCCAGGTACGACGCGCGGCGGCCCGGGTCGCCCTCCGCGCGGATCACGCCGATCTGGTGCTTGAGGTCGTGGTACTTGCGGTTGACGATCTCGATGCTG
The DNA here is from genome assembly GCA_014763765.1 of Micrococcales bacterium. Classification (GTDB taxonomy): domain Bacteria; phylum Actinomycetota; class Actinomycetes; order Actinomycetales; family Cellulomonadaceae; genus Cellulomonas. The sequence goes on from JACXUT010000022.1 coordinate 24,513, forward strand.
CGCTTGGACTGCAGGTACTGCTCGTGCTGCCGGCGCAGCATCTCGTCGATCGCCTGCACCTCCGCCCGCGCGCGGTGCTGCAGGCGCTGCCCCTGCTGCGCGTACAGCGCCACGAACCCGCACAGGTCCACCAGCGTCCGGATGTAGAAGATCTCGAGCCCCAGGCGCCCGCTGAACGGCGTGTTGGCGTTGAGGAAGCTGATGTTGCTCATGAAGAACGTCACCAGCGCGATCGCGACCGCGGAGGCCAGCTCGCCCGGCGTGACGTCCAGGGCCTGCGCCGGGCGGAAGTGCCGCGCCTCGACGACGAAGACCCCCACGAACGCGACGGCGTAGACCAGCACGAAGAACGCCGCCTGCCACACCAGTCCCGGCCGGCCGTCCGGCAGGAAGAAGAAGCAGTGCATCTGCCAGTGCAGCGCGGCGACCAGCTCCGCCAGCACCAGCGCGCGCGCCGCGAAGTACCCGGCGTCCCGGAGGGAGACGCGCGTCGCCGCCAGGATGAACCCGTACATCGCGGCCACGGCGGCGGCCATGCCGACCGTCCACAGCTGGAGCGGGAGCTGGTCCGCGAGCTCCTGCACGCCCACCTGCACCACCAGCGCCACGGCGGCCAGGGCGGCGAACCGCAGGCGGGGCAGCCGCTGCCGGCGCAGCAGGATGTACACCAGGCACGCCAGCCACTCCGCGACGCCCGTCAGCGCCCGCGGGATGTCCGGCAGGGTCTCCATGATCATGCGTGCCGCGCCCCGAGGTAGTCGGTGAGCGCCGCCAGGAACGCCTTCTTGCGGGACCGGCTCACCAGCAGGTCGTGGCCCCCGACCATGAGGCAGCTGCTGCCGTGAACGCCGAGCACGTGCCGCAGGTTCACCACGTAGCCGCTGTTGCTGCGGAAGAAGCTCTTGCCCTCGAGCTGCGCCTCGAGCGCCTTGAGCGGCCCGACCACCGAGTGCCGGCCGTCGACCGTGTGCACGGTCGTGCGGTGCTTGGCCGACTCGAGGAACACGATGTCGTCGGTCGCGACCCGCACCAGGCCACCGTCGACGGTCAGCAGCAGGTAGTCGGCGGAGCGGCGCCGCAGCCGGGCCACGGACCGCTTGATCTCCTGCGCGAACGCGAAGTACGGCACCGGCTTGAGGACGTAGCTCAGCGCGTCGACCTCGTACCCCTTGATGGCGTGCTGCGTCATGTTGGTGATGAAGATGATGACGACGTCCGGGTCCACGAGCCGGATCTGCGACGCCGCGCTGAGCCCGTCGAGCCGCGGCATCTCGACGTCCAGCAGCAGGATGTCGAAGTCCGGCCGGTACGCCGCGACGATGTCCGCGCCGTCGGGGAACGCCGAGATGCGGAACTCCTCGTCGTGCTCGCGCTCGTAGCGGCGCAGGTGCTCGACGAGCAGCGCCGCGCTCGCGGGGTCGTCCTCGACGATGCCGATCCTGATCACAGTGCCGTTCCCGGGGGTTCTGCGGCGTGCACCGGTGGGGGCACGCCGGCCGGCCGGAGCCCGGTCGACCCTGCGTGACGCCCCCTCGCGCAGGAGGCTCCGGCGAGTCGCGCCGATGGTAGGCGAGGCGCGCCTGACATGTCATCCACGCAGGCGGGAGGCGCGCAGCACGACGGCGTCAACGCGGCCAGGCCGCGAGGAGGTCCTCCGCGCCCCACGTCGCCGCGAGCGGCAGGCCGGGCTCCGCGCCGGCCGGGCACACCGCCACCAGGGAGGTGCCCGCGGTGACCCCGGGTACCGCGACCGCGTCATCGGCGAGCGCCTGCACCTCGTCCGCCCGCACCCGCGCCCCGGCGCGCCACTTCACCGTGCCGACCAGGTGGACGGGCCCCGGCGCACCGGCCGTCCCCACGAGGTCGACCTCGGGCTGGTTGCTGCGCGGCCACCACCCGCCGACCCGGGTCACCTCGGGGAACCGCTCGTCGGGCAGCAGCCTCTCCAGGGCGCCCCGGACGACGGGCTCCACCGCGCGGCCCCGCCAGGCGGCGAAACCCCGCTGCACGCGCGCCAGCGCAAGATCGGGTCGGCCCCGGTCGACCTCCCCGAGCGCGGGCTCGACGAAGGCGAGCCAGAAGCGCAGCGACGGGTCGGCGACCCGGTACCGCCGGTTGCGCGGCGCCGACCTGGTCGAGAGCGGGTCGTCCGTCGCGACCACACGCTTGCGGGTGAGCGTGCCGAGCATGCCGGTCAGCGTCGTCGCGTTGAGCGGCTCGCCCCGCGCGGCACCCTGGATGCCGGAGAACGTGCGCTCACCCCGCCCTCCGATGGCGGTGAGGACCTGCCGCGCGATGGTCCCCTCGCCGAACTCGGCGTCGAGCACCCGGCTCCCGGACACGACCAGGGCGCTGGTGGAGGTCCCGAACGACGACTCGAGGAACTGCTCCAGCGACGCCCCGGACTGCCACTCCTGGGCGACGAGCGGCAGGCCCCCGGTGACGAGGTACGCGTCCACGGCGTCGAAGGCCCCGACCCCGCACATGCCGCCGACCTCCGCCGGGGACAGCGGGTCGAGGACCATCTCGGTCGCGCGCCCGTGGAACGGCTGGTCCGGGCCCGTGAGACGCTCCATCGTCGCGAGGTCGGACCCCAGGAGCAGCAGGAGCACCGGCTTGCGGGAGAGCCTGGCGTCCCACACCCGCTGGAGCTCGCCGGCCGCGCCGGGCGCCTGCTCGAGCAGCCAGGGGACCTCGTCGAGGACGACGACGGACGGCGTGTCGTCCGGGAGCGCGGCCGCGAGCAGCGTCAGCGCGGCGGTCAGCGTCGAGGGGGTCGAGTCCCGTGCCACGTCGGCGGCCGGCAGGTCCGAGTCGGCGACCGCTTGGGCGAGCAGCGCCAGCTCCTGACCGAGCGGCGCGCCTCGGGCGGCCTGGAAGGTCACCGTCGGCACGCCCATGCGTCGGACGAGCTCGCCCACCAGGCGTGACTTGCCGACCCGCCTGCGTCCGCGCAGCAGCACCGCCACTCCGGCGTCGGCCCTACGGCCCTCACGGACCACGTCCATCTGCCGCTCGAGGGCGGCCAGCTCGCGCGATCGTCCGACGAACACCCCGGTCCACCCCTCCTTACTCCACCGAAGTTTACTATAGTCGAGTAAACTATAGTGGAGTGGAGTTAACTCACGTCGGGACGGCCATGGCCTCCTCCGCGTCGGCCTCGCCGGACACCGCGCGCACCACCGCGGCGGCCAGGTCGTCCGGGCGGCTGAGCTGCGGCCAGTGCCCGGTCGGCAGCTCCACGATCGTCACGTCCCGCACACGCGCGAGCTCCTGCACGTACGGGTGGCCCTTGGCCATCAGCTCCCGCAGCAGGGCCTCCGGCATCGTCGAGGTGATGACGGTGACCGGGACGTCGAACCGCCGCTCGTCGTGCAGCACCTGCGGGCCGGCCGCGACCAGCGGCGGCACCGTGAGCGCGCGCGCCCGGAAGTCCGCCCGGAGCTGCTCGGACAACCCCTCGAGCTCCTCGTCCTCGAACGCGCCCCAGTCCGGCAGCGGCACGACGCCGTCCACCACGGGCAGCTCGTCGTTGACGACCCCGCCGTCCGCGAGCGGGCCGCTGTCGACGTAGACCACCTGCTCGACGCGGTCCGGCCGCGCGTCGGCGACCGCGTGCGCCACCGCACCGCCGCCGCTGTGGCCCACGACGACCACGGGGCCGCTGAGGCTGTCGACCAGCTCGACGACCGCGGCCGCCTGGTCGGCCAGCGTGATGCCCGCGACCGCGTCCGCCGCACCGCCGGCGCCGAGCGGCGTGACGGGGTGCGGGGTGTGCCCGGCGGCCTCCAGGGCCGCGGAGACCGGCGCCCAGGAGGACGCGTCGAGCCAGAACCCGGGGATGAGGATGACGTCCATGCACCGACGGTAGCCGCGACCCCCGACACGCGCGCCGGGCGGGTGGCCGCTGTGCGCGGACGTCCCGGGCGGCGCCGGCCGGGGCCGCAGGGCGTCCCGGTCTCAGCGCTCGACGACGAAGCTCTCGGCCCCGGACGGCACGGCGTCGCGCACGTCGACGTGCGTCACCTCGGAGAACCGGGGCCTGCGGCGAGCCCAGTCCACCAGCGCCACGACCGCGTCCTGCGGGCCCTCGACGTGCGCCTCGACGGTGCCGTCCGACCGGTTCCGGACGTGCCCGGTCACGCCCAGCCGCCGGGCCTCCGCCGCCATCGACGCGCGGAACCCGACACCCTGGACGACCCCGTGCACGACGACGGTCCGGGCGATCACCCGGCCAGTCTGCGCGGCCGGCGGTGGCCCCGCCAGGGCGACCCGCTCCCGCGACGGCTGCCCGCATCCCGCGAGTTCGGCAGTCCCAGGCGAGTTCGGCAGGTGCAGATGCCGAACTCGCACCCGGACTGCCGAACTCGCGGGATGCGGGCAGCCGTCGCGGGAGCGGGTCGCCCTGGCGGGGCCACCGCCGGCCGCGCAGACTGGCCGGG
>JACXUT010000285.1 GCA_014763765.1 Micrococcales bacterium
GGACGGACGCCCGGGGGCGGGGGACGGGCCGGACCTGCCGGTCGTCTGGCTCGGTGACGCGGTCGCCGAGGCGTACGCCGCGGACGTCGTCCTCGACGGGCTGCTCGGCATCGGCGGCCGGGGCGCCCCGCGAGGCGTCGCCGGCCTGCTCACCGCCCTGCTCGCGGAGCTGCTCGCCGACGAGGGGTCCCCGGACGCGCCCGGGCCGCTGGTCGTCGCCGTCGACGTGCCGAGCGGGATCGGGGTGGACGACGGCTCGCTGCCGGACGGCCCCGTGCTCCCCGCGGGGCTGACGGTGACGTTCGGGACGGCGAAGCCCGGGCTGCTGCTGCCCCCGGCGTCACGGCTGGCGGGGCGGCTCGCCGTCGTGGACCTGGGGCTGCCGCTGCCGGGCGCCCCGGCCGTCGCGCGGCTGGGGCCGGCCGACGTCGCCGCGCTGTGGCCGGTGCCCGGCCCGGGCGACCACAAGTACAGCCGCGGCGTGCTGGGCGTGGTGGCGGGCACGCCCACGTACCCCGGGGCGGCGGTGCTCTGCGTGTCCGCCGCCGTGCGCGCGGGCGTCGGGATGGTCCGGTACGTCGGGCCGGCGGCGGTGCGGCGCGCGGTCCTGGCGGCGCGCCCCGAGGTCGTCGCCGGCGAGGGCCGGGTGCAGGCCTGGCTGCTCGGCCCCGGGGTCGACCCCGCGCACGCGAAGCAGGCCCGCCGGGTCGGGGACGCGCTCGAGCGCGCGCTGACCGAGGGGCAGCCGGCGGTGCTCGACGCGGGGGCCCTGGCCCTGGCGCCCGAGACGCTCGCCCCGTGGTGCGTCCTCACCCCGCACGCCGGGGAGCTGGCGGCCCTGCTCACCCGCCTCGGCGAGGACGTGGACCGCGCGGCGGTGACGGCGGAGCCGCTGCGGTGGGCCCGCCGCGCCCACGAGCGCACCGGGGCGACGGTCCTGCTGAAGGGCAGCACCACGGTGGTCGCCGGTGCCGGCGGGGCGGTGTTCGCGCAGGCGGACGCGCCGGGGTGGCTCGCGACCGCCGGGTCGGGCGACGTGCTGGCGGGGCTGCTCGCCGCGCTGCTCGCGTGCCGGGCGGGCGACGTGCTCGCCGACCCCCCGCTCGCGGCCGCGCTCGCGGCGGCCGCCGCGCTCGTGCACGGGCACGCCGCGTCCGCCGCGGTCCCCGGCGGCCCGGTCGCGGCGCTGGACGTCGCGCACGCCCTGCCCGCCGTCGTGGCAGGGTTGCTCCGTGGCTGAGGACACCGACGTCGACCCGACCGGCACCACCGGCACCACCGGCACCACCGGCTCGAACGGCACCGCCCGCGCCGCCGCGGCGGACCCCGTGCTCCCGCCGCTGCGGGACGACCTGCACCGCCGGGTCGCCGCGCTGCTCACCCCGGAGCCGGGCACGGACCGGCCGGCGCGCCGGCTGCTCGGGATCGCGGGGCCGCCCGGGGCGGGCAAGTCGACGCTGTCGGCCCAGATCCTCGCCGCGTTCGCGGGCTCGTGCGTCGTCGCCCCGATGGACGGGTTCCACCTGGCGCAGACCGAGCTGGAGCGGCTCGGGCGGCAGGACCGCAAGGGCGCCCCGGACACGTTCGACGCGGCCGGGTACGTCGCGCTGCTCCGGCGGCTGCGCGCGGCCGTGCCCGGCGAGACGGTGTACGCGCCCGAGTACCGGCGCGACCTGCGCAACGGGATCGCCGGGGCGATCGCCGTCCCGGCCGACGTGCCGCTCGTCATCACCGAGGGCAACTACCTGCTGCTGGACGACCACGGGTTCGGCCCGGTGCGGGGCCTGCTCGACGAGTGCTGGTACGCCGAGCTGCCGGAGTCCGTGCGGGCGGAGCGGCTCGTGGCGCGTCACCGGCTGTTCGGCAAGGCCCCGGAGGCCGCGTACGCCTGGACCCACGGCCCGGACCAGCGCAACGCCGACCTCGTCGCCGGCACCCGCGACCGCGCGGACGTGGTGGTGACGGTCGACTGAGGGCCGGGCGCGTCGCGCCGGGAGGGCCCCGTCCGTGCGCCGGCCCGCGCCGGATCGGACCGGCTCGCGCCGGCTCACGTCGGCCCGCGCGCCCGCCGGTGCGAGACTGGGGCGGTGAGCCTGTTCCCCGCCCGCGCCGTGGTCGACCTCTCGGCGATCCGCGACAACGCCCGCACCCTCGGGGACCTCGCGCCGACGGCCCAGGTGATGGCGGTCGTCAAGGCGGACGCGTACGGCCACGGCCTGGTGCCGGTCGCGCGCGCCGCGGTGCAGGGCGGCGCGACGTGGCTCGGGGTGGCGCAGCTCGGCGAGGCCCTCGCCCTGCGCGAGGCGGGGATCACCGCCCGCGTGCTCACCTGGTTGTACGCCCCCGGCGCGCCGCTGACCGAGGCCGTCGCCGCGGACGTGGACCTGTCGGTCGCCGCCCCGTGGGCGCTCCAGGAGGTCGCCGCGTCGGCGCGCGTCACGGGCCGGACGGCGCGCGTGCACCTCAAGCTCGACACGGGCCTGGGCCGCAACGGTCTGACCCCGGCGGACCTGCCCGAGGTGCTCGACGCGGCCCTGCGGCTGGAGGCCGAGGGCGTGCTGCGGGTGGTCGGCCTGTGGTCGCACCTCGCGTTCGCCGACGAGCCGGGGCACCCGACGCTGCACCGGCAGGCGGCGGCGCTGCGGGCGGCGGCGGACGACGCGGAGGCGCGCGGCGCGCGGCTCGAGGTCCGCCACATCGCGGCGTCGGCGTCCACGCTCACCGACCCCGAGCTGCACCTGGACCTGGTGCGGCCCGGCATCGCGCTGTACGGGCTCACCCCCGTGCCGCAGCTCGGCGGCCCGGAGAGGTTCGGGCTGCGCCCGGCGATGACCGTCGAGGCCGAGCTGGCGACCGTGAAGCGGGTCCCCGCCGGCCACGGCGTCTCCTACAGCCACCACTACGTCACGGACCGCGAGACGACGCTCGGCGTGGTGCCGCTCGGGTACGCGGACGGCGTGCCGCGGCACGCCTCCGGCGTCGACGGCGCGCCCGGGGCCCCGCTGGGCGTGCACGGGCGGCGGCTCGCGATCGCCGGCCGGGTCTGCATGGACCAGGTCGTGGTGGACCTGGGACCCGACGCCACCGAGTCCGCGGGCGACGTGGTCGAGCTGTTCGGCACGGGCGCCGACGGCGGCCCCACCGCGCAGGACTGGGCGGAGGCGTGCGGCACCATCTCCTACGAGATCGTGACGCGGCTCGGCGCCCGCGTCCCGCGCGTGCACGTGGACCCCGAGGCGCCGGGCGGCACGGGAGGAGAACGGTGAGCGGGCAGGACGGGACGACGACGGTGGCCGAGGTCGCGGTGGAGCTGGCGGACGCGGACGCGACGCGCGCGTACGGCGCGGCGCTCGCGGGGCTGCTGCGGCCGGGCGACCTGGTGGTGCTGACCGGCGACCTCGGTGCCGGCAAGACGACCCTCACGCAGGGGATCGGGCAGGGGCTGCACGTGCGGGGCGCGGTCGCGTCGCCGACGTTCGTCATCGCCCGGGTGCACCCGCCGCTGCCGCGCGACGACGGCACGACCGGCCCGGCCCTGGTGCACGTCGACGCGTACCGGCTCGGCTCGCTCGACGAGGTCGACGCGCTCGACCTGGACGCCTCCCTGGACGAGTCCGTGACCGTCGTGGAGTGGGGGGCGGGCCTCGTGGAGTCGCTGGCCGCCGACCGGCTCGAGGTCGCGCTGCGGCGCCCCCGCGGTGCGGTGGCGGACGCCGAGGACGCCGCCGCCGGGGTCCGGACCGTCACGGTCCGCGCGCACGGCGACCGCTGGCACGGCGTGCCGCTGCCCGGCTGACGGCCGGCGCCACCCGGACGCCCGTCCGACCCCGAACCCCCGACCACGCCC
>JACXUT010000286.1 GCA_014763765.1 Micrococcales bacterium
GCTCCGGCCCACCCCACCCCGCGAGTTCGGCACTCCGAGGCGAGTTCGGCAGTCAGAGCTGCCGAACTCGCCTCGGAGTGCCGAACTCGCGGGGTGGGGTGGGCCGGAGCAGGCGGGTCAGCCGACGTCGGCGCCCGGGAGGGTCGGCAGGGTCAGGGTCTCGTCGATCAGGGACTGCAGGTCCGCCAGCTCCTCGTCCGTCCAGCCCGGGGGCTCCGTGACGGCGGCCCACGCCGCCACCACCTGCGAGGCGTAGTTGTGCCCGTGCCCGTCCGGGACGCTGACGCCGAAGAACTGGTCCACGGTCACCTGCACGAACGTCAGGACGGGGAACCAGCGCACCCGGCCGGACACGTCGGGCCCGCGCGGCTCGGCGAGCCAGTCGGGCTGCCGGGTGAGCAGGTCCCACGACCACCAGACGACGGGGTCGGACGCGTGCTGCAGGTACGCGACGCGCGGGGAGTCCCAGGTCCCGGCCTGCGTGACGAGCCCCGTGCCGTCGGACGCGAACCGCACCGTGCGGCCGTCGTCGACGACCGGCTGCCACTGCGGGCTGCCGGGGTCGCGCTCCGCGGTGATCGTGCGCCAGAGCGGGGTGAAGTTGGGCGTGCCCACGTAGAGGGCGCCGTCGACGCGCGCGGTGAGGTCACCGACGGATCCGAACGGCGCCTGCGCCGCGAACGACCCGAGGCTCAGCCCGTAGGACACGAGCTGCGGCCGGTCGTCCTCCGGCAGCTCGGCCCACCGGGCGTGCACGGCGTCGAACAGCAGCCGCCCGGCCTCGGACGCGCGGTCGGCGTCGACCAGGAACGACAGCCAGCTCGGCAGGAACGAGTACTGGATGGTCGCGATCGCCGTGTCGCCGCCCCACAGGTACTCCAGGGCGGCCATCTGCTGCGGCTCCGTCCACCCGGTGCCGGTCGCGCCGGCCACCACGAGGACCGACCGGTCGAACGCCCCGGTGCGCTCCAGCTCCTCGACGGCGAGCTGCGCCCGACCCGCGGCGTCGTCGGCCGAGTCCAGCCCGGCGTAGACGCGGATCGGCTCGGTCGCCCGCTCCCCGGTGACCTCGGCGATCTCGTCCGTCGAGGGGCCCCCGGCCACGAACGCCCGCCCCTGGCGGCCGAGGGAGTCCCACGAGACCACCGAGCCGGGCGACCCGGAGCGCAGCGGCGACGTGACGGGCTCGACCCCGTCGGGGGTGCCGGCGTTCGTGCCCGCGTACACGGAGTCGGCGACGTCGACGACCACCCGGAACAGCACGCCCGCGGCGAGCCAGTACACGAGCAGCGTCACCACGACGACCCCGAGCAGCGACGCCACGGAGGCGGGCACCCAGCGACCCAGCAGGCGCGACACCCGGCGGGAGAGCCGGCGCAGCGCGCGCCCCAGGGCGATCAGCGCCAGTCCGACGGCGAGCGCGAGCACCCCGACGAGGAACGCCGAGGACGTGCGCCGCTCCTCGCCGACCAGCACGCGGACGTCGTCCTGCCACTGGCAGCCCACCACGACGACGACCACGGCGAGCACGGGGCCGGCCCAGGACAGGACCCGCCACGCCACGCGGCGCACCCGGGCGGGCGGCAGGGGCAGCCCGGTGCGGCGGACCACCCACGCGACGAGGACGCCGAGGGCGTACCCCAGCGCGGCACCGACGCCCGCGATGAACCCCAGGTACAGCGTCGGACGGGGGAGCAGCGACGGGGTCATCGCGGCCGCCAGCCCGAGCAGCGCGCCGAGCATGCCGGGCCACGACAGCTCCCGGCGGGCGAACCAGCGACCCACCGCCCCCAGGACGCTCCCGGCGGCGCGTCGCGCCCGGTCCACGGCGGTCGGTCGGTCGGCGTCCACGGGCGTCCTCCGTCGAGCGGTCCGGGCCGTTCGGCGAACGCGGACGGCCTCCGCGATTCCTACCACAGGGCCCCGCCGTCGCGGCCGGTCCGCGTCCCGCAGGTGCCACGGCCCTACGCTGGACGCCGTGAGCGAGACGAGCGACCTGACCCCCGTCGCGCAGGACTACCTCAAGGTCATCTGGACCGCGCGGGAGTGGTCGACGGCGCCGGTGACCACCAAGATGCTCGCCGAGCGGCTCGGCGTGGGCGCCTCGACGGTGTCCGAGACGGTGCGGCGCCTCGCCGACCAGGGCCTCGTGGAGCACGCGCCGTACGCCGCGATCACCCTCACCCCCGAGGGCGTGCGCCACGCCGTCCAGGTGGTCCGCCGCCACCGGCTCATCGAGACGTTCCTGGTCAGCGAGCTCGGCTACGCCTGGGACGAGGTCCACGACGAGGCGGAGGTCCTGGAGCACGCCGTGTCCGATCTCATGGTCGAGCGCATCGACGCCCGGCTCGGCCACCCGACGCGGGACCCGCACGGCGACCCGATCCCCGCGCCCGACGGCACGGTGCCCGCCCCGGCGGCGCGCATGCTGTGGGAGCTCGACGGCAGGTCGGGTCGGATCGCCCGCATCTCCGACGCCGACCCCGGGCTGCTGCGGTACCTGGCGTCCGTCGGGGTGGTGCTGGACGCGGGCGTGGAGGTGGTGGAGCGGCGCGACTTCGCCGGCATGACGTCCGTGCGGGTGCTGCCCCCGGACGGCGGCGGCGACGCGCGCGCCGTCGAGCTGGGGGAGGTCGCCGCCCGGGCGATCTGGGTGCTGCTCGACGCCTGAGGACGGGGCCCGGGCGCCCGGAGCCGTCCGGGGCGGCCCGGCGCGCTGCCGGTAGGCTGGCCGGACCGGGACGCCCCGCCGACGCGGCCCACCGGACGGGTCGCCGCACCCGTCGGCCGTGCCCCCGCACGACCGGCCCGCGCGCGGCCGCACACCGACCTCGCCGCGGGAGCGCCCCCATGCACACCACCACCGGCACGCCCGCGGGCGACGCCGTCCTCGACCCGCACCTCGTGCGCCGTCGCGCCCGGCTGCCGCTGCTCGCCCTGGCGCTCGGCGGCTTCAGCATCGGCACCACCGAGTTCGCGACGATGGGCCTGCTCCCGATCGTCGCCGACGACCTGCGGGTCTCGATCCCGACCGCCGGGCACGTCATCACCGCCTACGCCCTCGGCGTCGTGGTCGGGGCGCCCCTGCTCACCACCGTGGCCGCCCGCATCGAGCGGCGACGGCTCCTGCTGCTGCTCATGGCGGCGTTCACCGTCGGCAACGTCCTGTCCGCCCTCGCCCCCACGGCCGGTTGGCTGGTCGCCGCGCGGTTCGTCGCGGGGCTGCCGCACGGGGCGTTCTTCGGTGTCGGTGCCGCGATGGGCGCCCACGTCGCCGGCCCCGGGCGCCGCGGGCAGGCCGTCGCGACGATGATGGCCGGGCTGACGGCGGCATGTTCGCGGTGTACTCGTACGTCTCGCCGCTGCTCACCGAGGTCACGGGCCTCGCGGTCACCACCGTGCCCGTCGTCCTCGCGCTGTTCGGCGTCGGCATGACCGTCGGCACCCTGCTGGGCGGGCGGCTCGCCGACCGGTCCGTGCCGCGCACCGTCCTGCTCGGCTTCGCGGCGACCACCGTCGTGCTGGTCCTCGTCGCGGTGCTCGGGCGGTCGCCCGTCCCCGGCGTCCTGGCCGTCGTCGGGCTCGGCGTCGCGTCGCAGGTGCTCGGCCTGGCGCTGCAGTCCTGGCTCATGGATCTCTCGCCGCACGCACCGTCCCTCGGCGCCGCCCTGTGCCACTCCGCGCTGAACGTCGGCAACGCCGCCGGCGCCTGGGCGGGCGGCCTGGTCATCGCCGCCGGCCTCGGCTACCTCGCGCCCGCGTGGGTCGGCGTGGCGCTGACCGCCGTGGGCCTGACCGTCGCCGCCACCGCCCTCCGCCGCCCCCACTGACCC
>JACXUT010000023.1 GCA_014763765.1 Micrococcales bacterium
GTGCTCGACGGGCTGCTGGCGTGGGGGGCATGCGGGTCCTGCGGGTCGGGTCGGGAGGGCACCATCCTCCCCCCTCGGACCCGGTGGTCGCGCAGGACCCCGCCGACACGCGCCCGAGGACTTCCTGGGAGCGGGCTGAGGATGACAGGATGGGCCTCATGACCAGCACGGACGTCCTCGAGCACCGGTGGTCCGCGTGCTGAGCGGGTCGACCGACGCGCTGGTGGAGATCGTGCTCCGGCTCGCCTCCGCCCTCGTCGAGCGCGTGGTCGCCGGCGGCGGAGCGGTGACGGAGCTCGCCGCGCAGTGGTCGTGGACCGTCGTCGGCCCGGCGCTCGGCCTGGTCGCCGTCGCGCTCGTGCTGGGCGCGTGGACGGCGTTCTGGGACGACTGACGTCGGACCCCGCACCTAGCCTGGGCGCATGCCCGAGGGTCACACCGTCCACCGCATCGCCCGCCAGTTCGCCCGGGACCTCGTCGGCCACCGACCGGCGGTGTCGTCCCCGCAGGGACGGTTCGCCGCCGGTGCCGCGCTGCTCGACGGCCGGGAGCTGCTGACCTCGGCGGCCGTCGGCAAGCAGCTGTTCCTCGGCTTCGAGGGAGGGCACGTGCTGCGGGTGCACCTGGGGCTGTACGGCGCCTGGGACTTCGCCGGCGTCGTCTCGCCCCTGGAGGACGGCGTCGCCGCGGTCGCCAGCCTCGGCGCCCCCCGGGTCCGGCGCCGGCTGCGGATGGGCGAGGGGGAGCGGGAGGGCGACGTCGGGGCCGAGGTCGAGGAGTTCCCGCCGGCACCGGTCGGGCAGGTGCGCGTCCGGATCGCCACGGAGGCGACGGTGGCCGACCTGCGCGGCCCGACGGCGTGCGAGGTGCTCGACCCGGCCGCGACCGCCGCCGCGATCGACCGGCTCGGGCCCGACCCGGCGGTCGAGGACGACGTCCGCGCCCGGGTCACCGGGACGCCGTCGGAGGCGGCCGGGCCCGGGGCCGGCGACGTCGTGGTGCAGCGCCTCACCGCGCGCCGCACGCCCGTCGGCCAGCTCCTCATGGACCAGGCCGTCGTCGCCGGCATCGGCAACATCTACCGCGCGGAGCTGCTGTACCGCGCGCGGCTCGACCCGCACACCCCGGGGACGCGGGTGCCGCGCGAGACCGCCCGGGCGCTGTGGGACGACTGGGCGCTGCTGCTGGCGGACGGCATCCGCACCGGCGTCATGCTCACCCGCGAGGACCTCGACGAGGCGGGCCGGGCCGCGGCGCTGGCGGACCCCGCCGAGCGGCACTGGGTCTACGGCCGGGCGGGGGAGCCGTGCCGGACGTGCGGCACGCCGGTCGCCGTCGAGGAGATGGCCGGCCGGCGGCTGTACTGGTGCCCCACCTGCCAGCGCTGACCGCCGGGCCGGCCGGTCGGCGGCGGGCTCAGGCCGGGCGCCGGACCATCGGCACGTGCGGGATCCCGTCCTCGTCGTAGCCGTCGCCCGCCCGCTCGAACCCGAAGCGGGCGTACCAGCCCTCGAGGTGCGCCTGCGCGTGCAGGTCGATCGCCGCGTCCGGTCCGCACAGGCCCACGGCGTGCTCGAGGAGGGCCGCCGCCACCCCGCGACCGCGCGCGGCCGGCGCCGTGACGACCCGGCCGATCGCGGGGGAGGCGCTGCCGGCCCGCAGCACCCGCAGGCAGCCCAGCACCTCGCCGCCGTCGTGCGCCCAGACCTGCAGGGTGTCCGGCAGCAGGTCCCGGCCGTCCAGGTCCGGGTACGGGCACGCCTGCTCGACCACGAACACGTCGACGCGCAGCCGCAGCAGCAGGTACAGCTCGGCGGCGGTGACGTCAGCGGCGGTGCGGGTCTCGACGACGAGGCCGCCGGCGCGGGTGGTGCGGGCGGGCACGGCGACGTCGGGCTCCAGGGGCTGGTCGGGCACCGCGCCAGCCTAGGCGGCGGGGCCCGCGCCCGCGGTCAGCCGGCCTCGTTCTCCGCGTCGATCACCAGCATCGGGTCGGGCTGCCGCTCGCCGACGGGCACCTCCGCGTCGAGCACGTTGCCCCGCGTGGCCAGCGGGCACGCCCAGGCGGGGTCGTAGGCGCACGACGGGTTGTAGGCGAAGTTCAGGTCGACCACCAGGCCGCCGTCCGCCGCGCGCCCCAGGTCGGCGCCCTTGACGGTGTCCAGCACGTACCGGCCGCCGCCGTAGCTCCCGCGGCCCGACGTGCGGTCCTTCACGGGGACGAAGATGCCGCCGCCGTACGTGCGCAGCGCCCACACCGACAGCCCGCCGAGCCCCTCGAGCTCGACCCGCCCGACGCGGTCGAACGGCACGACGCCGTCGGTCCCGGTCGCGACCTCGAGCCGCTGGGCCGACGTCGCGCGCACCCGGACCTCGAACCGGTAGGCCGGGTCGTACGGCGCGACGTCCAGGCCGCGGAACACCGCCTTGGCGGCCGGGCGCAGGGGCGACGCGGCGTGCTCGGCGAACAGCTCGTCGCGGCGCGCCACCCACTCGGCGTGCGCGGCGGCCGGGTCGTCCGCGGCGATCCTGCGGACGTCCGCGTAGGTCTGCGCGGTGCGCCGCCGCCAGTCGGCGACCGCCAGCGCGTCGAGGGCGAGACCGAGCTGCGTCACCATGTCCTCACCGTCTCACGCGCCGGCGGGCAGCGGCATCCGTACGTCGCAGGGCACGCACCCGGGACGACGTGAAAGGCTCGGCGGCATGGACCTGAGGATCTTCACCGAACCGCAGCAGGGCGCCTCCTACGACGACATCCTCGCCGTCGCGCGCGCCACCGAGGAGCTGGGCTTCGACGCCTTCTTCCGCTCCGACCACTACCTGAGCATGGCCGGCGACGGGCTGCCCGGCCCCACGGACGCGTGGACCACGCTCGCCGGCCTGGCGCGCGAGACCAGCCGCGTCCGGCTCGGCACGCTCGTGACCTCCGCGACGTTCCGGCACCCGGGCGTGCTGGCGATCCAGGTGGCGCAGGTCGACCAGATGTCGGGCGGCCGCGTGGAGCTCGGCCTGGGCGCCGGGTGGTTCGCGCAGGAGCACGCCGCGTACGGCATCCCGTTCCCGGCCAGGCGCTTCGGCCCGTTCACCGAGCAGCTCGAGGTCGTGACCGGCCTGTGGGGGACGCCCGTGGGGGAGCGGTTCTCCTACGCCGGCGAGCACTACACGCTGACGGACAGCCCGGCGCTGCCGAAGCCGGTCCAGCGCTCGCCCCTCGACCCGTCGCGCGCGGGCGTGCCGGTGATCGTCGGCGGCCTGGGCCCGAAGCGGACGCCGGCGCTCGCGGCCCGGTTCGCGAGCGAGTTCAACCTGTCGTTCCCGCCGCTGGACCAGGTCGGCGAGAGGCTCGAGACCGTGCGCGAGGCCTGCCGGGCGATCGGCCGCGACCCGCAGTCGCTCACGATGTCGGCCGCGCTCGTGGTGGCGGTCGGCCGGGACGACGCGGAGGTGGACCGCCGGGCCGCCGCGATCGGGCGCGACCCGAAGGAGCTCCGCGAGGTCGGCGTCGCCGGCACGCCCACCGCGGTCGTCGACCGGCTCGGCGCGCTCGCGGAGCTGGGCGTGAGCCGGGTCTACCTCCAGGTGCTCGACCTGCACGACCTGGACCACCTGGAGCTGGTGGCCTCGCAGGTCATGCCGCAGGTGCGCTGACCCGCGCGGTCGTGGTGGCCGGGGCCCGTCCCGTGCGGACGACGTCCCGCGCCACCACGACCGCGAGGACCACCAGCAGCACGTTGCGCAGCACCAGCAGGAGCGACGGCCCGGCCTGCTGCGCCGTGATCCCGTCGTAGGTCACGGGGAACACCCACTGGGTGAGCGCCGCCACGACGAGCACCAGCACCGCGGGCAGCCGCCAGGCGCGCAGGCCCGCCGCGCCGGGCCGGGCCAGGCCGACGACCACCGGCCCCGCGAGCCATCCCACGAACTGCGGCGACCCGACCTTGTTCGCCACGATCAGCGTCACGGCCACCAGCAGCGCACCGCGGGCGAGGAACCCCGCGGTGTCCAGCCGGTCCCCGGCACGCAGCCGCACCCACGCGAGCAGCGCGGTGACGGCCGCGAGGGCCAGCGGCAGCAGCAGGCCGAGCGCCCCGGCCACGGCGGCCGTGCCGGGGCCGGTGATCTCCCACGTGGTGATCGCCTGGTTGAGCACCACGCGCACGTCCGGCGACCCGAGCCCGGCCAGCACCCACGGCGTGGCCGCGACCGCCTCGACCTGGAGCCCCCGGTCGCCCTGCTCGGTGAGGAACGACGTCAGGTGCGCCGCCCCGCCGCCCGCGACGACGGCCGTCGCCACGGCGACGCACACCAGCGCGGCCGGCAGCACGAGGTCGCGCCACGGCCGCCGCACCACGAGCACCAGCGGCAGCAGCAGGGCACCGGGGGCGACCTTGATCCACGCGCCGGCCGTCAGCAGGGCCGAGGCGACCGCCGGCCGGCGCAGCGCGAGCGTGAGCGCGACGACCACCACCGGCGCGACCACCGCGTCGAGCCGGCCCACCGCCACGGGGCCGAGCAGCAGGACGAACGCCAGCCACCACCACGCGCCCGCCGCGGGGTCGTGCCCCGGCGGGCCGGTGACCACCCCGGCGACGCCGCCGTCCGCCCCCGGCCGCGCGTCCCGGGCCGGCGCGCGCGTCCCGCGCAGCAGCACCCCGACGGCCGCGGCGTTCGCGGCCGCGATCAGCACCGTCCACGCGACGGCGTACGCGCGGGTGTCGACGGCGTCGACCACCAGCGCCGGCGCGAGCATCGGCAGCACCGCGCCGGCCGGGTACACCCAGTCGCCGCTCAGCACCGGCCACACGCCCTCGTGCAGCCCCTGCCACATCCACCAGCGGTACAGGTCGACGTCCCAGAACGCCTTCGTCGGGATGAGCACGGTCCCGACGTACCCGATCCAGGCGTGCACCGCGACGAACGCGGTCCACAGCGCAGCGCGGGAGCGCAGCAGGCGGTCGATGGCGCACCTCCGCGTGTGAGTCCGGGCGCGGGACACCCTACGCGGCGGACCGTCCCGACGGGCCCGGGGACCGAGCCGCTAGCCTGCGGTCCGGCGCGCCCGGACGGACCGGGCCGGGCAGCGAGGAGGCGGGACCGCGTGAGCGCGTTCGGGTGGCGGGTGCACGGCGACGGCAGGAGCGTCGCCCCGGGGGCGGTCGTCGCCCCGGAGGAGCGGTTGAGCTGGCCCCGGACCATCGGGATCGGCATGCAGCACGTCGTCGCGATGTTCGGCGCGACGTTCCTGGTGCCGCTGCTGACCGGCTTCTCGCCGGCGACGACGCTGCTGTTCTCGGCGATCGGCACCGTGACGTTCCTGCTGGTCACGGGCAACCGGCTGCCGTCCTACCTCGGGTCGAGCTTCGCGTTCATCGGCCCGATCGTCGCGGCGACCGCCTCGGGCGGCCAGTCCGCCGCGGTCGGCGGCATCCTCGTGACCGGCGTGCTGCTCGCGGCGGTCGGCCTGGTCGTGCACCTCGCGGGGTCCCGGTGGATCGACGTCGTCATGCCGCCGGTGGTCACCGGCACCGTGGTCGCGCTCATCGGCTTCAACCTCGCCCCCACGGCGTGGGGGTCGTGCGACGCGGAGGGCGTGTGCAGCGGGTTCCGCGCCGCCCCCGTGACGGCGCTCGCGACCCTCGGCGCGATCGTCCTCGCGGCCGTGCTGTTCCGGGGCATCCTCGGCCGGCTGTCCATCCTCGTCGGCGTGGTCGTCGGGTACGTCGTCGCCTGGGTGCGCGGCGAGGTCGACTTCGCCGCCGTGGGTGACGCCGCCTGGTTCGGCCTGCCGGACTTCGTGACGCCGACGTTCGAGCCGCACCTGCTCGGCCTGTTCCTCCCGGTCGTCTTCGTGCTGATCGCCGAGAACGTCGGGCACGTGAAGTCGGTCGCCGCGATGACGGACCGCAACCTCGACCACCTGACCGGTCGCGCCCTGTTCGCCGACGGCCTGGCCACCACGTTCGCGGGCCTCGGCGGCGGCTCGGGCACCACCACGTACGCCGAGAACATCGGCGTCATGGCCGCCACCAAGGTGTACTCGACGGCCGCGTACTGGGTGGCCGCCGCCACCGCGCTGGTGCTCAGCCTGTCGCCCAAGTTCGGCGAGCTCATCAACACCATCCCGCCCGGGGTGCTCGGCGGGGCCACGACGGTCCTCTACGGCATGATCGGCGTGCTCGGCGCCCGGATCTGGGTGCAGAACAAGGTCGACTTCTCCGACCCGGTGAACCTCACGACCGCCGCCGTCGCGCTGGTCATCGGCATCGCGAACTTCACCTGGACGGCGGGCGACCTGCAGTTCGCCGGCATCGCGCTGGGCACGGCCGCGGCGATCGGCGTCTACCACGTCATGCGGGCCGTGGCCCGGTGGCGCGGCACGAGCCAGGAGCCCGCGTCGCCGGCCTCCGTCCCGGGCGGCACGGAGCTCGAGGGCCGGACGCGCTGACCACCGGCGCGCGGCGCGGGCCCGTGGGGGCTCCCGCCGCGCGCCGCGCCGGCGGGGTCAGCCCGCGGGCGGCGCGGTGGTCGCCGGGGCGGTCGGCGTCGGCTGCGGCCGCGCCGTGACCTGGTCCAGGGCGATGCAGCCCTCCGGCACGGCGAACGGCTGGTCCGGCGTCAGGACGACGTCCGCGGCGGCGACCAGGTTGTTGAACGCGGCGCCGACCACCACGTCGACCGTGGCGTCCTCGCGGGTGTCGAGCACCAGCTGCGGGGAGTCGAACTGCGCGGCCACGGTGTAGGCGGCGGCGACGCCCTGCGAGCCGAACTGGATGAGCGCCGTGTCCGGGTACGTGGCGTAGCCGGCGCCGCGGGCGTTCGCCTCGGCGCCGATGACGAAGCCGCGGGACTCGAGCGCGTCGCCGGTGTCGCCGGCCAGCCCGACGCGGTTCGTGCTGTTGTACACGTTCACGGTGATCTGCCCGTAGGGCACCGGCGTGGCGCCCTCCGGCGGGCAGGGCGAGTCCGCGACGGCCAGGCCGGTCGGCTCCGGGGACGAGAAGTCCCGCGTCAGGAACGGCAGCTCGAGGTTGCCCGTGTAGACGGCCCCCGCGCCGGCGGCGGCGACGCCGAGGCCGGCCAGCAGCACGCCGAACACGACGGCCTGGCGCTCACGGGTGTGCCGGCGGCGTCGCTGCCGGGCAACGTCGGGGGTGCGGTCAGTGCTCATCGGTCTCGATCACCAGGACGCGCGCGTGCAGCACGGGCCGCTGCTGCAGCGCGGCGCGCACCGCCCGGTGCAGGCCGTCCTCCAGGTAGAGCACGCCGCGCCACTGCACGACGTGGGCGAACAGGTCGCCGTAGAACGTGGAGTCCTCGGACAGCAGGTTGTCGAGGTTCAGGGTGCGCTTGGTCGTGACCAGCTCGTCGAGCCGCACCTGCCGCGGCGGCACGTCCGCCCACTGCTTGGGCGTCACGAGCCCGTGGTCGGGATAGGGCCTGCCCTCGCCCACCGACTTGAAGATCACGCTGGCGAGTGTAGGTGAGAGGCGCGCGCCGCCGTGGCGCGGCTCGCGGGGCGGGACGAACCGCCGCGCATCGGGTGAATCTGCTGCGCCGTGGTCGCGCGGGGGTGCGTGCCGGCCGATGGGAGGGGGACGCAGGACGCGAAGGAGGTGGGCATGCCGCTCGACGAGCGCCGACGTGCCCGCACCCGCGTGCGCGTGATCGTCGCGGTGGCCGTGCCGGTCGGGCTGGTGCTGTCCCTCGCGGTCTCGGCGTTCGACGGGCACCAGCGGCGCGACCACGCGGCGGACGAGGCCCGCGCCCGGCTGGCCGTCACGGCCGAGGCGCTGGTGGCGCGGTGGGACATGCAGCTGCGCCTCGCGCGGACGTCGGCGCTGATGCTCACGCCCGGCCCCGACGACGCGTGGACGGCGACCGCCGACGCCTGGGAGTCGCACCTGCGGGTGTTCGTCGGCCCGGCGGACAGGACGGAGACGATCGGCGGGGTCGCCTGGATCCCGGCCCCCGCGGACCCGGCGGACCGCGCGGGGCTCGTCGACCTCGTCGGCGGTGGGACGGAGCTGCCGCCCGGAGCGGTGGCGGCCGCCCAGGTCGTGCGCCTCGGGCCGGCCTCGCTGGTCGACGAGCTCGTGGCCGGGCGCACCGCGGACCCCGTCGCCGTGCGCGCCCTCGAGGAGGCGCTCATCGCGTCCCGCGACCTCGGGGACGTCGTCGTGTCCGAGCCGTACACCGCCGACGTCGGCGCCGCCTACGACGGGGCGGACGCGGGGCTGGTCGCCCGCGCCGGGGCCGTCGGGGGCATGGAGACGGCTGCCGTCGCGCCGGTGTTCGACGGCCCGGACGCTCCCCGGTCGCGCGGGGAGCGGGTCCGTCGCCTGCTGGGGTGGACGGTGACCACGGTGCGGTTCGACCCCCTCCTCGCCCTCCTCGACGAGCCGGAGGACAGCACCGCGGTGCTGGACGGCGACCAGCTGCTGGGGGCGCTGCCCGCCGGGGCGGGCGCCGCCGCGGTCCGGGCCCCGGTGGTGCGCACGCGGGACGTGCCCGTCGCCGGCCGGACGTGGACGCTGGTCGCGGCGCAGTCCGACGTGCCCGGGCCGCTGACGTGGTTCCCGCTGCTCGCCGGGACGGTGCTCACCGCCCTCGTCGTGGGGCTGCTGACGTCGCGCGCCGCGGCGGAGAACCGCGCCGTCGAGCTCGCCGCCGAGCGGACGCGGGCGCTCGCGGACCGGACGCGCGACCTGGAGTCGATCACCCGCAACACCCCGGACGCGATCGCCCGCGTGGACGTCGAGGCCCGGCTGCGGTTCGCGAACGTGGCCATGCGCCGGGCCGCGCAGCTCACGGAGGACGACATCGGGCTGCGGGCGGCCGAGCTCGCGTCCCGCTCCCCGGTGATGGACGCCGTGCGCGCGCTCGCGAACCACATGCTCGCGATCGCCTCCGACCCGGGCGCCGACGTCGAGCACGACCCCCGCCGCCTGATCAGCATGTCCGCGGAGCACCAGGGCAGCTGGTACGAGATCCGCGCCGTCCCGGAGCGCGGGCCGGCGGGGACCGTCGACTCGGTGCTGGTCGTCGCGCGCGACGTCACCCGGTTCCGCGACGCCCAGGACCGGCTCACGCACGCCGCCACCCACGACCCGCTCACCGGGCTGGCGAACCGGGACGTCGCCCGCGAGCGGGCCGTGGCGGCGCTCGCCACGTCGCGCGTCGGCACCGCGCTGCTGCTGCTGGACCTGGACCGGTTCAAGCTCGTCAACGACTCCTACGGGCACGTGGTGGGCGACGAGCTGCTGCGCCGCGCGGCGGCCCGGGTCGCCGCGGGCCTGCCGCACCGCGCCACGCCCGCCCGGGTCGGCGGCGACGAGTTCGTGGTGCTGCTGCCGGACGCCACCCCCGGGGTGGCGGACGCCGTGGCGTCGCGCATCGTCGCCGCGTTCGACGAGCCGTTCGCGCTGCACGACGAGGAGTTCGCCGTCGGGTGCAGCGTCGGCGTCGTCCACGCCCCGCCGGGGACCATGCCCTGGGACGAGCTGCTGCGGTGCGCGGACGTGGCGATGTACCGGGCGAAGGCCGCCGGCGGCGGCTGCCACGAGTGGTACGAGGAGCAGGCCGCCGACCGCGCGCGGCAGCGGCTCACCATGGCGGCCGACCTGCGCCGCGCGGTCGCGGAGGGCGAGATGGCCCTCGTGTACCAGGCGGAGGTCGACCTCGTGCACGGGCGGGTCGAGGGCGTCGAGGCGCTCATGCGGTGGACCAGCCGGTCCCGCGGGCCCGTGCCCCCGGCGGAGTTCATCCCGGTGGCGGAGGAGACCGGCCTGATCGGCGAGCTCGGCGCGTGGGCGCTGGACCGCGCGCTCGGCGAGGTCGTCGCGCACAACCGCGGCACCGGCGCGGACTTGCGGGTGTGGGTCAACGTCTCCCCGCGGCAGTTCGTCGGCCAGAAGGACCGCCCGGACCTGGTCACGCTCGTCGTCGACCTGCTCGCGGCGCACGACGCCCCCGCGGCGTGGCTCGGCATCGAGGTGACCGAGGGCGCGCTGGCCGACGACACGCGCGTGGTGCCGATGCTGCGCGCGCTGCGCGAGCTCGGCGTCGGGGTGGCCGTCGACGACTTCGGGACCGGGTACTCGTCCCTGTCCCGCCTGCACGACTACCCGGTCACCCTGCTGAAGATCGACCAGTCGTTCGTGCACGGCCTCGGCGGCTCCGGGCCGGTCGGGCCCCGCGCGGCGGGCGTGGTGGAGGCGGTGGTCGCGCTCGGCCGGTCGCTCGGCGCCGACGTCATCGCCGAGGGCGTCGAGGACCGCACCCAGCACGTCGCGCTGCGGGAGCTCGGCTGCGACCTCGTGCAGGGCTACCTGTTCGGGCGTCCCTGCACGTTCGCCGACGCGGTGCGGCCGCCGGCCGCCGTCGACGAGCCGGGCCCCGCGGCGGCGCTCGCCGCCGAGGGCGCCGCGGACGCCGTGGCCGGGGTGCCGGGCGGCCTCTGACCCGCGGCGTCGCCGCCCGCGCGCCCGGCGGCGGGCGGCTGCAGCGAGAGCATCCACGTCGCGCACGTCGCGGCCAGCAGCGGGACGGCCAGGCCGATGCCGGTGGCCGGCACCACCACGCCGGAGTCGTTCAGGGCGAAGCCGATGCCGAGCGTGACGGCCAGCGCCGTGAGGCCCTTGAGCAGCACCGGCGCGTCCGTGGCCAGCCGCCGCAGCGGGGCGCCCGCGGACAGCCAGGCGTACGGGCCCCCGTCGTCCGCGCGCACCGCCGACCGCGCGGGGCGGCCGACCAGCAGCACGACGAGCAGCAGGCCGCCGATCGCCAGCAGGGTCTGCTCGCTGCCGAACAGGATGCGCAGGTTGGTCTCGGCCTTGCGGGCCAGCACCGTGGTCAGCCCGCCGTCGAGCACGGTCTCGATGAACCGCCCGAGGTGGGTCCGGTCGTCCGGGGGCCGCATCCAGTCCACCACCGCGATGCCGACGACCGTCACGGCGCCCGCGCCGAGCACCGCCACCACCCGGCGCCAGCTGAGCCGCAGGCCCGCGGTGAGCAGCCCCAGGATCAGGAAGCCCGGGACCAGCGCCGGCGGCCCGCCGAAGTCGGCCCCGAGGGACGGCAGGCCGTTGACGACGGTCGCGACCAGGCCCGTGGCGGCGACCACGCCGACCGCCAGGCCCCGGCGGCCCGCGCGCAGCAGCGGGTCCGCGAGCGCCACCGCCGTCAGGATCATCGCCGTCGCGAACAGGGCGAACGCCGGGTTGCCGAAGCCGTAGAACCGCCCGGCGACGAGCGACCCCGGCCCCATCATCGAGTCCAGGGCGAGGCGCGCGCCGGTCGCGACGTCGAGGGCCAGCACCGCGGCCGTCACGCCGCTGACCACGCCGAGCGGGCCGAGCAGCCGCCCGCCCCACCACGCGGGCAGCAGCGCCAGGGCGGTCACGGCGGCGGCGAACAGCGCGACGGCACCGGCCAGCGCCCACCCGGGGGTCGCCGAGCGCCACCAGGGCAGCAGGTTCGCCAGGAACGTCGAGACCGGGACCGCCGCCACGACGACGGCGCCCACGCGCAGGCCGTGCAGCACGCGCGCGGGGTGGGCCGAGCCGGCGACCCGGCGCGGCCACAGCCGGTGGAGCAGCCGGGACCAGGCGGTGCGCACCCGGTGGTTCAGGCCGACCATCACGAGCAGGTACAGGGCGAGGTTCATCCCGACCCAGAACACGTAGAACCCGCCGACGAGCGGCTTGGCGGCCTGCGCGTGCCGGTTCTGGTCGATGAGGTACGCGACGCGCTCCCCGGCCGGCGCGTCGTCGGGCGTCTGCCGGATGGTCGACCCGACGAGCGCGCCCGACGGCGCCCGGTCGCGGATCCCGAGCGCGTCGAGCAGCGTCGGCGTGATGTCGGTCGTCTGCAGGTACCCGGTCTGCCGCGTGGACGGCGCGCCGATCGTCCCGCCGTCGTAGCCCGGCCCGGTGGCGGCCGCGAGCTGCAGGTGCGCCCGCCGGCTGGAGTCCGCGACGGACGCCACGAGCACGGTCGCGTCCGGGTCCGCGCGCCGGGCCGCCGCCAGGACGGCGCCGACGCGGGCGTCGATCTCCTGCACCTGCTCGGCGCGGGTCGGTGCCGTGACGACGTCCGTCCCCGAGAGGTCCGGGACCTCCTGCTCGGCGTCCGGGTCGGCGGTGCCGTCGGACTCGACGCGGCCGCGGGTCTGGTAGCCCGGGTCGCGGACCGTCCCCACGTCCACGACGACCAGCCGGGCGTCGGCCAGCGCGACGGCGACGGCGGCCTCGAGCGCCTGCGCGTCCGCCGGCTTGCGCAGGTGCGTCCCGACCGGCGTGCCGTCCGACCCGGCCAGGGCGATCGCCGCGCCGGGGCCGATGCCGGCGACCGGGACCCCGGCGTCCGCGAGCGTGTCCCCCAGCAGCCCGAGGCGCGAGGAGTACGAGGACGCGTCCGTCGCGGCGACGTAGTCCGCCCACCCCGGGACGGCGCCGTTCGCCAGCGGGTCGCGCAGGGTCCGGCACGTGCCGTCCGGCACGCGGAGGTCGTCCGCGCGGCCGCCCGCCGAGACGGCGAGCCACCCCGCGCTCGGGCACGTGTACGACCCCACCGACCGCACGACGGTCGTGCCGAGCGACCCCTCCCGGGAGAGCTGCCACAGCGCGGGCGTCGTCAGCGAGCCGAGGTCGTCCCACCGCAGGCCGGTCGCGCCGACGAGGACGACGGGGCCGTCGACCTCGTCGGGGACGGCGGCGGCCGTCGCGGCGGTGCCGGCCACCGCCGGGGTCGCGGACCACCCCAGGGTCAGCACCAGCAGCGCGGCGAGCAGCGCCGCCACCCGTGCGCCGCGCGTCCGCCGGGACGTCCGGGCGGCGGGCGGTGCGGGAACGGGTGTGGACGGCGGCACCGGCCCAGCGTACGGGCGCACTACGCTCGGCCGGGTCGCCCGGGCGCGCCCGGACGGCACGTGCACGCGCGCCCCACAGCGTGCTCACGCCGTCCTCACGCGCCCCGCGCGACCGCTCGTCCCGTCCGTCCCGCCGCACCGCCACCGCCCGACCCGGAGGTCCCCATGCCCGGTCGTCCCCGCTACGCCTACCTGGGCCCCGCGGGCACCTTCACCGAGGTGGCGCTGCGGCAGGTCGCGAGCCCGCAGGAGGCCGTCTACCTCCCGCAGCCCGACGTCGTCTCGGCCATCGAGGCGGTGCGCTCCGGGGACGCCGACCACGCGGTGGTCGCGATCGAGAGCACGGTCGAGGGCGGGGTCACGGCGACGCTCGACGCGCTCGCGGTGGGGAGCCCGCTGGTGCTGCAGCGCGAGGTGCTCGTCCAGGTCGGCTTCTCGCTCGTCGCGCGGCCCGGCACCTCCCTGGCGGACGTGCGGCGCGTCGCGGCCCACCCGCACGCGTGGGTGCAGTGCCGCCGGTGGCTGGCGGCGCACCTGCCGGGGGTCGTCCACGTGCCCGCGACGTCGAACACGGCGCCGGCTGCGCTGCTCGCGCAGGCGGGCGACGGCGACGCGCTCGGCTTCGACGCCGCGCTCGTGCCGCCGGCCGCACCCGCGCACTACGGGCTGCCCGTGCTCGCGGACGGCGTCGCGGACAACCCGCACGCCGCGACGCGGTTCGTGGTCGTCGGCGCGCCCGGTGAGGTGCCGGCGCCGACCGGCGCGGACAAGACGACCCTCGTCGTGCACCTGCCGTCCAACGAGGCCGGCGCGCTGCTGACGATGCTGGAGCAGTTCGCCGCGCGCGGCGTGAACCTGTCCCGCATCGAGTCCCGCCCGATCGGCGACTCGCTGGGGCGGTACTCGTTCTCCATCGACGCGGAGGGCCACATCGCCGAGGAGCGGATGGGCGAGGCGTTCATGGGCCTGCACCGGGTGTGCCCGCAGGTGCGGTACCTCGGCTCCTACCCGCGGGCGGACGGGCAGGCGGCGGACGTGCACCTCGGCACGGCGGACGCCGACTTCCGCGGGGCCCGGGAGTGGCTGCGGTCGGTGCGGGACGGCACGAGCGTCTGACGCGCGCCCCGGTTACGCCGGTGCGCCGGTGCCGGCGCCGACGGGGCGGGCGGGTCAGGCCCGGGCGACCCGCACGACGAGCGCCCCGGCGTCGACCCGGGCGGACAGCTCCGTCACGTGGCCGAGCACGTCCCCGTCCACCTGGACGTACTCGCCACCGGCCACCGTGAGGTGGACCTCGCGGGCGCGGGTGTGGTCGATGCGGCCGATCTTCGCCGGGAGCTGGCTGCGGACGCCGACGCCCTGGAGCACCACCTCGCCGAACAGCTGCGCCCAGCCGGCGACGCCGCCGCGGGTGTCGATGGCGGCGACGTCGAGCCAGCCGTCGTCGAGCTCGGCGTCCGGGAGCAGCGTGATGCCGCCGGGCAGGCGCCCGCAGTTGCCGATCAGCAGGGAGCGGACGCGGGCGTTGGTCGGCGGGGCGTCGTCGAGCCGGAGCACGGTGCGCAGCCGGCGGCCGTGCAGGTGCTTGATGCCGGCGACGAAGTACGCGATCCAGCCGACCTTCGCCTTCAGCTCGTCGTCCGCGTCGGCGACCATCGCCGCGTCGAAGCCGACCCCGGCGATGACCAGGAAGATGTGGTCGCGGGGGACGTCGGTGTCCGCCGGCAGGTCGTCGGCGGCCTCCGCGATGTCGTCGTCCACCTGGGACTCGTACCGGATGACGCGGAGCCAGCCGACGTCGATCGTCCGGTCCGTGCCCTCGAGCGCGATCTGCAGGGCCGCCAGCGGGTCGCCGATCGGGATGTCCAGGTTGCGGGCGAGCAGGTTGCCGGTGCCGACGGGCACCAGACCCATCGGGACGCCGGTCCCGACGAGCGCCTCGGCGACCGCGCGCACGGTGCCGTCACCGCCCAGGGCCACCACGACGTCCGCGCCGCGGGCGACGGCGTCCCGCGTCTGGCCGATGCCCGGGTCCTCGGGGGTGGTCTCGAGCCAGAGCGGCTCCGGCAGGTACTGCTCCGCGCACACCCGGCGCACGGTCGCGCGCAGGTCCGGCACGCCGGGCTTGGACGGGTTGGCGACGAACGCGACCAGCGGCCGCCGGCTCCCCGGCCCGGCCGCCGGCCCCGCGGCACCCGGCGCCGTGGCCGCGCGCCCCGCACCGCGCGCGGCGGCGCCCCGCCAGGCGGCGACCGCGACCCCGGCGGCCACCACCGACAGCACGAGGGCGGTGACGGACAGCCAGGCTTCCCAGGTCATGCGAGGAATCTACGGCGCGGCGGCCGGTCCTGCCCACGGCGGGCGCCGGCCGGTCCGGTCCCGCGCGCGCCGGCGGTCGGTAGGCTCGCCGTGTGATCGATCTGAAGCTGCTGCGCCAGGACCCGGACGTCGTGCGTGCGAGCCAGGTGACCCGCGGCGACGACCCCGGTCTGGTCGACCAGGTGCTCGACGCCGACGCCCGCCGCCGTGCCGCGCTCACCGACTTCGAGACGCTGCGGGCCGAGCAGAAGTCCCTCGGCAAGCAGGTCGCCTCCGCGCAGGGCGACGAGAAGCAGGCGCTGCTCGCCCGCGCGAAGACGCTCGCGGAGCAGGTCAAGGCCCTGCAGGCGGACGCGGAGGCGGCCGACGCGCTCGCCACGGAGCTCGCGCGGCGGATCGGCAACGTCGTCGAGGAGGGCGTGCCCGCCGGCGGCGAGGACGACTACGTGGTGCTGCGGCACGAGGGCACCCCCCGCGACTTCGCCGCGGAGTACGGGCCGGACTTCGCGGTCCGCGACCACCTGGAGCTGGGCGAGGGGCTCGCCGCGATCGACACCGAGCGCGGCGCGAAGGTCTCCGGCGCGCGGTTCTACTACCTCACGGGGATCGGCGCCCGCCTGGAGCTCGCGCTGCTGAACGCCGCCGTGGACCGGGCGCTGGCCGTGGGCTTCACCCCGGTCATCACGCCGACCCTGGTCAAGCCGGAGATCATGGCCGGGACCGGGTTCCTCGGGGCGCACGCGGACGAGATCTACCGCCTCGAGGCCGACGACCTGTACCTGGTGGGCACCAGCGAGGTGGCGCTCGCGGGCTACCACTCGGGCGAGATCCTCGACCTGTCGGCGGGGCCGCGCCGCTACGCCGGCTGGTCGGCGTGCTACCGCCGCGAGGCCGGCTCGTACGGCAAGGACACCCGCGGCATCATCCGCGTGCACCAGTTCCACAAGGTGGAGGCGTTCTCCTACACGACGGTCGAGGACGCGGCGGCCGAGCACCGGCGCATCCTCGGCTGGGAGGAGGAGATGCTCGCGCTCGCCGAGCTGCCGTACCGGGTCATCGACACCGCCGCGGGCGACCTCGGGTCGAGCGCCGCGCGCAAGTTCGACTGCGAGGCGTGGCTGCCGAGCCAGGAGCGCTACCTGGAGCTGACGAGCACGTCCAACTGCACGACGTTCCAGGCCCGCCGGCTGGGCGTGCGGGAGCGCACGGCGGACGGCGAGGTCCGCCCCGTCGCGACGCTCAACGGCACGCTCGCGACCACGCGGTGGATCGTCGCGATCCTCGAGAACCACCAGCAGGCGGACGGCTCGGTCCGGGTGCCGGAGGGGCTGCGCCCGTACCTCGGGGGCCTGGAGGTCCTGGAGCCGGTGCGGACCGCCGCGGCGGCGGGGGGCGGATCGCGATGAGCCACCCGCGCACCGTGGCCGGGACCCTGGTCGCCCTCGACGTCGACGGCACGCTCATGACCTACGACGGCGTGGTCTCGGACGAGGTGCGCGCGTGCGTCGCGTCGCTGCGCGAGGCGGGCGCCCACGTGGTGCTCGCGACGGGCCGCGCGGTCCTGGCGACCGTGCCGGTGGCGCGCGACCTCGGCATCGACGACGGCTGGCTGGTGTGCTCGAACGGCGCGGTGCTGGCGCGGGTCGCCCCGGAGCGGCCGGAGGGCTACGAGGTCGTCGAGCTCACGACGTTCGACCCCGAGCCGGTGCTGCGGGCGCTGCAGATGGAGCTGCCCGACGCGTTCTTCGCGGTGGAGGACCTGGGCCGCGGGTTCCTGGTGTCCCGGCCGTTCCCGGACGGCGAGCTGACGGGGGAGCAGCGCGTGTCGACGTTCGAGGAGCTGTGCGCGAGCCCGGCGACGCGCGTGGTCATCCGCGACCCGGGCAGCACGCCCGAGGAGTTCCACGCGCTCGTGGAGCGGGTCGGCCTGCACCAGGTGTCCTACGCGGTCGGCTGGAGCGCGTGGCTGGACCTGACCCCGGGCGGGGTGTCCAAGGGCAGCACGCTGGAGGAGCTGCGGCGGCGGCTCGGCGTGGAGCCGTTCGCGACGGTCGCGGTGGGCGACGGCGGCAACGACGTCGAGATGCTGCGCTGGGCGGCGCGCGGGGTGGCCATGGGGCACGCGCCCGACGCGGTGCGGCAGGCGGCGGACGAGGTCACCGGCACGATCGCGGACGACGGCGTCGTCGCGGTGCTGCGCAGCATCGGCCGCTGACGGCGGCGGCCGGTGCCCGCGGGAGGCGTGCGCGCCGTCCCGGGGGCCGCGAAAAGCGGTAGCGCTCCCACGGGCTCCCCCGGTGGACCCGGCCCAGCCGCGCGGAGCACAATCCCCGCCATGGCGCACGGCATCGTCGACGTGGCCCGGGCAGCCGGGGTGTCCACCGCGACCGTGTCGCGCGCCCTGCGGGGCCTGCCGAACGTCACCGCCGCCACGCGCGAGCGGGTGCGCCGGGCCGCCGACGAGCTCGGCTACGTGCCGTCGCCGTCGGCCTCGTCGCTCGCGTCGGGCCGCACCCGCACCATCGGACTGATCACGCCCTGGGTCGCGCACTGGTTCTTCGCCCACGTCATCGAGGGCGCGGAGCGGGCGCTGCGGGTCGAGGACTTCGACGCCCTGCTCTACACGTTCGAGCTGAGCCGCGACGTGCGGCGGCTGCGCGTGGACCCGGACGTGCTGCGGCGGCGGGTGGACGGCGTGCTCGTGGTCGGCCTGCCCCTCGAGGCCGAGGAGGTCGCGGCGCTCGAGGGCCTCGGCTACCCGCTGGTGTTCGTGGGCGCAGGGGCGCCGGGCCGCGTCACGGTCGGGCTGGACGACGTGGCGACCGCGCGCACGGCGGTCGCGCACCTGGCGGACCTGGGGCACCGGACGATCGCGCACCTGTCGGGCGAGCCCGACGACTGCCTGCCCTGGTCCCCGGCGGTGCGGCGCGCGGCCGGCTGGCGCGCCGAGATGGCCGCCCGCGGCCTCCCGGTCGAGGGGCTGGAGGTGCACGGGCACTTCGACGTGGCGGGCGGACGGGCGTCGATGCACGCCCTGCTCGACCGCCGCCCGGACGTCACGGCGGTGTTCGCGGCGTCGGACGAGATGGCGATGGGCGCGATCCTCGCGCTGCGCGACCGGGGCCTGCGGGTGCCCGGCGACGTGTCGGTGGTCGGGGTCGACGGGCACGAGATGGCCGAGCACCTCGACCTGACGACGATGGCGCAGAACGCGCACGACCAGGGCGTCACCGCGGCCTCGATGCTGCTCGAGATGATCACCGGCGCGCCGGTGCCGCGGGAGGTGCTGTTCCCGACGACGCTGGTGGAGCGCGGGTCCACCGCCCGGGTGCGTGACCAAATCGTGACCGGTCCGTAGCCCGGAACCGGTTGTGCGCCAGCCATGTAAACGCTTGCATAGGGGACACGGACCGGGCGTACCCGCCGCGGTCGGCAACCACGACGAGGTGGAGGCACAGCATGACCAGGATTCGTCGACGCCGGGCAGGCGTCGTCGTCGCCGGCGGGCTCGGGTTCGCGCTCGCGCTGACGGCATGTTCCGGGGGTGACTCGGGCGACGAGAGCACGGGGGGCGGCGGCGGGGACACCGGCGCGTCGTCCGAGATCGACTGCTCCGCCTACGACGAGTTCGGCGACCTCGACGGCACCACGGTGACCGTCTACACGTCGATCGTCGAGCCCGAGCAGAAGACCCAGGAGGACTCCTACACCCCGTTCGAGGAGTGCACCGGCGTCACGGTGGAGTACGAGGGCTCCCGCGAGTTCGAGGCCCAGCTGCTCGTCCGCATCCAGGCCGGCAACGCCCCGGACATCGCGTACCTGCCGCAGCCCGGCCTGCTGAAGACGATCGTCCAGGACTTCCCGGACGCGATCGTCCCTGCGCCCGACGCGACCGCGGCCAACGTGGACGAGTTCTTCTCCGAGTCGTGGAAGGACTACGGGTCGGTCGACGGCACGTTCTACGCCGCCCCGCTCGGCGCCAACGCGAAGTCGTTCGTCTGGTACTCGCCGGCGATGTTCGAGGACGCCGGGTACGACATCCCGGAGACCTGGGACGACATGATGGACCTGTCCCAGCAGATCGTCGACGACGGCGCCATGCCGTGGTGCGCGGGCGTGGAGTCCGGCGACGCCACCGGCTGGCCGGGCACCGACTGGGTCGAGGACGTCATGCTCCGCACCGCGGGCCCCGACGTGTACGACCAGTGGTACACCCACGAGATCCCGTTCAACGACCCGCAGGTCAACGAGGCCTTCGACACGGTCGGCGAGATCCTCAAGAACCCCGACTACGTGAACGCGGGCCTCGGCGGCGTGGACTCCATCGCCACCACCCCGTGGACGGACGCGGGCTTCCCGATCCTCGACGGCACCTGCTGGATGCACCGCGCGGCGAACTTCTACGCCACGCAGTGGCCGGAGGGCACCGAGGTCGCGCCGGACGGTGACGTCTACGCGTTCTACCTGCCGACCAACCAGACCGACATCAAGCCGGTGCTCGGCGGCGGCGAGTTCGTGGCGGCCTTCAACGACCGTCCCGAGGTCCAGGCGTTCCAGACCTACCTGTCCTCCGCGGACTGGGCCAACGCCAAGGCCAAGGCCACCCCGATGGGCGGCTGGGTCAGCGCGAACAACGGGCTCGACACCGAGAACCTCGCCACCGACTTCGACAAGCTGTCGGCCGAGATCCTCTCCGACCCCGACGCCGTCATCCGGTTCGACGCGTCCGACCTGATGCCCGGCGAGGTCGGTGCCGGCACCTTCTGGACCGGCATCGTCAACTGGCTGACGGGCTCCTCCACCGAGGAGGTCACGGACGCGATCGAGGCCTCCTGGCCGTCGTCCTGACCTGCACGGTCGACATCACCTGATCGGCAAGCGGCCTGCTCGGCCGGCCGGGGGTCCGCCCCCGCCGGCCGGGCAGGCCGACGTGGCTCGGAGGGGCACATGGACTGGCTGACGCAAGCATCGACGCCTGGCGAGAAGTTCGCCCTCATGGGGTTCGCCATCGTCCTGTTCGTCGTCGTGATGGGGGCGATCCTCTTCCTGGTGGACCGCCCCAAGAGGATCCCGCGCTGGGTGGTGGCCACGGCGTTCGCAGGCCCGGCGCTGCTGCTGCTGGCCTTCGGGCTGGTGCGGCCGGCGCTCATCACGTTCTGGAACTCGTTCTTCGACAAGCGCGGCAACGAGTTCATCGGGCTCGACAACTACCAGCGCGCCCTGACCGAGGGGCAGTTCCAGAGCGTCCTGGTCAACACCGCGATGTGGGTGGTGCTGGTGCCGCTGCTGTCCACCGGCATCGGCCTGGTGTACGCGGTGCTGGTGGACCGGACGCGGTTCGAGAAGCTCGCCAAGGCGCTCGTGTTCGTGCCGATGGCGATCTCGATGGTGGGCGCGTCGATCATCTGGAAGTTCGTCTACGAGTTCAAGCCGAACCAGCCCGGGGTCAAGCAGACGGGCCTGCTCAACCAGGTGCTGGTGTGGATCGGCCTCGAACCCCAGCAGTTCCTCATCAACTCGCCGTGGAACACCATGTTCCTCATCGTCGTGATGGTGTGGATCCAGACCGGTTTCGCGATGACCGTGCTCTCCGCGGCCATCAAGGCGATCCCGGACGACATCGTCGAGGCCGCGCGCCTCGACGGGCTCGGCGGCATGCGGATGTTCCGCTACATCACGGTGCCGTCCATCCGACCCGCGATGGTCGTCGTGCTGACCACCATCGCCATCGGCACGCTCAAGGTCTTCGACATCGTCCGCACCATGACCGGCGGGCAGTTCAACACGCAGGTCATCGCGAACGAGTTCTACACGCAGTCCTTCCGGCAGAACAACCAGGGCCTGGGCGCCGCGCTCGCGGTGATCCTGTTCATCCTGGTGATCCCGATCGTGATCTACAACGTGCGGCAGCTGCGGAAGGCGGAGGAGATCCGATGACGTCCACACCCCCGCCCCCCGTGGTCCCGACGGCCGCCGCGCTCGACGAGGCGGCCTCCGGGACCGGCTCGACGTCCGTCGGCGCGCGCCGGCTCAGCCGCCTCGAGCGCCGGGCCATCGCCACCAAGGGCAAGCTGTCGTCCCCCTGGGCCTCGTTCGCGGCGATCCTCATCGCGATCCTGTGGACGATCCCCTCGATCGGCCTGCTCGTCACGTCGTTCCGGCCCGAGCTCGACATCCGCCGCTCCGGCTGGTGGACGGTGTTCGGCGGGCTGTTCAGCGGCGAGTCCGAGTTCACGCTCGACAACTACGACCAGGCGCTGTTCGGCTCCGGCGCGAACCTGGCGACGTACTTCGTCAACTCGTTCGTCATCACGATCCCCGCGGTGGTCATCCCGATCACCATCGCGCTGCTCGCGGCGTACGCGTTCGCGTGGATCGACTTCAAGGGCCGCGAGTTCCTGTTCGTCGCCGTCTTCGCGCTCCAGATCGTCCCGCTCCAGGTGGCGCTGGTGCCGCTGCTGCGGGACTACGTGAGCGTCGGCGTCGAGGGGTCGTTCTGGACGGTGTGGCTGTCGCACTCGATCTTCGCGCTGCCCCTGGCGATCTTCCTGCTCCACAACTTCATGAAGGAGATCCCGTCGTCGCTCGTCGAGGCGGCGCGGGTCGACGGCGCGGGCCACGTGAAGATCTTCTTCCGGGTGCTCCTGCCGCTCCTGGTGCCGGCCATTGCCGCGTTCGGCATCTTCCAGTTCCTGTGGGTGTGGAACGACCTGCTCGTCGGCCTGACGTTCGCCAACCCGACGTCGCGGCCGCTGACCGTGGCGGTCGCCGAGATGGCGGGCACCCGCGGCGGCGACTGGCACGTGCTCACGGCCGGCGCGTTCATCTCGATGGTCGTGCCGCTGATCGTGTTCATCTCGCTGCAGCGGTACTTCGTGCGCGGCCTGCTCGCGGGGTCCGTGAAGGGCTGACCGGCCGACGCCCCGGTGCGCACGTCGCACCGGGGCGTCGTGCTGCCCGCGCGGTGCGTAGAGTGCGACGTCGATGCGCGCGACGACGGAGGGGACGCCCTCGGCACCCGGGGAGCCGGCCGCGCCGGGGTCGCGGGCGGACGGCGGACCGGGCGGTGGCGCCGGCGCGGGCGGTGGTGGCGGCGGGGCGCTCGCGCGGGTCCCGGCGCCCGCGCTGTTCCTCGTCTCCGGCCTCGCGCAGTACGGCGGCGCCGCCCTGGCGGTGGCGCTGTTCGCCGTCGTCCCGTCCCCGACGGTGGCGTGGCTGCGGATCGCGGTCGCGGCGCTCGTGCTGCTCGCGTGGCGCCGGCCGTGGCGCGCCCGCTGGACCCGCGGGGACCTCGGTGCGGCCGCGCTGTTCGGGGTGGTGCTCGCGGCCATGAACGTGACGTTCTACGTGGCGATCGACGTGCTGCCGCTGGGCACCGCCGTGGCGATCGAGTTCATCGGCCCGGTCGCGGTCGCGGCCGTCACCGGGCGGACGTGGCGGGAGCGGCTCGGCATCGTCGTGGCCGCGGCCGGCGTCGTGGCGCTCGCCGGCGTGGAGCTGCGCGGCGGCGGGGAGGACAGCCTGCGCGGGCTCGTCGCCATCGGCCTGGCCGCGGCGTGCTGGGCCGGGTACATCCTGCTCGGGCGGCGCGTGGCGCAGGGCAGCGCGCGCCGGCGGCGGTCCCTGGCGGACGGGGACGCCGGCACCGTGCCCGCGCGACCCGACGGGATCACCTCGCTGGCCGTCGGCATGACCACGGGTGCGCTGGTCGGCGCGCCGTTCCTCGCCGCACCGGCGGCGCCCGTCCTGCACGACGCGCGCCTCGCGCTCGCGGTGCTCGGGATCGCGGTGCTGTCCTCCGTCGTGCCCTACGCGATCGAGCAGGTGGTGCTGCGCCGGGTCACCGCCGCGACGTTCGCGGTCCTGCTGGCGATGCTGCCGGCGACGGCGGCCGTGGTCGGGGCGGTCGCGCTGCGGCAGTGGCCGCACGGGTGGGAGGTCGTCGGGCTGGCGTGCGTGTCGGTCGCGATCGTGCTCACCGCGCGCAGGCGCGCCCCGGAGCCCGGACCGGCCGACGCCGCGTGACCGACCGACGCCGCCCGACCGGCGGCGGGGGCGTCAGAGGTACTGCCCGGGTCCCTGCTCGCCCGGGCCCGCGGCGGCGCCGGGCGCACCCGGCACCCCCGTGCCGTGACCCCCGGGCAGGGCGCGGCGCATCTGCGTGAGCTGCGCCTGCGCGGCCATCTGCTGGGCGACCAGCGCCGTCTGGATGCCGTGGAACAGGCCCTCGAGCCAGCCCACGAGCTGCGCCTGCGCGATCCGCAGCTCCGCGTCGCTCGGGGTCTGCTCGTCGGCGAACGGCAGCGTGATGCGGTGCAGCTCGTCGATGAGCTCGGGGGACAGGCCGTCCTCCAGCTCGTGCAGGGACCGCTCGTGCACCTCGGCGAGGCGCGCGCGGGCCGCCTCGTCGAGCGGGGCGCTGCGCACCTCCTCGAGCAGCTGCTTGATCATCGTGCCGATCCGCATCACCTTCGCGGGCTCGCCGACGACGGCGGCCGGGTCCTCGGCGGCGTCCTGCGGCGCGCCGGACGGGCCGTCGGGCGCGCCGGGTGCCCGCTCCGTGCCGGGGTCGTCGCCGCCGAGCACGACGATGCGCGGGTTCCGGCCGGGGGTGCTGGGCTCGCTCATGCCACCATCCTCTCGCGCGCGGCCCGGAGCGGCACCTGCCCCGGCCCGCTCGGGCGGGCGGGGGCCGGACGCGACGGCCCGGGGCGTCAGGTCGTGAGCACGACCTTGCCGAAGACCTCGCCCGAGTCGAGCAGCCGGTGCGCGTCCCCGGCCCGCTCCAGCGGCAGCCGGGCGTGGACCACCGGCCGGAGCCGGCCGTCCGCGAGCAGGGGCCAGGCGTGCGCGCGGACGTCCGCGACGATCCGGGTCCGCTCGGCGAGCGGGCGGGACCGCAGCGTCGTGCCGATGACGCTGGCCCGCCGGGCGAGGAGCAGCCCCAGGTCGATCTCCCCGCGCGTCCCGCGCTGCGTGCCGATGACGACCAGGCGCCCGCCCGTCGCGAGCGCCGCGAGGTTCGTCGCGAGGCCGCCGGCGCCGAGCACGTCCAGCACGACGTCCGCGCCGTGGCCGCCCGTGGCCTCCCGGACCGCGTCGGCCACGTCGGCGGTGCGGTGGTCGACGACCGTGCGGGCGCCGAGCTCCCGGCAGCGGGCCGCGCGCCCGGGCCCGCCCGCCGTGGCCACGACGTGCGCCCCGAGCGCCGCGCCGAGCTGGACCGCCACGGACCCGACGCCCCCGGAGCCGCCCTGCACCAGCAGCGTCTCGCCGGCGCGCAGCCGCCCCGCGTCCACGAGGTTCGACCAGGCGGTGCACACCGCCTCCGGCAGCCCGGCGGCGTCGACGAGGTCGATCCCGTCCGGCACGGGCAGCAGCAGGCCGGCGTGCACGGCCGCGGCCGTCGCGTACCCGCCACCGGGCAGCAGGGCGGCGACCCGGGCGCCGAGCGGCCAGGCGGCGGCGTCGACGCCCGGGCCGTGACCGGCGACCTCGCCGGAGATCTCGAGCCCCGGCCAGTCGGGCGCGCCGGCGGGCGGCGGGTAGTGCCCCTGCCGCTGCAGGACGTCCGCGCGGTTCACGCCCGCGGCGGCGGTGCGGACCAGCACCTCGCCCGGGCCGGGCACCGGGTCGGGGCGGTCCGCGACCGCGAGCTGCTCCGGACCACCCGGACGGACGACCTCCACGACGCGCACCCGCCCAGGCTACGCACGGGCCGGGTGGCCGCCGCGGTCGGCGGCACCGGTCACCCGTCCGGACGACCCGGGCACGCCTCCCGCGCCCCCGGCCGGGAAGAATCCACGCGGAGCGCTCATGTCCGGGCCCCGGCGCGCCGATGCATGTCGGACGGGGGGCGCCGCCACGGGCCCCCGCGGGCGACCAGGGACTCGGGAGGCAGGTCGACATGCTGCGCAGGCTGGGCATCCGCGCCAAGGTGCTGGCGGTCCTCGCGGTGCCCGTGCTCGTCCTGCTGCTCGCCGCGGGGTACATCGCCGCGCAGTCCGTCGACGAGGCCCGCACGGCGGCGACCGTCCGTGACATCGTGGCGACCCTGCCGCAGTACTCCCGCGCGGCCCAGGCGCTGCAGCAGGAGCGCACCCTGTCCGTGCAGGAGGCCAGCGACAGCGCGCTCGGCGGCAACCTCACGGTGTCGCGCTCCGCGACGGACGACGCGATCGCGGCCCTGGGCGTCGCGCTGCGGTCGGTCGACCTGTCGGCGCTGGACGCCCGCGTGGCCGACGCGGTGACGAACGCCAGCAACCAGCACACCCGCCTCATCGAGATCCGCGACCGCGTGGACGCCGGCTCCATCCCGCCGTCGCTGGTCGACAGCAACTACACCGACATCGTCCGGGCGGACAACCAGGTGCCCGTCACGGTGGCGGAGACGCTCTCCGAGCGGTCCCTGGCGAGCCGCATGTCGGCGTTCGGTGCGGTCGCCGACACGATCGAGCAGGTGCTGCGCGCCCAGCCGGTCGCCGCCGACGTGATCGCGACCGACGGCGCCGACGGCGCGCAGGTGCGCGAGCTCGCCTCCCTGTTCGCCGTGCAGGACCAGGCGCGCGACGAGGCGCGGTCGATCACGAACACCCTGCGCCTGCCCGGCCT
The DNA here is from genome assembly GCA_014763765.1 of Micrococcales bacterium. Classification (GTDB taxonomy): domain Bacteria; phylum Actinomycetota; class Actinomycetes; order Actinomycetales; family Cellulomonadaceae; genus Cellulomonas. The sequence continues at coordinate 25,799 of JACXUT010000023.1, forward strand.
GCAGCTCGCCTCGCGCGACGCCGACCTCACGGCGATGCAGCTCGCGCTGGAGTCCGGCAACCCCGAGACGATCGCCGAGGTCGACCCCACCCGGTGGAACTCGCTGGTGAACGCCGAGCTCGCGGTGCTGCGCCCCGTGGCGTCGGACGTGCTGGCCGCCGCGGGCGACCGCGCCGACACCATCGCGACGCAGGCCCAGGAGCAGGCCCTCATCACCGGCGGCGTCGCGGCCGTCGCGGCGGCGCTGTCCATCCTCATCGCGCTCGTCGTCTCCCGCGGCATCGTCGTCCCGCTGCGGCGCCTCACCGTCGCGGCCGGTCAGGTCCGCGAGGAGCTGCCGCGCCTCGTCGAGCAGGTGGCGGTGCCCGGTGAGACCCCCGACCTGACGCTGGCGAACCTGCCCGTGGAGTCGCGGGACGAGGTCGGGCGGCTCGCGCAGGCCTTCAACGACGTCAACGCCACCACCATCGAGGTCGCCCGCGAGCAGGCGGCGCTGCGCGGGTCGATCGCGGAGATGTTCGTCAACGTCGCCCGCCGCGACCAGGTGCTGCTCGGTCGCCAGCTCGCGTTCATCGACTCCCTCGAGCGCTCGGAGGAGGACCCGGCGACGCTGGCGAACCTGTTCCGGCTCGACCACCTCGCCACCCGCATGCGCCGCAACGCCGAGTCGCTGCTCGTGCTCGCCGGCATCGACTCCGGCCGCCGCCTGCGCGAGGCGATGCCGCTGTCGGACGTGGTCCGCACCGCGTCGTCCGAGATCGAGCAGTACGACCGCGTGCAGCTCGACCTCGGCGCCGACCCGCTGATGCACGGCTTCAACGCCCTGGCCGCCGCGCACCTGCTCGCGGAGCTGCTCGAGAACGCCACCCTGTTCTCGGAGCCCGGCACGCCGGTGCAGGTCGCCACGGCCGTCGAGGACGACCACGTGGTGGTGCGCATCGCCGACCAGGGCCTCGGCATGGCCCCCGACGAGCTGTCCGCGGCGAACGCCACCATCCGGTCGACGTCGCCCACCGAGGCGCTCGGCGCCCAGCGGCTCGGCCTGTACGTGGTCGCCCGGCTGTCGCAGCGCCTCGGCGCGCGCGTCCGGCTGGAGCGGGCCCGGTCGACCGCGTCGTCCGGCACCCTCGCCGTCGTCGAGTTCCCCGTCGCGCTGTTCACGGCCCACGACCCGGCGCTCGCCGGCGGGCTCGCCGGGCCGCAGCGCGCCTCCGGCCCCGAGACGGGCGCGCTGCCCGCCGCCGAACCGCCCGTCGCCGTGCCCGTCGACCTCGCCGCGCTGACCGACGGCGCCACGCCGACGGGACTGCCGCGCCGCCGCACGCCCGGGGCGTCGCCCGACGGGGCGCCGGCCGAGCAGGACGTGGTGCTGCCCGCGCCCGCCGAGGCGACCCTGGCCCCCGAGGTGGCCGCCGAGGCGGGCGGCTGGACGCCGATGGTCGCACCGGGCGGGGGGCCGGCCGTGCTCCCCAGCCGCGGCGCGGCGCTGCCGACCCGCGGCCCCGCGGGGGCCACCGAGACCCCCGGCGCCGGCGAGGACCCGACGACCGCGGAGCGGACGCCCGCGGCCCCGCGCGGCGGCCTGTTCGCCGGCTTCCGCGGACGCGACGCGCTCGCCGCCGGCGGTGCACCCGTCGCCGCCGGTCCCGGCCCGGACGGACCCCTGCCCGGCGCGACCGCGGCGCCCGCCGAGGAGCCGTCCCTCCGGGACGCCCCGGTCCCCGGGTGGCCCGCGGACCTGCCGGAGGGCGACGGTGCGGCGTCCGCGTGGCCGCTGCCCGACACCCCCGCGGTGGCGGACGAGCCCGCTGCCGCCGCCCCCCCGGAGCCGGAGCCGCTCGTGGTCCCCGGCCTCGTGCCCGACGACCCCGCGCTCGAGTCGCAGGTCTGGGCCGGGACGGCGTTCGCGCCGCCGGACCCGTCGCGCTGGTCCGACGAGACGCAGGTCCTCCCGCCGCAGGGCACCACCCCCGCGACGACGCCGGCCCGGGACGACGTGCCCGGCGCCGCGTGGGCGTCGGGCGAGGGCGACGTGCCCGGCGCCGCGTGGGACGTCGAGACCGCCTGGCGGTCGGGGGAGCCCGGGGACGCCGTGGCCCCCGGAGCGGGACCCGCCGTGCCGGGGCCGGTCGCGCCGGAGCCGTTCCCGCCGACCACGCCGGACCCGGTGGCGTCGGACGCGGTCGCGCCGGACGCGGTCGCGCCGAGCCCGTTCGCGCCGAGCCCGTTCGCGCCGGTTGCCCTCCCGCCGGGCGAGCCCGCGGTGGACGGCGCGGTGCCGGGTGCGTTCCTGCCGGGCGCGTTCGTCCCGGACGGCGGCGCCCCTGCGGCCGGGCCGGTGCCCGCCGCCGAGCCGCCCGCCGCGCCGCCTGCCCTCCCCGACTTCGCGGAGCTCGTGCGCGGCGACGACCCGGCCCCGCCCGCCGAGCGGCCGCGCCGGCAGCGCGCCCGGCGCTCGTTCTTCTCGCTGCGCCGCCGGCGGGCGGGGCCGGGTC
>JACXUT010000024.1 GCA_014763765.1 Micrococcales bacterium
ACGCTGCGGGGCGTCGGCGGGCGGGGACGGGCGCTCGGGTTTCGGGGGAGCGGCGCCGGCCGGTCACCGCCAGATGAGGTCAGCGGCGATCCAGCGCCGGCCTGCGGCGCTGCCGTCGAGCACGGGCGCCAGGAGAGTCCCGACGAGCGCGACGGCGTCTGCGAAGGCCGTCATGTCGGCGGTCGCGGGTGCCCTGCGCGCTTCGGGTGGGTACCGGCGTTCCCAGTCCGACGGCGGGTCGAACACCGGCGACCCGGGCAGGCCCCGGTGCACCCACTCGCCCTCCACCGCGGAGATGAGTGCCGACCCGTCGACGTCCTGGGAACGGGCGAGCACCACCAGGTCCACCAGGTCACGCACCCTGCTGGACGGCTGGTCCCCGCCGGCGCCGTACATCGCCTGGGTGGCGCACAGCTTGTCGGCGATGTGGTCGACGACCGGATACAGGCGCATCGCGGGAGCCTCGAGGCCGCGCAGGTCCAGGACAGCGTCGGTGACCGTCTCCGGCGCGGCCGTCATCAGCGACCCGGTGACCAGGTCGACGCCGAACGTGACCTTCTTCGTGGCGCCCACGTAGGCGTCGACGGTGACTCGGCACCCGTCGACGCCCGGCTGCCCGCCGGTGCTCCGCTCGACGGTGACGATGACGAACCGGAAGTGGTCGCCCAGGTCGACACCGGCGGCGGCTGTCAGCGCCTCCACTGCGCCGTCGAGGTCGCTGAGCTGGCGGAGCAGGTCCACGTCCTTGGTCGTCCTGGCGTCGTGGACCCGCGCCAGGACGGCGGTCCCGCCCTTGAGCACCCACGGGGCGGACGGGTCGTGGAACACCCGGGCGAGGAAGCGCTCGAACACGAACCGGCGGACGACCGCGCCGCTGTCGGCACCCGAGGCCTTCGCGACCGCCTTGGCGCGGTCCGTGACCGCGCGCCAGAGCGCCACGCCCGTGGCGTACCCGTCGGGCGAGCTCATCGGGTCTCCTGACGGAAGGCCGCGGACTGAGTGAGGTCGCACGCGGACCGCGTGGCGAGGTCGGCCCGGAGAGGCTCGACGACGCGACTCAGGTCCACGAGCGTCGAGAGGTCCGTGAGTGCGGAGAGGTTCGCCTCGGTCGTGTCGACACCGAGCATCCCGGCGGTGTCGCCCTGCGGCATCAGCGAGGTCATGAGGTCCCGCAGGGCGCTCGCACGACCCGCGGCGACGAGGTCCTGACCGACGGCGCTGGCGGCGAGCTCGCGTACCAGGGACGCGGGGCTGAGTCCGACGAGGTCCAGGAGGTGCTCGACGAGCGCTCGCCCGTCAGGTCGGCCGTGGCGGTGCGCGAGCGGGTCCAGGTGGGCGGCGAGGACGGTCAGGTCGATGACCGAGCGACGTACGCCCTGCCCGACGATCTGGGCGACGTGGTCGAGATCGTGCCCGTCGCGGAGCAGGTCGGCGACCGTCCGCTCCACCGTGGTGGTCGGAAGCCCCTCGACGAGCGTGACGTCGCTCTCGGGCAGGGGCAGGCGGTGGAGCCGGACACCACGCCGCGACTGCTTGCGGTGGGAGACGGAGAGCTCGGGAGTGTCGTCGAGGAGGTCGCCGAGGCGGTGCAGACCCGCCGCGGACGTGTGGGACGCGACGCCGGCGTCGGCGGGGTCCGTGAGGCGTTCCTCCGCGGTGCGTGCCGGGTCGAGAGCGAGCCACGCTGCGCGCAGGTCTCGGTGCTCGGTGGGCGACGCCGAGGTGGCGTACACACCGTGGTCGACGCGCTCGAGCACACCGGCGTCCGTCAGTCGCGCCAGCTGGACGCGGGTGACCCCTGCGGCGCCGGCCTGGGCTGTGGTGAACAGCCCCCACTGGCCGGCCGCGAGCTCAGATACGACCGCGAGGGCGCGCGTGCTGGCTGCTGGCATACTGCGATTGTAGCGCTCAGGTGGTACGAACGAAGCACTCGCTATCCCCGCGGGCGCACTCTGGTCGGGTGCTCAGTCTCCGGTGCGGCCGCACGGTGGGGCGCTTCGACGAGCGTGGGGACGGGAAGGTCGTCGGGCCACACCGGGTCTGCGGTGTGCGGCCTGCCCAGGAGGTCGTCCTGCAGGCTGATGAAGTCCCGACCGTAGGGCCGCAGAGTCGCCGCCACCCGCTTGCGTCGATGTCGAGCGAGCACGACGGCGCCGGCGGCGGGTAGCCCGATGGCCCAGGCGAGGGCAACCCACTTCTGCAGCTCGGGGGCGAACAGAAGCATCGCCCACAGCGCGGCGATGGCCGCCACGGCGGCTGTCCAGCCCAGCGAGCGCTTCACCGTGCCCCCTCGGTCCGGTTCCGAGTGACACCAGGCTAGCCGCGCGAGGTCTGGCGCGGCGTCGTCAGGTGGGCCCCGTGGGGATCGAACCCACAACCCGCGGATTAAAAGTCCGCTGCTCTGCCAGTTGAGCTAGAGGCCCGGGTCGTGCGGGTATTGGCCTGAACAACCCTAGGGGAAGGCAAAGCGAGAAGTTCCGGCGCGTGGCCGATCCCGTTGCTGCCCGGTGGCAGCGTACGCGCGCGCCGGGCCGGTCGAGTGAGCTACGCCCGCTCGTGAGCGGCGGACGGCTGTCGCTCGACGAGTAGGCCGGGCGCAGCGAGTGCCTCGTCGAGGAAGCCGTGCAGGACGGGGTCGACGGCGGCTGCGTCGCGGAGCAGGCGGCCTCGTCGGTCGACCGTGAGGTGCGCGGTCCTGACGATCAGGAGCGTCAGGCCGTGGGCTGGGACCTGCGCGCGTCGGCGGTCGTCGTAGAGGCGGCGCTGCTCGCCGCGGTGGACCCCGCTGACCGTGAGCCGTTCCGGCTTGTCGAAGTGCGCGACGGGGTGGTCGTGCTGGCGCTCGTACACCTCGACCACGAGGTTGAGGTCCGGCCAGAAGGCGTCGACGGGCAGAGCGCTCGAGCGGCCGGACGGACCGGGGTCGCCCCGGAGCCAGTCGAAGCGGTGCTCCCTCAGCCCTCGCGCGCCGAGGAGCGCGTCGATCCGGTCAAGGACGTAGCCGGCCTCGTGGTCGGTCCGGCGCCTAGCCAAGGCGTGACTCCGGACCTGCACTCGTCGTCCTGATGCCGGGCGCGTAGCCCTTGCCGACCATCCACACCAGGACGTCGAACACGCGCAGGAGCGAGATGTCGGTGCCCAGACCCGCCGCGGCGCGGATCTGCGCCAGCTGGGCCTCGCGGGCGCGTCCGTCGGCGTTCAGCCACTGGCTCAGTGGTTGCCAGAGGCGGCCGTCGACCAACCCCAGCTCGGCAGCCACGACGGTGTCGTAGACAGGCAGGAGGTGCGGGCGCTTGCGGGCGAGCAGCTTGGACGCGGTCGTGGGCCCGACGTCGCGGATCGACCGCAGCAGCGTGTAGGCCCGCCAGGCCGGCCACTCGGGTCCGATCACCTCGGGGTCGACCGCCGCGAGCGTCAAGTCGGTCGGGATCTGACGCAGAAGCTCACGAAGTGGGTTGCGTCGGTGCAGCAGGATCTCGAGCGCGGTGTCGCCCACGACGGGGATCGAGAGCATCGAGACGGCGACCAGGTCTTCAGCGGTGAACGCGTCGGCGACCTCTGGTCGGTCACCACCGCCGCCGAGCCGCTCGAAGTGCGCGCCCGTGAAGCGGCCGGTCGGGCGCGGCAGGAAGTACGTGCGGACGACGTCTGCCGATTCAGCGACGTGCCGCGGCTCGAGGTAGGGCGCGAGCCGTTCGCTCGGCGTGATCACTGCTCGTTGCCTGAGGCGGCGGCTTCGAGTGCGACGGCTTCGAGTGCGGCGGCTACTGCCTCGAACTCGGCGAGAGCAGCGGTCAGGTCTTCGACGATCTCGCGGGCGATGATCTCGGGTGCGGGGAGGTTGTCGAGGTCTTCGAGGGACTCGTCGCGCAGCCAGGTGATGTCGAGGTTGGCCTTGTCGCGGGCGACGAGCTCGTCGTAGGTGAAGGAGTGGAAGCGCTCGGTCTCGACGCGTTCCGTGCGGGGCTGTCCTGGGGCGTAGGACTGGACGAAGTCGTCGAGCGCGGCCCGGGTGAGCGGGTTCTGCTTGAGCGTGAAGTGCATGTTGGTGCGCAGGTCGTAGACCCAGGTGCGCTCGGTCCAGGGGTGCTCGGCGGCGGGCTTCTTGTCGAAGAACAGCACGTTCGCCTTGACGCCCTGGGCGTAGAAGATGCCAGTGGGCAGGCGCAGCATCGTGTGCAGGTCGAAGTCGCGCAGCAGCCGCCCGCGCAGGGCCTCCCCGGCGCCGCCCTCGAACAGCACGTTGTCCGGGAGCACCACGGCGGCACGGCCGTTGATCTCCAGGATCGTCATGATGTGCTGCAGGAAGTTGAGCTGCTTGTTCGACGTGGTGACGACGAAGTCCTGCCGCTCGATCTCCCGGTCCTCGCGGGCCTCGCGGCCGTCGGTGCCGATCATCGTGACCGACGACTTGCGGCCGAACGGCGGGTTGGACAGCACCACGCTCCAGCGGCGCCCGGGGTCCGCAATCAGTGAGTCTTTGACCTCGATGAGGGAGGGGCCGTTGGGCTGGCCGATGCCGTGGAGGAGCAAGTTCATGGCGGCCAGGCGCGCGGTGCCATCGACCAGCTCGACGCCGTGCACGAACGCGTCGCGCAGATGCGCCCGCTGGGACGGGTTGAGGTCCTCGGCGCCCCGGGCGGCGTGCTCGTGTGCGGAAAGCAGGAACCCCGCGGTACCAGCGGCTGGGTCGGTGACCGTGTCGGCCGCGGTCGGGTTCACGCAGTCGACCATCGCCTCGATCAGCGGGCGCGGCGTGAAGTACTGGCCTGCGCCGGACTTGATGTCCTCGGCGCCCTTGGACAGCAGCGATTCGTACGCGTCGCCCTTGATGTCGACCCCGGCCTGCGACCACTGCTCGGCGTCGATCAGGTCGTGGATCAGTCGCTTGAGCTTGGCCGGGTCCTGGATGCGGTTCTGCGCCTTGCGGAAGATCGTGCCCAGGGTGCCCGGCTGCTGGGCAAGCCCCAGCAGGATGCGGGTGTACTCGAACTCGAGCTGGACGCCGTCTGCGTCCAGGAGCTTCTGCCAGGAGTACTCGTCGGGGACGATCTGCTCCGGCTTGAGCGGTCGAGTCGCGCGCTCGTGCGCCATCTTCAGGAACAACAGGTACGTCAGCTGCTCGGTGTACTCCAACGTGCCGACCCCGTCGTCCCGCAAGACGTTGCAGTACGACCAGAGCTTGTCGACGAGGCGACGGGCGTCAGCCACGAGTGGTCCTTCCGAGTGTTCGTGCGAGGTGCGGGTCAGCTGTCGGCAGAGTCGTCGACGACGAGGACCGAGGTCAGCGGGATGCGAGAGCGCCACCGCTGAGGCAGCGCCGCGTAGTGCCGCAGGGCGAGGGTGACGACGTCCTCGCCGGTGAGGAGCCGCAGCCCGCTGCGGGCTCGTTCGATGCCGACGGCGTCGCGGCTGTAGGTGCCGAGGGTCACGAAGAGTGACAGCTCGTTGGGGCCCTGGGTGCCGATGAGCTGCTGCACCTCGGGCGCGCCTACGGTCCCAGCGTGGTGCTTGCACTGGACCTTGATGAGCGGCGGCTCCACGCCGAGCGGGTCGCGGTGCGCGATGACGTCAACACCGCCGTCCTGGGTGTACGCCGTGACGCGTGCCTGGTAGCCAATGGCGCGCAGCAGGTCTGCGGTGAACTCCTCGAACTCGGCGTGGCTCAGGCCCTTGTGCAGGGTCTCCAGGACGAAGTCACGGGTGTGCCGCTCGATCCGCGAGGCGCGGGGCTCGTCGGTGCTCTCGCTGTCGGACGTCGTCGTCTCGGCGGCTGCCTCGACGAGCCGTGTCACCTCCTCGACCGAGTCGCTCGCGGCGTCGAGGGCGGCTCTGAACTCGTCGGTGTGCGCCTTGATGCGGAAAACCGTGAGGAACGCGCCGAGCTCGTACAGCGCCGGCTGAGTGAAGACGGTGCGGGAGACTCCGATCTTTCGCCAGGTCACCGGGCGACGATGCCGGTGTGTCGGCGCTGCGGCTTCGTGGGCGTACTCCCCGGCGATCACACCGATGTTGATCGTGCTGTCCGGCTTGTAGGGCGCCACGACGGCGTCGCCGATCTGCATCTCATCGCGGAACCGGCTCAGGATCCCGGCCCAGCCAGCGATCGCACGCGGCTTCTTGTCGGGGTATGCCGATGCGAGCGCTGCCTTGAGCCCTTCGCGGCCGCCGGCGATAGTGCGCAGGTCGGGCAGGTCGTCCCAGCCGATGCTGACGAAACCGCCGTCGAGGAGCTCGGTGGTGAGCGTGTCGTTGTGGACTCCCCAGGTGCTGCTCACGAGAACGCCAGCTCCTCACTTCGGCCTAGATCGGGCGACTGACCGGTCAGGTGCCCAGTGAACGCCGAGTGCAAGAGTGAACGACGAAGCGCTTGAGCACGTAGACGCGCAGCACGGACCTGTTCGGTGATGACGCCGAGCGCATCGAGTTGCTGAGTCACTTCTGAGACGATGCTGTCCTGCACTTCGAGCGGCGGGATCGGGAACTCGATCGCCTTGAGGCGGGTCGCCGACAGATGAGCAATGTTCGTCGTGATCCGCGACTCGCGCCGGAAGCGACCCGCATGCATGTGTCGCCGGAAGACGAGGAGCGCGAACTCGGGCCGAACGGTCTCGTGGGCGACGAATCGGATCAGGCTGTTGGTGAACGCGATCGATTCGGGGATCCCTCGGTAGATCGCCGGGCGACCGAGGAACTCAGGGCTCTGACCCTCGTTCAGAAGCACATCCCCTGGCTGCAGGCGAAAGCGCTCGAACGTGTGGTCGGGCCAGTGCATCTCCTTCAAGTCTGCGGTGTCGATCCGGTCTTCGAAGACGTTTGCGACACGCAGGTACGGCCGCATGTTGGCGCCGTGATGCCAGTCAGGATGCCGCTGCCGCCCGAGCTCGACACGACCCGCTTCAGCCACCGTCGCCGTTGCCCAACCGGCGGGGTAATCGTTGACCTCGGGAATCGCATCCGTGAGCACGGCCCGCACCAGTGCCTGCTCTCTCAGGGTCGCGGCGGCGAGGTAGTCGTGGGCGGCATCGAGGCGGGAGAGGTGGTCTTCGAGGATGTCGACGATCCGCCGCTGCTCAGGAAGTGGCGCGATGGGCACCGGTAGTCCTAAGAATCGCTCTTTGGTGAGGTTGAGGCCGCTATCGCTGATTCCCGTCTTCATGGCGTCGATCAGCGCCTGGGCCGCTGGCGACTGTAGGTACAGTTCCAGGTAGCGCGAATCGACAACGTCAGGGTTCGGCCGGAAGCGATACATCTTCCCCGAGATCATGAGGCGAGGTCGCGTCGTGCGCACTAGAGCCGGTATCCCGCAGCGTGAACGCGGGCCAGCGCAAGTCAGCAATAGGTCGCCCGCGCGCACCTCCAGCCCCGGTCTCGGCTCGAAGTGCTCGGGAAGTTCCTTGTTTTCGTGTGGAACGAACTTTCCCGACTGGATGGCGGTCGTCTTCAGGACGCCCCAGGACGTCTCGGGAGCGGGATGCGCGAGGCACTGAGGGCTCCACCCTTGCTGGAGTTGCACGCGCGGCCCCGCACCCGGCAGCAGGTCCGACAAAGGAACAGTGCGGATCACGCCGTGAGCTCCTTGTTGAGGGTGTGCAGGAGGTCGACGACACGCCCGCCGCCGAGGTCGCGGATGGCGCCGTCGATGCCGCCGCGTTCGGTGAAGGGGGCGGTGTCGAGGTCGTCGTCGGTGATGCCGGCCGACGCCGCGATGACGTCGGCGATGTGGTCGAGCCACCAGCGTTCGACGGGACTGTACGCGGCTCCCGCCTGCTCCTGCTGCACCAGCCAGCCGGCGTAGCGCTCGCGAACGCGGTCGGCGTAGGGAACGAGTTCGTCGTCGGCGCCGAGGGTGTAGCGCAGCAGGGAGACGAGGTCGGTCAGCCGCCCGTGGTCGTTGTGACGGACGCGACCGGCGTCAACTGTCTCGTAAGCGGCCCAGACCAGATCGACCGTCCAGTTGTGGGGTGGCCTGGCGATGCGGTCGGCCAGCTCCTTGATGCTGGTGAAGGGGATGGCGCGGGCCTTGGCTTCGGCGAGGAGCTCGATGGCGGTGATCTCGCTGCGGTGCTCGTCGAGGTAGGCGCGCCAGGACTCGACGATGGACTTGGCGCGGTCGGGGTCGACGACGCCCCAGGCGTCGATGAGGGTGTCGGCGTTCTCGTCGATGACGCGGTCGTGGCTCTGGCGCAACTCGATGATGCGGGCGCGCAGCTCGGGGTTCGCGGCCAGCGGCTCGACGGCCTTCTCGACGAGGTCCGCGATGACGTCGTCGCGGTCTGCGCCGGGTCTGCTGGCGAGGGCGGTGGCCTGGATGTCGGGGTCGACGGCATCGATGAGGCCGCGGATCACGTCGCGCAGGGGCTGGCCGGCAACGGAGTCGAGCTCGGTGCGCTCGTCGGGTGTGAGCTGGAGCTCGAGGGCGGCCAGCCGGGAGGCGAGGGTCGCGGTCTCGACCTCGGTGATGGTCAGGGTTCCCGCTCGGTCCAGGAGCTTCTTGAGCGAGACGCTCTTGTCGCGGTTGAGGGGAGGCTCGACGAAGTCGTGCTCGGTGACACCGACGGCGTCGACGATGACGAACCGGGTCTTGACCTCGGCGTCGGGGGTGACGGCCTGGAAGTCCGCGGGGGCGATGGTGCGTGCGCCGCGGCCCTTCATCTGCTCGAAGTACTGAGCGGAGCGCACGTCGCGCAGGAAGAACACGCACTCCAGTGGCTTGACGTCGGTGCCGGTGGCGATCATGTCCACGGTCACCGCGATCCGCAGGGACGCGGACGTGCGGAACGCCTGGAGGTGGCCCTTGGGGTCCTTGGCGGCGTAGGTGATCTTGGCGGCGAAGTCGTTGCCCTTGCCGAAGACCTCCCGTACGGCCGTGACGACCTCTTCGGCGTGGGCGTCGTCCTTGCAGAAGATCAGGGTCTTGGGGACGGTCGAGCGGCCGGGGAAGATCTCGGTGAACAGCCGGTCGCGGAAGGTCTCCAGTACGGTGCGGATCTGCCCACGGGCGGTGACGGCGCGGTCGAGCTGGGTGGGCGTGTACTCGAGGTCGTCGTCGAGGGTCTCGTAGCGTTCCTTGCGGGTGCGCCGGTCGACCACGGGCACGACGGTGTCGGCCTCGATGATGCCGCCCTGCTCGGTCTTCTCTGTGCGGATCCGGTAGATGTCGAAGTCGACGTTGACGCGGTCGGCGACGGACTGCGGGTAGGTGTACTCGCTGACGAGGTTCTGCTGGAAGAACGCGAACGTCTGCTTGCCGGGCGTGGCGGTCAGACCCACGACGTGGGCGTCGAAGTACTCCAGGACCGAGCGCCACACTCCGTAGATGGACCGGTGGGCCTCGTCGACGATGATCAGGTCGAAGGTCTCCGGCGGCAGTGCCGGGCTGTAGTTCACGGTGACCGGGGCGTCGGGGGTCCAGCCGTCCAGTGCCGGGTCGTCGTAGTCCGGGGCCTCCCCGCCGGACAGGACCCGGTGGACGCGCTGGATGGTGGAGATGACCACGTTGGAGCTGGCGAGCATGCCGACCGAGGACAGCTTGTCGACGGTGTAGAGCTCGGTGAAGCGGCGCCCGTCGTCGGGGGTGCGGTAGTTGCCGAACTCGGCGAGGGTCTGGTCGGCGAGGTTGTTGCGGTCGACGAGGAACAGCACGCGGGTGAAGCCGCCGTGCTTGAGCAGCCGGTAGGCCGCGGTGACCGCGGTGAAGGTCTTGCCGGCACCTGTGGCCATCTGGATCAGGGACCGGGAGAACCGCTGCTCGACGAGGGACTGCTCGAGGCCGGTGATCGCGTCGACCTGGGCCGGGCGCAGCGGTGCGGTGGCGAGGGCGGGCAGGTGGTGGACCTTGGCGCGCCATGTAGGCGCGGCGGGGTTCTCGGCGGCGTCGCGCACCAGGCGGGCGAGGGTCTGCGGGCGGGGGAAGGAGAACAAGCGGCGGGCCCGCGGGTCGGGGTCGTAGCCGTTGGTGAAGTGGGTCTCGCTGCCGGACGCCTCGAAGACGAACGGCAGGCGCCCGTCGACCGTGACAGCACGCTTGGCGTGCAGCTCGGGCAGGCCGGTCGCGTACATGGCGGACTGCCACTCGACCCCGGACAAGGTCGTGCCCTCCGGCTTGGCCTCGATCACCCCGACCACGCGCCGGTCGACGTACAGCAGGTAGTCCGCCCGACCGTGGCCGGGTGCCATGATCGCTTCCCGCACAGCGACGCCAGTTCCGGCGAAGAGATTCAGATCTCTGCGGTCCTGCACTGTCCACCCGGCAGCGGCGAGCTGACTGTCGATCAGGACGCGAGCGCGCTGCTCGGCCGCCAGGTACGCGGCGTCGACAGCGGGCATGGCGCGAGTCTAGGGCGCCGGCCGTTTAGTCCGGAGTGAATCCGCGACGGACGCGGTCGCTCGGTGCGGGGGTTGCCGACGTCTTCGACGACGACCCACCGAGATGCAACTGAGCCAGACGAGTGTCGACCAGCCACGCCGTGGCTACTCGGCCAGCGTGACCGTCGAGAGGTAGGACGAGTGCCCGGCCACGCGTCGGCTCACGTTGCGGTCCTTGATCCGGGCCAGCCCCGAGCCGAATCCCCGTTGCCCGGCGGCCTCCTTGCCGCGCTCCGCGAGCGTGTACAGCCACCGGAGCACCGCGTCCTCGGCAGACCAGTAGTTCCAGACGGTGCCGCTCACCGCGGCCTCGAGGCTGCGCCAGTCGCCCTTGCGGTCGACCGCGGCACCCAGCAGGTGCATCGACTCCACTTTGGGCGGGCCGGCGCGGGTACCGAGTGCTTGTGCCGTTGTCACCATGACGCGGGCGCCGAGGCTGTGGCCCATGAGCACGTACGGGCCGTCGAGGGTGCGTGCGATGATCTCGGCGAGGGCAGCGCCGGTCATGCCCGCTCGGGTCTTGGCGACCGTCCACGGGTTCGTCGCGACCTCGTGTGCGGTGAGAACCCATCCGAGGCCCGGGAAGCCGAAGGTCTTGCTTCCGCGTCTGGCGGCCTGGGTCATCAGCGTGTGCACAGCGGCCTTGGTACCGCTGGACCCGACCAGGGCCGTGAGGTCCTTGAGCTCCTTTGCTCCCCAGTGCACTTGGTACACGGGAGCTTCGGGGTACTTCGAGTCGACGATGCGCTGCCAGTCGTCCCACCCAGAGAGGCCCTCGGTGAGGAAACCGGTGGCGAAGATGACGGGAGTCCCGGTGCCTTCACGGACGCGTTCGATGGCGAAGGAGCGATCGGCGCTGGAGTAGGCCGAGAGCGTAGCGGCACCGAGCGCGCCGCCCAGTGCCGTTCCCGTCGCGGTGACGACCCACGTACCGCCGGCCATGCCGAGTCCTCCCGAGGCGATGGCCCCACCGCCGAGCATCGCCAGCCCATGGCTCGTGGCGGCAGCTCCGGTGAGAGAACCCCCGAGCAGCGAACTCCCCAGCGCCGCACCCACCGCAGGCGCGGCGAAGAGCGCCAACGGGGCTACGACGGCCGCAGCCGCGATGCTGCCCCCTGCCACCTTCGTGATCCGCACCGCGTTGTGGACCTCATGCTTCAGGAACTCCCTGTAGTCGTCGAGGGTCGCGATCGGCGAGACGAGTTTGGTGAAGGCAGGGATCTCGTGCCGGTGCTCGGCGCAGTACGCCAGTGTCACGGCAGTACGCGGTCGGATGACGGCTTGGTGCTCGCAGCCCGGGACGACGCAAGCGACCGTCGGGGTGCCGCACTCGTCGCAGAGATACGTCCTGCGTGGGCGTTCGGCTCCACGCACGTGGCGGTGCTCGGTTCTGGCGAAGCAGCCGGAGCACCACCGTGAGACGGTGGACTCACCGCGTCGGATGACGAGCTCGGCGAGCGCGATGGCGTCCTTACGTTCCACGTCGGCCGCCTTGCGGTGGTTCGCTCGCTTCTGAGGCGACCGTGACCGGCGGTAGGCCAGCTCGTTGGCGGCGTGCCCGAGCACCAGCGCCACGAGGGCGACGTTCCCCAGCAGCCGGGGGTCGCCGGTCACCGAAGGTTGGGCGTCGAGGCCTGAGCCGATCGCGGTGAACTGGTAGGGGCCGGCGACGAGCTGGACCTCGAATCCCTGCCCTCGCGGCGTGTAGCGCACCTGCGGCGCTGTCCGACCCCGCGACAGCCACAGCGCTCCAAGCCGTGGGCTCTCGGCAGCAGAACTCGATGGGCCAGTTTCGGCCTCGGTCATGCTGCGGCCTCGAGCGTGGCGTCCACGCGTTCCCCGTGAGGGATCTTCGCGTTCTCTGCTCGGCGCGAGGCGCCGTTCCGCGTCGTCACCATCGCAGTCTGGCGCAGCCGGAGTGTCCGCACAGGTGAACCGCCGGATCCGAGGTCGGAACTAATCCACTCACGTCCCAGAGGCCCGGGAGGTGCGGGATCCGTCGGGCTTCTCCGGGGAGAGGCCTGACCGTCCTGCGCCGAGGACGAAGCTACGCGGTCGGCGACCGCCGGGACGCGCGCGGCGTGCCGCTCCGGAGGGCGTCAGCGCGAACGGCGCCCGCTGCACGTGGCCCGCCCGTAGGCTCCGGTCGTGCCCTTCACCGGCGTCCCGCTGCCTGGAGGCCGGGGGACGCCCAGGGTCGACGTCAGCTCGCCCCTCGCGGAGCGGGATCTCGCGGTGCTGCCCGGCGGTCCCTGCGTCGTGCAGCTCAGCGCGCCGATGCGGGCGACCGACCACGAGGTCCTCGGCCGGTGGATCGCCGAGCACCCTGAGGCCGAGCTGCGTGTGCACGGGCGGCTGCCCGAGTCGCTGGGCTTCCTGGAGCACTACCCGCGCCTGCGGGCCTTCTCGCTGGACTCCGCCTCCCGCGACGTCACCGATGCGACCGGCCTGGAGCACCTGCCCGAGACGCTGCGGTCGCTGACGCTCGACGTCCGCCTCCCGGGCGGGAGCCTGGAGGTGCTGTCCCGGTTCCGCGAGCTCCGCTCCCTGCGGCTCGGCGAGGTCCGGCGCCTGCCCGGGAGCGTGGCCGGGCTCCCCGTCACCGAGCTGCACCTCGCCGGTGTCAGGACGCTGGACGGCATCTCGGCGCTCGCCGACGTCACCACCCTGCGGCTCCGCAGCGTCTCCGCCGACCTGGCCCCGCTGCTCGGCCTCGGTCGGCTGACGGACCTCACGCTCGCGCTCGGGGGCTGCCAGGACCTCACCCCGCTCGCCGAGCTGCCGGGCCTGCGGCGGTTCTCGGCCCGGCAGGTGCGAGGTGTGGTCGACCTCGGTCCTGTCGTCGGCGGGCGGCTCGAGGAGCTGGACGTCGCGCAGCTCCGGCGGGTCACCGCGTTGCCACCGCTGGCACGGGCGCGCGCCCTGCGACGAGTGACGCTCGAGCACATGCGTGGCCTCACCGACCTGGCGCCGCTCGCCGCGGCTCCCGCGCTCCAGGAGCTCGCCCTGATCGAGATGCAGCACCTCGGGCCGGGGGATCTCGCACCCTTGGCCGGGCATCCGACGCTCACGAGGGTCGACGTCGGGCTCGGCAGCCACCGCAAGAACCTCGCAGCGCGCGACCTCGTCCACGTCCCCGGCAGCTACGGCGGCCACCCGTGGCCGGTGCCTGGCCCGTAGGACGCTGCGTCGCGCCGCGGGTCTCGCACGGAGGCACCATCCGGCGCTATCATCGCCACATGACGATGACAGCGCCCGGTATCGATCATGAGAACGACTCCCGTCCCGCCGACGACGCCGCCCTCACCGCCCCGACCGCCGCGCTGTTCCGCGCCCTCGGCGAGCCCGCCCGCCTCACCCTCCTGCGCCACCTCTTCACCGGCGAGCACTCCGTGCGCGAGCTGACCGACCACCTCGGGCTCGCGCAGAGCACGGTGAGCGCGCACCTCGCGTGCCTGCGGGACTGCGGGCTGGTGACCGTGCGGCAGCGTGGCCGGTCGTCGATCTACGCGATCGGCGACCCGGGGCGGCTCGCGACGCTGGTCGGCGCGGCGGAGGACCTGCTGCGCGGCGGCCCGCACCCGGAGGAGTGCACGCACCTCGCGGAGGATCTGTCGTGAGCCACGGGCACGACCACGGCCACGCGTCCGCCGGCGGTGCGGGGCAGCCGGCGGACCACCGGCGCCGGCTCGCGATCGCGTTCGGGCTGACCACGACGGTGCTGGTCGCGCAGGCGGTCGGGGCGCTGGTGACGGGCAGCCTGGCACTGCTGGTCGACACCGCGCACATGCTGACGGACGCCGCGGGGCTGGCGATGGCGCTGGTCGCCGCGCACCTGTCGCTGAAGCCGGCGACGTCGCGGTGGACGTGGGGGTACCGGCGCGCCGAGGTGCTGGGCGCGCTGGCGCAGGCCGCGGTGCTGCTGGCCGTCGGCGGCTACGTGCTGGTCGAGGGCGTGCGCCGGCTGGCCGAGCCGCCGGAGGTGCCGTCGACGGAGCTGGTCGTGTTCGGCGTCATCGGCCTGGTGGCGAACGTGATCGCCATGGCGGTGCTCGCCGGTGGCCGGTCGGCGAGCTTCAACCTGCGCGCGGCGTTCCTGGAGGTGCTGAACGACGCGCTCGGCTCGGTCGGGGTGATCGTCGCGGCGGTGGTGATCGCGACGACCGGCTGGCAGCAGGCCGACGCGGTGGCGGGTCTGCTGATCGGCGCGCTGATCGTGCCGCGGGCGGTCCGGCTGCTGCGCGAGACCGGCGCGGTGCTGCTGGAGTCCACGCCGGCGGGGCTCGACCTCGACGCGGTCCGCGAGCACCTGCTGGGGGTGGAGCACGTGCGGGCGGTGCACGACCTGCACGCGAGCCTCGTCGCGACCGGGCTGCCCGTGGTCACGGCGCACGTCACGGTGGACGACGAGTGCTTCTCCGACGGCCACACGGCCCGCATCCTCGACCAGCTCCAGGAGTGCCTGTCCACGCACTTCCCGATCTCGGTGGAGCACTCGACGTTCCAGATCGAGCCCGCGTCGCACCGCACGCACGAGCGGCTGGGGCACGCGTGAGCGGCCGGGGCTCGACGGCCGTGCCGCCGGCGGTGCTCGCGGCCGCGGCCGGCGCCGCGCAGGTCGTGCTCGCGCGCCGCGCCCGGCCGACCGCGGCGTCGCTGCTGGCGGCGGCACCCGTCGCGGCCGCAGGGCTGGCGCTGGCGGGCGACGCGCTGCTGCGGTTCCGCCGGACGCGGACGACGATCGACCCCGTGGCGCCCGCGAAGGCGAGCACCCTCGTGGTGGCGGGTGCGAACCGGGTCACCCGCAACCCGATGTACGTGGGGCTCGCCGCCGTGCTGGTCGCGCACGCCACCGCCCGGCGGTCGGTCGCGGCGCTGCTGCCGGTCGCCGGGTTCGTCGCGGCGATGACGGTCGGGCAGATCCGGGCGGAGGAGCAGGTGCTCGCCGAGCGGTTCGGCGAGCCGTACGCCCGCTACCGCGAGGCGGTGCCGCGCTGGGCGGACGCCCGCTCGGCGCGGGAGGTCGTCCGGCTGGTCACGGCTCGCTGACCAGGGGCGGTCCGCCCCCCGGCGATGCCAGGCGGACATCCCCCGTCAGGCGGACCGTCGCCCGGCGGTGGCGTCCCCGTGCCCGGGCCGGTGCGCCTGGCCGAGCCGGATGACCTCGTCCAGCCGGTCCCGCGCGGCCGTGAGCTCGTCGAGCTGCGCCTGCACCCGGGCGCGCTCGGCCAGCAGCCGCTCGTGCATCGCGTCGGTGAGCACGCCGTGGTCCATGCAGGGCAGGATCCGCAGCACGGCGCTGCTGGCGAGGCCGGCGGCGTAGAGGCTCTGGATGAAGCGCACCCGGTCGACGGCCGACGGCGGGTAGTCGCGCTGGCCGCCCGGGGTGCGGTCGGCCACGAGCAGCCCCTGCTCCTCGTAGTAGCGCAGCGCGCGGACGCTGACGCCGGCCTGCTGGGCGACCTGGCCGATGCGCACGGACCCTCCCGGTGGTCGGACGCCCCGACTTGCACCTGACGTCCACGTGAGGTTCTAGCGTAGCCGCCATGACCACTGCACTCGTCACCGGAGCCAACCGCGGCATCGGCCGCCACCTCGCCAAGCAGCTGCTGGAGCGCGGCGCGACCGTCTACGCCGCCGCCCGCCGGCCCGAGACCCTCGACCTGCCGGGCGCCCGCCCCGTCGCCCTCGACATCACCGACCCGGACGCCGTCGCCGCGGCGGCGGAGCTGGCCGGCGATGTCGACCTGCTCGTCAACAACGCGGGCATCTCGACGGGGGCGCAGCTGCTGGGCGACCTCGACGGCGTCCGGGCGGAGATGGACGTCAACTTCTGGGGCACGCTCGCGATGGTGCGCGCCTTCGCGCCGGTCCTCGCGGCCAACGGCGGCGGGGCGGTCGTCAACGTGGCCTCCGCGCTGTCGTGGTTCGCCGCGCCGGGCGCCGGCGCTTACGCGGTGTCCAAGGCGGCGAACTGGAACATGAGCAACGCCCTGCGCCTGGAGCTCGCGGGGCAGGGGACGCAGGTGACGTCCGTGCACCTCGGCCTCGCGGACACCGACATGGCCCGGGGCCTCGACGCACCCAAGACGGATCCCGCGGACGTCGCCCGGATGACGCTGGACGCCGTCGAGGCCGGCGCGTTCGAGGTCGTCGTCGACGACTGGAGCGCGATGGTGAAGGCCTCGCTCGCGCAGGACCCGCGCGCGTTCTACTCCCGGTACCTCACCGCGTGACGCCCGGGACGGGGGGGGGTCGCGCGCCGACGTGGCCGCCCCCGTCGGCGTGCGCGATCCGCCGATGCGCCCTAGGGTCCTTGACCGTTTCTTGACCCCGGACGAAGGACGCACCCTGTGGGACGCCAGCACCGCACCGGACCCGACGGCGGAGGCCCTGGTCATCAGGCCGACCGCGCGGCCACCCCGCAGCGCGCCCGCGCGGCCCGCATCATCCGGGAGGTGACGTCGCCGGCCACGGTCGACGGGCCGCACCCGGCGCTGCTGCCCGGGATCGGCGTCGAGCAGACGCACCGGAGGTTCCGGGTCGACACGGTGGTGTTCGCCGTCGCCGCCGCGGTGGTCGCGGGCGTCATCGCGTGGGGAGTGCTGTCCCCGGCGGGCCTCGCGGACTTCGCGGCGGCCGGGTTCGCGTTCGTCACCGTGGACTTCGGATGGTTCTTCGGGATCCTCACGGTCGTCGTGTTCCTGTTCATGATGTGGCTCGGCTTCGGCCGCCACCGGGCCGTGCGGCTCGGGCAGGACGACGAGAAGCCGGAGTTCTCGACCGTGTCGTGGGTCGCGATGCTGTTCTCCGCGGGCATCGGCATCGGCCTGCTGTTCTACGGGCCGCTGGAGCCGATGACGTTCTTCCTCGACGTGCCGCCGGCGTTCGCCGGCACCGAGGCCGGCAGCGACCGCGCGATGCACGTGGCGCTCGCGCAGACCCTGTTCCACTGGGGCCCGGTCGCGTGGGCGTACTACGCGATGGTCGGCGGGGCGGTCGCGTACGCCGCGTACCGCAAGGGCCGCACGCCGCTGATGTCCGCGCTGCTGGAGCCGATCTTCGGGCAGGGCAGCCACGGCGTGCTCGGCAAGGTCGTCGACGTGTTCGCGATCGTCGTGACGCTGTTCGGCACGGCGGTGTCGCTCGGCATCGGCGCCCTCCAGATCGGGCGCGGCGTCGAGATCGTCGGTGGGGTCGGCCCGCTCGGCAACGCGGTCATCGTGGGGATCATCGCGGTGCTCGCCGTGGCGTTCATCCTGTCCGCGGTGTCCGGGCTGAAGCGCGGCATCCGCGCGCTGTCGAACATCAACATGGGCCTGGCCGGCCTGCTGGGCGTGTTCATCCTGGTGGTCGGGCCGACGGTGCTGCTGCTCAACCTCGTGCCCGGCGTGCTCATGACGTTCGTGGGCGAGCTGCCGACCCTCATGGGGCAGTCCGCGGCGACGTCGCCCGACGCGCAGGAGTTCATGAGCGCGTGGACCACCTACTACTGGGCGTGGTGGGTGTCGTGGACGCCGTTCGTCGGCATGTTCATCGCGAAGATCAGCCGCGGCCGGACGCTGCGGGAGTTCGTGACCACGGTGATCGTGGTGCCGAGCGCGGTGTGCCTGGTGTGGTTCACCGTGGTCGGCGGCACGACGATGTGGCTGGAGCAGACCGGGTCGGCGATCAGCGAGGCGCAGTCGGGCCAGGACATGCTGTTCACGGTGCTCGGCGAGCTGCCGTTCGGCGCGGTGACCTCGGTGCTGGCGATGATCTCGATCGTCATCTTCTTCGTCACCAGCGCCGACTCGGCGTCGATCGTCATGGCCAGCCTGTCCGAGCAGGGCAACCCGGAGCCCCGCCGCTGGACCACCGTCGCGTGGGGCGTCGCGCTCGCGGCCATCGCCGCCGTGCTGCTGGTCGGCGGCGGCCAGATGGCGCTGACCGGGTTGCAGAGCCTGATGATCGTCTCGGCGCTGCCGTTCGCGCTGGTCGTGATCCTCGTGATGGTCGCGTGGGCGAAGGACCTGGCGCGCGACCCGCTGACGCTGCGACGGCGCTACGCGCGCGAGGCGCTCGACCAAGGCGTGCGCGCGGGCATCGAGGAGCACGGTGACGACTTCGTGCTCGGCGTCGTCGCCACACCCCCGGACGAGGGTGCCGGCGCGTGGCTGGACACCGAGGACCCGGCTCTCACCGACTGGTACCGGCCGGAGGGCGACGGGGAGGCGGAGCCGCAGCCGACCGTCGCGGCGTCCGACGGGCCACCCGCCCGCGACGCGGACCACTCGCCCGTCGGCGCGGGGGACCGGGTCTGACGCGCGCGGCCCGGCCCGCACCGGTCCGTCAGGGCCGCGGCGTCGCGAGCCGGAACACCGGCCACCCGATCTCGGTCCGCCACGCGGCGGGGTCGGGGGTGTCGCGCGGCCCGACGAGGTAGGTCTCCCGCACGGGCCCGGCCACGGCGAGCGCGTTGGCGACCACCCACGCGCCGAGCTGGCCGTAGGTGACGTCGACGTCGTCGTGCTCCCCGGCGTGGATCGTGACGGCCAGCTCGACGGCGGGGAGCGTCACCGGGTGCACCCGGCCGACCCGCGGCGGACGCGCGGCGGGCCGGTGGACGACCACGTGGCCGCGGCCGTCCTCGAACAGGGCGTTGTCGTACGAGCCGCCCGGCACGCCCGCGGGCTCCCCGGCGGCGGCGAGCGCGGCGTCGAGCTCGGCCATGGCGCCGGAGTACCAGGAGAGCACCTCGTGGTCGGCGACGTCCCCCTCGACGCCGGCGACCACGACCTCCGGGACCGCGCGCAGCTCGACCGGGAGCGGCGCCGGGTCGGGACGCAGCAACCGGCGCAGGGACGCGACGGCGGCGCGGGTGCGGTCCAGCTCGGCCTCGAGCCGGCGCAGGTGGTCGGACACCAGCGCGGCCCGGTGGTCCGGGTCGTCGGTGCCGAGGATCCGCCGCACGTCCGCCAGGGGGACGTCGAGCTCGCGCAGCCGGTGCACGACCTGCGCGACGCCGATCTGGTCCGCGTCGTAGGACCGGTAGCCGGTCGCCGGGTCCACGTGCGCCGGCTCGAGCAGGCCCGCCTCGTGGTAGCGGCGCAGCGTCCGGACGCTCAGGTGGGTCAGGCGCGAGAACTCCCCGATGGCCAGCACGCCGTCATCGTGCACCCTCCCCCGGGGGGAGGGTCCAGCCGTTGACCCTCCCGCAGGGGCGGCCCGCACGCTGCGGGCATGACCACTGCATCCAGCTCCTTCCCCGACAACCTGCCCGCCGACCTGCCCGGCGCCGTCCGCGCCTACCTCGCCGCCCAGACCGCCCGCGACGCCGAGGCGGCCGCCCGCGCCTGCACCCCCGACGTGGTCGTCCTCGACGACGGCCACACCTACCGGGGCCCCGACGACCTCCGCCGCTTCGTGACGGAGGCCGGGTCGGAGTTCACCTACACGACCACGCTCCTCGGCGCGGAGCGCGTGGACGACACGCACTGGGTCGTCACGCACCACCTGGAGGGCGACTTCCCCGGCGGCGTGGTGGACCTGCGCTACCGCTTCGCCCTGGAGGGCGGGCTGATCGCGGAGCTCGTCATCGCGCCCTGACCGGTCGTCGCCGGGAGGTCCCGGGCCCCGCGAGCGGCCCGGGACCGAGAGCGGCTAGTGCTGCCGTCGCCGGCGGCGCCAGGCGAGCGCCTTCAGGCCGGTCCCGGCAGCGGCTGCACCAGCTGCGGCCAACGCGACGCCGGTCGCGCCCGCGCCGGTCGCCGCGAGCACCTGCGACGAGGTGCCGGACGGCGACGCGGTCGGTGCCGTGGCGCCCGGGGTCGCCGACGCGGCAGCGGCCGGGGCCTCCGGCTCGTCCGGCTCGTCGGTGGGCTCGTCGGGCTGGTCGGGCTCGGTGGGCTGTTCCGGCTGGTCCGGCTCGGCCGGCTGGTCCGGCTCGGCCGGCTGGTCCGGCTGGTCCGGCTGGTCGGGCTCGGTGGGCTCGGTGGGCTGGTCGGGCTCGGTGGGCTGGTCGGGCTGGTCGGGCTGGTCGGGCTCGGTGGGCTGGTCCGGCTGGTCCGGCTGGTCCGGCTGGTCGGGCTGGTCGGGCTCGCCCGGCACGCAGTACTCCCAGTCCTTCTCGTCGACCCCGCCCCGGCCGGAGTTGTCCTCGCCGAAGTGGTAGCTGTAGCCGTTCGACTCGGTCCAGGTGATGCACATCCCCGGCTGGAGGCCGAAGTACGACCACGGCACGAACGTCGCGCCGATCAGCTCGCGGTGGATGTCGACGTTGAGGTTGTCCGCACCCGGGACGTTGACGTTGACGTAGCCGTTCGCGGGGATCGGCTCGCTGAAGTGCAGCCCGTCGCGCGCCCACCAGAAGGGCCGGTCGTAGCCGTCCTCCTGGTAGCCGTCGGTGACGGTGGTGCGGAGCGGGGCGGGCGCGCCCGCGTCGCCGCAGGTCGCGCATTCCGTGGCGGGGCCCTCCGGGGCGGTCGCGGCGGTGCCGCCGGCGACGGCGTCGTCCGAAGGAGCGGGATCCTCGGCGGGCGTGGCCGCGTCGGAGCTCGCCGCGGGCGTCTCCCCGGCCTCCTCCTGCCCGGTCGCGGGGGACTCGTCGCCGGGGGTTCCCTCGGTCGCCGCGCCGGGGTCCCCGGCATCGGGACCGACGCTGTCGGGGTCGACGGCGTCGGTGGTGGCGGTGACCGCCGGTGGGTCGGCCGCCGCCGTGGAGTCGGGGGCGGGCGGCGCGGCGACCGGCGCCAGCAGCAGGGCGACAGCTGTGGCCGCCGGGACGGTGATCGGGGACATGGCTCCTGCTCCTCACGTGTCGCTGAGGGCGGGGCGCCGGGGCGTCCCGCCCTCGCCGATGTCGCTGCGCGTCGGTGCGGCAGCGCTGCGTGCGGAATCCATCCGACGGCCGTGGCGGAGCTGCACGGCCCGTGTGCGAGGAGGTGGAGCATCGGAAGGGGTGACAGTGAGCAGGTCGGAGCGCCCCGGTGAGCAGCACCCGGGGCGTGCGTGTGCGCACAGGGGCGCTCGGTGGAACGTCGCACGGACGGGCGACGTCCCGGGCGCGGTGCTACCGGCGCGTTCCGGTGGACGTGCGGGCTGCGACGCCGGTCACCGGGGCGCGACCGGGCCGAGCACCTCCACCCGCAGCCCCGCGTCGTCGCGCCGGACGTCCGCCCGGACCCCGAACACGTCCCGCAGCGTCCCGGCCGTGAGCGCGTCGGCGGTCGGGCCGGCGGCGTGCACCCGCCCGGCTCGCAGGACCACGAGCCGGTCGCAGTACCGCGCGGCCAGCCCGAGGTCGTGCAGCACGACCACCACGGTCGGCCCGGACGCGGCCAGGCCGGTGAGCAGCGCGAGCAGCTCGTGCTGGTGCTGCACGTCGAGGTGGTTCGTCGGCTCGTCGAGCAGCAGGACCCGCGGCTCCTGGGCGAGCGCCCGGGCGGCGTGCACGCGCTGGCGCTCGCCGCCGGACAGCGTGCGCCAGCGGCGCCGGCCGGTGCCGGACATGCCGACCAGCTCCAGGGCGTGGGCGCACGCGGCCTCGTCCTGCGCGGTGGGTGGCGCGAGCCGCCCGCGGTGCGGCAGTCGCGCGAGGGCGACCACGTCGGCGACCGTCAGGTCGGTGTCGGTGTCGCCGGACTGCTCCATGACGGCCAGGGTGCGGGCGCGCTCGCGGCGGGGGATGTCCGCGAGCGGGCGCCCGCCGAGCAGCACCTCCCCGCGCGCGGGCGCGATCGCGCCGGACAGGGTGTGCAGCAGGGTCGTCTTGCCCGAGCCGTTGGGGCCGATCAGGCCGGTCACCCGGCCGGGCGGCGCGTCGACGTCGACCGCGTCGAGGACCGGCGCGGAGCGGCCCCGGACGCGGACGGTGAGGCCGTGGCCGGCGATCCCCACCGGGCCGGGCGTCACCCGCGCTCCCGGCGCCGCAGCACGACGAGGAACGCGGGGACGCCGAGCAGCGCGGTGACGACGCCGGCGGGGATCTGCCGCGGCGCGAGGGCCGTGCGCGCGACGGTGTCGGCGAGCACGAGGAACAGCGCGCCCCCGACGGCGCTCAGCGGCAGGAGCCGGCAGTGCAGCGGCCCGGCGAGCGCGCGCACGGCGTGCGGGACGATCAGGCCGACGAACCCGATCGCGCCGACGCTCGACACGACGACGGCGGTCACGGCGGCCGTCGTCACCAGCGCCACGGTCCGGACCGTGGCGACCGGGACGCCGAGCGCCGCGGCGGACCGGGCACCGAAGGCGAACGCGTCGAGGTCGGAGGCGATCAGGCGCAGCACGACCAGCGCCGCGGCGGTCACGACGGCGCACAGCAGCACGGCGGGCCACCGTGCCGCGGCGAGCGACCCGGTGAGCCAGGCGGTCATGCCCCGCGCGGCGTCCGCGTCGCCCCAGCCGAGCAGCACCAGTGTGGTGAGGGCGGCGAAGAGCTGGCCGACCACCACGCCCGTGAGGACGAGGCGCCCGGTGCTGGACGCGCTGCGCCCCAGCAGCAGCATGACGAGCGCGAACGCGGCCAGGCCGCCGACGAGCGCCCCGCCGGCCAGCGACACGACGCCGCCCCCGACCCCGGCCACGAGCACCAGCACCGCCCCGGTCGAGGCCCCGGACGAGATCCCGAGCAGGTACGGGTCGGCCAGTGCGTTGCGGGTCACCGCCTGCAGCACAGCCCCGCACGTGGCGAGGCCCGCGCCCGCGACGCCCGCGAGCAGGACCCGCGGCAGGCGCAGGTCCCAGACCACGGAGTCCGCCAGCGGGGTCAGCGGCTCGACGGGCAGGCCGAGGTGCGCGCCGAGCGACCGCGCCGTCTCGGCCCACGTGAGCTCGCCGCCGCCCACGGCCACCGCCGCGACCGCGACGGCCGCGAGCAGCAGCGCCGCCCCGGCCGTCGCGGCCACCGTCCTCGCGCGCTCAGCGCTGCGCGAGGACGACGTAGTCATCGAGGTGCTGCCAGACGGGGCCCGCCTCGCGGAACCCGCCGGCCCGCAGCGCTGCGACGTGGAACGCGAGCCCGAGGTCCGGGTTCGGCGGCCGGCCGGCGAACCGGCGCTCCCGCTCGGCGGCCAGGGGCGCGAGGTGCGGGTGCGCGGCGAGGGCGGAGAACCACTCGTCCCAGCTCAGCGCCCCCGCCGCCCGGTCGCGCTCCTGGGTGGCCACGTCGTCGCGCCGGGCGAGCTCCTCGAACAGCGGCCGGCCGCCGGGCTGGCGCAGGTGGTCGGCGTTGAGCAGCACGCCGCCGGGCTCGAGCACCTCGGCGACGTCCCGGTAGACCCGGGTCAGGACGTCCGCCGGCAGCCAGTGCAGCGCCGTCGAGGACAGCACGGCGTGCGGGCGCCGCCCGTCGAGCACCCGCGTCCACGTGGGGTCCCAGAGGTCCGCCTCGCGGAACGCGACCCGGTCGCCGTGCCCGGCGAGCGCCAGCCGGCCGAGCTCGAGCAGCATCGGGTCGTAGTCGACCGCGACGCACGTCACGCCGGGGAACCGGTCCAGCACCCGCGCGGAGACCGAGCCCGGTCCGCACGCCAGGTCGACCACGAGCGCGCCGGGCGGCACGGTCTCGGCCAGCACGTCGAGCATGACGTCGAACCGGTCCTCGCGGCGGTTGATGTACGCGGCCTGCTGGCGGTCCCACGCGGCGAGGTGCTCCCGGGCCCATGCGGTCGTCGGGGCGCTCACGCGTCCGCCCCCGCGTCCGCCCCCGCGAACCCGACGAGCGCGTCCGACAGCGTCGCGAGCGCGTCCACGCTGCGGACCGACGGGTCCATCTCCGTGGCCGGGATCGCGACGAGCCGGTCGGCCCGCACCGCGGACAGCTCGGCGGTCACCGTGTCGTCGCGCAGCATCGCGGTCTTGTCCGCGGCGCTGTCCCCGGCGAGCCCGCGCGACAGGTCGGCGAGCACCAGGACGTCCGGGTCGCGCTGGGCGATCTCGTCCCAGCTCGTCTCGGCCCACTGCGCGTCGAGATCCGCGAACGCGTTGCGACCGCCCGCGAGCTCCGTGAGCGTCTGCGGCAGCCCGGTGCCGCCCGCGACGATCGGCGCGCCGTCGATCGTCGAGTACAGCCAGGCGACGTCGAGGTCGCCGGCGTCGGGCGCGGACGCCGTCACGGCGTCGAGCACCTCCTGCTGCCCGCGGACCAGCTCCGCGCCGCGCTCCTCGACGCCGAAGACGGCGGCCAGGTCCGTGACCTCGGCGAAGATCCGGTCGAAGCCGGTGTCCCCGGTGACGAGGGAGGGGTCCTCGCAGTCGTTCGCGGACAGGTACGCGGGAACCCCCAGGTCAGCGAGCTCGGCGCGGGCGCCGACCGCGTCCGCGCCGAACGCCGAGGCGCGCATCGAGTAGACGAAGTCCGGGTCCGTCGTACGGAGCTGCTCGGCGGTCGGGTACTGGGCGGCCAGCACCGGCACCTCGGCGTAGGCGTCGGCGTACTCGGGCGCGACGGCATCGGTGAGGTAGCTCGTGCCGGCCATCCGGTCCTCGAGCCCGAGCGCGAGCAGCAGCTCGGTGGCGCCCTGCTCGAGGGTGACGGCGCGCTCCGGCGGGGCGGGCACCGTGACGTCGAGGCCGCAGCTCGTCAGCGTGACGGGGGCGGCGGTCGAGCCGCTGCCGGCGGCGGGCGCGGCG
Organism: Micrococcales bacterium; assembly: GCA_014763765.1. Classification (GTDB taxonomy): domain Bacteria; phylum Actinomycetota; class Actinomycetes; order Actinomycetales; family Cellulomonadaceae; genus Cellulomonas. The sequence goes on from JACXUT010000024.1 coordinate 24,979, forward strand.
GCGGGGGCGCTCGCGCACCCCGCGAGCACGGCGACGACGGCCGCCGTGACAGGAATGAGAATCGTTCGCATGAACGGGATCGTACGCGACCGTCGCGTCACCCTGCGCCGGGGGCTCAACTCCCGCGCGGCCGCGCCGATGCAGCAGGTGTGCCCTCCACCGCCGTCCGCGTGCGCCGCGCCGCGCCCGGCGCGCTCCCGGGCGACCTCCGCCGGCTCCTGACGGAGGCGGACGAGGAGTTCGTGCCCCCGCTGTCCACCCGCAGCAGCACGTTGCAGCAGGCGCTCAGGCCCCAGCACGTGCGCGCCGCGGGGATCGACGCGTACCTGGCGGCCGTGCTCGAGCAGCAGCTGCTGGTCGCGGAGGCGGACGGCTCCGTCCGGGGGTTCCTGTCCTGGAGGCCGGATCACACCGTCGCCGTGCCCGGCGGGACGCCCTTCGGGCCGGTCGCCTACGTGACCACCGTGGTCGTCGCGCCTGCTGCCCGGGGGCAGGGCGCGGGCCGGGCGCTCTACGCGGCGCTGCTCCGGGAGCTGGCCGGCGGCGCGGTCGCCACCCGCACCTGGTCGCGGAACGACGCGCACCTCGCCCTGCTCGCGAGCCTCGGGTTCGTCGAGGTCGTCCGGCTGCCGGACGACCGCGGGCCGGGCCTCGACACCGTCTACCTGTACCGGGAGCCCGCGCACCGATGACCGAACGCCTCGCCCTGCACCGCCGCCTGCGCGCCTACCGGCTGCACCACAACCTGTACGTGCTCGTCCTGCTGGTGCTCGGCATGGTCGCGTCCGTGGTGGCGTACGCCCGCACGCACGACGCGGAGGGGTTCTGGCCGGAGCTGGCGCTCGCGGTCGCGACGTCCCTGCTGGCCTCGATCCTCGTGCTGCTGTCCGAGACCTACGTGAAGTTCAAGGAGCACACCAACGACATCTTCCTGGAGGGCATCGAGAAGCTCGGCATCTCGAACCTGCACTTCCAGAAGGGGGAGCTGCTCGGTGGGCTGATGGACCGCTGCGAGCACGTGTTCTGGGCGTCGGGGTACCGGCTGATCCTCACCCGGGGCCTGGTGCCGCAGATCGAGTCGCTCGCGCGCCGCGGCGTGACGTGCCGGCTGCTGGTCAGCCCGCCGTGGCACGAGGCGTACCGCTCGGTCTACGGCGAGCAGGAACGCGTGATGCTGAACTACTACGCGGTGCTCGACGCGTTCGCCCGCGGCGCCGAGCAGGGCGTGCCGACGTGCGAGGTCAGGTTCACGGACAAGCCGCTGTTCTCCGACACGTACAAGGTCGACACCCAGCTGGTCACCGGGCCGTACATGCACAACCGCGACGCGGTGCACGGGCGCATCACGGCGAACGACTTCTTCACGTACGAGCTGCACCGGCACTCCCGTCTGTACGAGCTGGTGAACGGCGAGTACGAGACGCTGTGGTCGGACGCGAGCGAGCTGCTCGACTGGGACCGGTACCGCGAGGCGGCGGCGCAGGCGCGCGCCCGGGACCTCAACGACCAGCAGCTCCAGGACGCGCTGCGCGCGGCGTGCGTCCCGCTGCCGGTGGCCGGTGGCGGCGAGCTGCCGCGGCAGTCGCCCGCCCCGGAGGGCGTCGCCGCTCGCTAGTGTCGCCAGCGTGCCGGACGACGAGAAGCTCGAGATCGCCGCGCTGGGCGCCGCCCTCAAGGTGGAGCGCCAACGCCAGCGGCTGTCCGTGAAGACGCTCAGCGAGCTGTCCGGCGTGAGCTTCGGCCTCATCAGCGAGCTGGAGCGCGGCAAGGGCAACCCGAGCTTCGTCTCGCTGCACCGGCTGGCCGCCGCGCTGCAGGTCACGCTGCCCAAGCTGCTGTCGGGCCTCGGCGGCGACGAGATGGTGGTGCGCGCGCAGGAGCGGCACCGGCTGCCCGAGACGCCCGGGGTCGCGGCGCCGCCCGTGCGGGAGCTGCTGACGCCCCGCATGCAGTCGAACCTGCAGCTCATCCGCTCGACTCTGCCGGTCGGCTTCACCAACGAGGGCCGGCCGTTCCGGCACCTCGGCACGGAGTCGGTGCTCGTGGAGGAGGGCCGGCTGCTGGTCGTGCACGGGGAGCGGCGGGTGGAGCTCGGCCCCGGGGACGCGATGACCTACGGCTGCTCGACGCCGCACTGGTGGGCGAACGCGCACGACGGCGTCACGGTGGTGCTCGGCGCGGTCTCGCCGACGGAGAGCTGAGCGCCGCGGGTCACGCGGCCGGCGACGACGCCCCGGGCAGCGCGAGCAGCCGCTCCAGCTCGTCGACGGGCCGCTCGCCGTCGTCCACCCGCAGGTCGACGGCGAGCTGCGGGGGCCAGATCCGCTCGGACGTGGTGCGCGCCACCTGCAGCGCGGCGCTCTGGCGTCCGCGCCGGTCGCCGCCCGCGGCCTCCCCGGCCCGCAGCGCGGTGGCCAGACGGTGCGCGAGCGCGAGGGCGGGGTCGACGGGCGACACCACGGGCGCGTCGAACGTCTCGGTGAGCGCCTCGGCGAGCTCGGGCTCGAGCGCGGGCGCCTGGGCGGGCACGCCGGCGCCGGAGGTCCAGGCGGCGAGCATCGCGTCGAGCACCTCGGGCCCGGTGAGCAGGTTGCCGACCACGACGACGCCGGGCGCCACGAGCCCGCCCGCCCAGGCCGTGCAGGACGCGCCGGTGCGGTGGGCGCCGCGGCCGTCGAGGGTCAGGGCGGCGACCTGGCGCAGCTCGGGCTCCTCGTCCCAGTCCGGCACCCGGGCGACGGCGGCGGCGGGGGACGCCCCGTCGGCGAGCGCGCCGAGCAGCAGGCCGCGCAGCCGGCGGTTCGTCCACGCCTGGCTGACCGTGACGCCGGCGTGGGGCGCGACGGCGAGCACGGCGTTGCCCGCGGCCAGCGAGCGGCTCGCGGTCGCGGCCCCGAGCAGGCCGGGCTGGGCGACGAGGATCGTGTAGGTCAGGGCGGGCTCCGTGTGTTGCGGTCGTGTTTCGACTCGGCCGAGCGACTTGTCCGATTGTGGGGTGAGGGGTCAGGCTGATGCAACGATCAACATGGTGATGCATCCGCGGGCCCCCCACCGCCGCGGTCGCCCACCC
>JACXUT010000287.1 GCA_014763765.1 Micrococcales bacterium
CGACGAGATCGAGGCGGCGGCCGACGGCGTGGTGGAGGCGGTCCGGGCGGCGCTGGACGAGCGGGACGCGACCCGGGCCTGACGCCGGCCGGGCCGGCCGGCGTCACGGTGCCGTCCGGGCGGCCCCCGGGCGCGGGGCGGGGCCGGCGCCCGGGGGCCGCCCGGACGGCACCGTGACGCCGGCCGGGCCGGCCGGCGTCAGGCCCGGGTCGCGTCCCGCTCGTCCAGCGCCGCCCGGACCGCCTCCACCACGCCGTCGGCCGCCGCCTCGATCTCGTCGAGGCAGACCTCGAACTCCTGCGGCCCGCCGTACCAGGGGTCGTCGACGTCCAGGACGTGCTCGTCGCGCACGTCCCGGACCGCCGGGGCCGCCGGGTCGAACGTCCGGAACATCACCACGCGCGACGCGACCTCGTCGTCCGTGGCGAGCCGCCGCAGCGCCCGCGCGTGCGACGCCGTCATGGCGAGCACCAGGTCGCGCTCGGCCAGGTCGGAGCCGCGCACCTGCCGCGCCTGCCGCGCCGGGACCGGGTACCCCCGGGCCGCGAGCGCGGCGCGTGCTCGGCGGTCGATCGGGTTGCCGTGCTCCTCGTCGCTCACGCCCGTGGAGTCGACCACCACCCGGTCGCCCAACCCCGCGGCCTCGAGTCGGTCGCGCAGCACGACCTCGGCCATCGGCGACCGGCAGATGTTGCCGGTGCACACGGTCATCACGCGGTAGCGCCCGCCGTCCGTCACGTCGCGTCCTCCTGTCGTCGCCGGTGCAGCAGCACGCCCGTGCCGCCCTCGAACTCGATGCCCGCGTACGTCGCGGCCCGGCCCGCCTCGGTGAACCCGTGCCGGGCGTGCAGCGCCAGCGACGGGGTGTTGCGCGCGTTCACCACGCTGCGGACGTCGCCGTCGGCGTGCTCGAGCAGCGCGGCGAGCCGCCGGGTGCCCGCGCCGGTGCGCCGGCGGTCCGGGTGCACGGTGAGCGCCGAGACGTAGAGGCCGTCCGGGACGTCGTCGTGCCCGTCCCAGCGTGCCAGCATCGCCCAGCCCACGACCGCTCCCTCCCGCTCGGCGACGAGCAGGTGCCGCGCCGGGTCGGCGGACCAGCCGGCGACCCGCGCCGCGAAGCCGTCGGGCAGCGGCCCGCGGGTGGCGGCCACGAGGGCGATCCCCCCGGCGTCGGCGGCCCGGGCGACGCGCACGGCGACGGCCGGGTCCGGGCGGCCGTGGGCGTCGGGCGCGGCGACGGCGAACAGGGGCACGCCGCCATCGTCGCACCCCCGGCGTCGACGGTACAGCGCTCCGTGTACTGTCGGCCCCGTGGAGACGGTCACCCTCACGCACACCGCGGCGCTCGCCCGGCTGGGGCACGCCCTGTCGGACGAGACCCGGACGCGGGTCCTGCTCGCCCTGCGGGAGGCACCCGCCTGCCCGTCGGACCTCGCGGAGGCCCTCGGCGTCTCCCGGCAGGTCATGTCCAACCAGCTCGCCTGCCTGCGGGGGTGCGGCCTCGTCGACGCCGTCCGCGACGGCCGCCGCACCTGGTACCGGCTCGCGGACGCCGGCCTGGGGCCCGCGCTCGGCGACCTGCTCACGCTGGTGCTCGCCGTGGACCCGGCCTGCTGCGGCCCCGACTGCGCGTGCGCATGAGCACTGCACCCGTCCCCGACGACGCCGCCCGGCCCGCCGCACCCGGCGCGCTCGACGCACCCGTCGCATCCGGCGCATCCGGCGCATCCGCCAGGCTCGACGCTCCCGCCGGACCCGGCGCGCTCGACGCGCCTGACGCGCTCGACGCGAACGGCGCACCCGCCGCGCACGGCCGCGCCCCCGGGCCCGCCCGCGCGGACGTGCTGCGCCGCCGGATCCGCCTCGTCGTCGCCGTGACGATCGCCTACAACGTCGTCGAGGCGGTCGTCGCGCTGACCGCGGGCAGCGTCGCGTCGTCGTCCGCCCTCGTGGCGTTCGGGCTCGACTCCGTCGTCGAGGTGCTGTCGGCCGCCGCGGTGGCCTGGCAGTTCGCCGCACCCGACCCGGAGGTGCGCGAGCGGACCGCGATGCGGCTCATCGCCCTGTCGTTCCTCGGGCTGGCCGCGTTCGTGACGGTCGACGCCCTGCGGACGCTGCTCGGCGGCGCGGAGCCGGAGCGCTCCGCCGTCGGCCTGGCGCTCGCCGCGGTCAGCCTCGCCGTGATGCCGGGCCTGTCCTGGTTCGAGCGCCGCACGGGCCGGGAGCTCGGCTCGGCGTCCGCAGTCGCCGACTCCCACCAGACGCTCATCTGCTCGTACCTCTCGGCCGCCCTGCTCGCCGGGCTGCTGCTGCACACCACGCTCGGCTGGTGGTGGGCCGACCCGGTCGCGGCGCTGGTCATCGCGGCGTTCGCGGTCCGGGAGGGGGTCGAGGCCTGGCACGGCGACGCGTGCGGGACGCCGCTCGCGGAGCTCGTCGGCGGGGAACGGGCACCCGGCGCCCCCGGTCGCTGACGACCCCGCGGACGGCCGTGGCTCCCCGGTGCCGCCTGGTCGCCCTGCCGACGTCGGTGGCGACGGCTACCGTCGCTGCCAGCCGGCGGACGCCGGCGCACCGGCCGGCACCAGGGAGCGGGGCATGGACGACGGGCTGATCGTGGTGACGGGCGCCTCCGGGAGGATCGGCCGGCGGCTCGCCGTCCGGCTGGCGGCGGAGGGCGCGCAGCAGCGCCTGGTGGTCCGGTCGCCCGACCGCGCGCCGCAGCTGCCGGGGACCGAGACGGAGATCGCGCTGAGCCCCGGCTACCTGGACGTCGGGTCCATGCGGGCCGCGTTCGCCGGCGCCCGCACCGTGTTCCTCGTCTCGGGCCGCGAGTCCGCCGACCGGGTCACCGAGCACCGCGCGGCCGTGGACGCCGCGGTCGACGCCGGCGTCGAGCGGGTGGTCTACCTGTCGTTCATGGGCGCCGCGCCGGACGCGACGTTCACGTTCGCCCGCGACCACTGGGCGACCGAGGAGCACATCCGGGCGTCCGGCCTGCGGTACACGTTCCTGCGCGACTGCCTGTACCACGACGCGATCGTCCGTTTCGTCGGCGAGGACGGCGTGATCCGCGGGCCGGCCGGGCAGGGGCGGGTGGCCGCCGTGGCGCACGACGACGTGGCGGACGTCGCGACGGCCGTGCTGCTCGACGAGCGCGACCACGCGCACGACGGCCAGGCGTACGACGTGACCGGCCCCACGGCGTACCCGCTGGCGGAGGCGGCCCAGTCGCTGAGCTCCGCGACCGGCCGCGCGATCCGGTACGAGCCCGAGACCGTCGAGCAGGCCTACGCCTCGCGCGCCGGGTACGGGGCGGAGCCGTGGGAGGTCGAGGGCTGGGTGACGTCCTACGAGGCGATCGCGACCGGCGAGCTGGAGCCGACGTCCCCCACCGTGAGGCGCCTGGCGGGCCGGCCGGCGCAGTCGTTCTCCGAGTGGCTGACCCTCAACCCGGCCGCCTGGGAGCACCTGCGCGCCTGACCGCCGCGACCCGAGGGGTGGGGGCGGCGCGCGACCTCCCCCGAGCGCCCGCCGCCCCCACCGGTCCGGCCGGGGCCGGGTCCCAGCATCGGGGCCGCGGGTGTCGTCCGCGCGACCGGCGCGTGAACGGCGCCCGTCCGCCGCGCGTCGGCGCCGCGCCCCATCGCGGCGCGCCGGCCGCGAGCGGCCACTCGCCGGGGGTCCGGCCGCACCACGACCCCCACGTGCTGGCCTCTCGACGCGCCGACCCGCCCGCGCCTCG
>JACXUT010000288.1 GCA_014763765.1 Micrococcales bacterium
CCCGGAGCCCCCGGCGGACGCCGCGACCTCGTGCCGGGCTCCGCCCCGGCCGCGCCGGACCGCTCACTCGTGCGCGCGCAGCTCCAGGCTGATCTGGTCGGCGTCGAGCACCGTGAGCGCCTCGGTCAGCGCCCCGGACGAGGCCGTGCCGAGGTCCCGCACGCGGAGCAGGGCCGCGCGCTGGGCGTCGAGCGTCGCCAGGCGCAGCTCGCGCACCTGGGCCGCGACGGACGCGCGGTCGGTGTCGGCGTCGACCTCGACGTCCACCTCCTCCGCCTGCCGCTCGGCCACCCGCCGGGCCAGCTCGAGCACCGCCGGCGCGTACGGCGTCCCGTCCGGGCGCCGCAGGTCCGGGTCGCCCAGCAGCTCGGCGGCCGCCCGTGACATCTCGACCACCAGCCGGTCGAGGTCCGCCCGGTCGTCGGTGCCGTCGCGCGCCAGCCCGAGCCGCCGCACCACCCACGCGAGGGTGCCGCCCTGGACCAGCAGGGTGCCCGCGGCGACCGTGAACGCCACGAGGATCAGCAGCGCCCGGTGCGGCGTCTCGCGCGGCAGCGACTGGGCGGCGGCCAGCGTGACCACGCCGCGCATCCCCGCCCACACCAGGACGACGCCCTCGCGGGCACCGAGCGGCTCGGCCTGCAGGTAGTCGATGTCGGCGATCCGCCGCGTGATGCGGGCGCGCACGCGGCTCGTGCGCGTCTCGGGGGTCTCGTCGGCCCGGGCGCGCGGCTTGCGCGTCCAGCGCCGGCGGCCGAGTGCCCGGCGCAGGTCCTCCCGGGCGGGCGCCGAGGGCGCCGAGGGCGCCGGCGGCACCGTGGGAGCCTCCGACGGTGCCGCGGCCTCCGTCCCGTCCGGCGCACCGGCCCCCGTCGGGCTTGCCGCGGCGGCCTCCGAGACCCCGGCGCCGCGCTCCGCGAGCGGGTCGGACCCGGCGCGCCACGTCGTCCCGGACGGGCCCTGCCGCCAGACCTGCGCGCGCTCCTCCGGCGTCATCCTGCTGAAGGCGTCGACCCGGTCGTTGGCCGCGGTGAGGAGCCCGCGCACCCCCGCCCCCCGGCGCGCCCGTCGGGACAGGGTGCGCACCAGGAACGTGACGTAGCCGGTGCGCACCACCAGCACCACCACGGCCGCGAGCGCCGCCAGCCCGAGCGCCAGCCAGAGGCTGCCGTGCTCCCCGCGGACCTCCTCGACCAGGCCGTACACCTCGAGCCCCATCACCAGGAACACCGCGCCCTCGAGCAGCAGCTCCAGCGTGCGCCAGTTGGCCGCCTCGGCGATGCGGTCCTGCGGGCGCAGCCGCACGCTGCCCGACCCGGCGACGAGGCCCGCGGCGACCGTCGACACGAGGCCCGACGCCCCGAGCCTCTCGGCCGGGAGGTAGGCGATGAACGGGACGAGGAACGAGATGGCCGTGGTCAGGTGCGGGTCGGACACGCGGGTGCGGAGCCAGAGGCTCGCCTTGCCGACGGACGCGCCGACCACCACGGCGACGGCCACCGCGAACACGAAGTCCCCGACCACGCCCCACAGGGTCACGGAGGCGGCCGTGGCGGCGACGGCCGAGCGCAGCAGCACCAGCGCGGAGGCGTCGTTCAGCAGGCTCTCGCCCTCCAGCACCGTGACGACGCGGGGGCTGACGCCGGAGCGGCGCACGATCGAGGTCGCGACGGCGTCCGTGGGGCTGAGCACGGCCCCCAGGGCGATGCCGGTGGCGAGCGTGACGTCGGGGATCAGCCAGGAGAACACCAGGCCGAGCACCACGGAGGTCACGACCACCAGCGCGACCGAGAGCCCGCTGATCGCGGTCAGGTCGCGCCGGAAGTCCATGGTCGGCATCGAGACCGACGTCGCGTACAGCAGCGGCGGCAGCACGCCGCCGAGGATCCACTCCGGTTCGATCTCCACGGCGGGCACGGCCGGCACGAGGCTGATCGCGACGCCGAGCAGCACGAGCAGCAGCGGTGCGGCGACGCCCACCTTCGGCGCGAGGGCCGTGACCCCGATGACGGCGACCGCGACGATCAGCGCGACGAGCAGCAGGTCCATCAGGCGACCCCGGCGCGACGGAAGGGTCCCGCGGGGCGTGCGGGGCGCGAGGACGGCTCGGACGGCACCGCGGGGGCCGGGGCTGCTGGCGTCATGGCGCCCAGTGTGACCCGCCGGGCCGGGTGCCGTCTCGTGCGCGTCCAGGTCAGGGCTGTGGCAAACATGAGAACGGGTATCATTTGTGTTAGCGTCGCGCCATGATCCGAACCACCCGTCCCCGTCCGCGCGTCCTCGGCGCCCTCGGCCTCGGGGTGTCCGCCGCCCTGCTCGCGGCCTGCAGCACCGGTGCCGGCGACACCGCCGCACCCGCGCCCGACGCGACCTCGTCCGCACCCTCCGCCACCGAGGTCGCGACCGCGAAGCCGCGCCTCGTCCTGACCTACGACGGCGGCGTCCAGGTGCTCGACGCCGACAGCCTCGAGGTCGTGGCCGACCTGCCGCTCGAGGGCTTCACCCGCGTCAACGGCGCGGGCGACAACCGCCACGTGCTCGTGACGACCACCGGGGGCTTCCAGGTCCTGGACGCCGGCACCTGGTCCGAACCCCACGGGGACCACGCCCACGCGTACACGAGCGACCCGGTGCTCACCGACGTGCGCTGGGCCGCCGAGAAGCCCGGCCACGTCGTGCCGCACGAGGGCCGCACGGCGCTGTTCGACGACGGGACGGGCGCGATCACGGTGCTCGACTCCGACCAGGTCGCCGACCCCGACGCCCCGACGCGGGAGCTGACCACGCCCAGCGCCCACCACGGCGTCGCGGTGGAGCTCTCCGACGGCACGCTCGTCGTGTCGGAGGGGACCGAGCAGGCCCGCACCGGCATCCGCGTGCTCGACGCCCACGGCGAGGAGGTCGCCGCCACGCAGGAGTGCCCCGGTGTGCACGGGGAGGCCGTCGCCGCCGACGAGGCCGTGGTGATCGGCTGCGAGGACGGCGCGGTGGTGTACGCCGGCGGCACGATCACGAAGGTCGCCGCGCCCGACGCCTACGGCCGCATCGGCAACCAGGCCGGGACAGAGGAGTCCCCCGTCGTGCTGGGCGACTACAAGTCCGACCCCGACGCTGAGCTCGAGCGCCCCACCCGCGTCTCGCTGATCGACACCCGTGACGGCAGCCTCCGCCTGGTCGACCTGCCCTCGTCCTACACGTTCCGGTCGCTCGCCCGCGGCGAGGACGGCGAGGCCCTCGTGCTCGGCACCGACGGCTCGCTCCACGTCATCGACCCCGTGTCCGGCACCCTGGTCCGCTCCATCCCGGTGGTCGACGCCTGGGAGGAGCCGGACGAGTGGCAGTCCCCCCGGCCCGCGCTGACCGTGCTCGACGGGTCGGTCTACGTCACCGACCCCGCCACGCGCAGCGTGCACGCGGTCGACGTGGTGTCCGGCGAGGTGTGGCTGTCGACCACGCTCGACGTCGAGCCCAACGAGATCACCGGCGTCTCCGGTGCCGTGCCGCACGCCCACGGCGACGACCACGCGGACGAGCACGGCGACGACCACGACCACAACGACGAGCACGACCACGACCACGACCACGAGGAGGAGAACGCCGGCTGACGCGACCGCGCACCGGCCCGGCACCACACCCGGCCGCGCGCCGGAGCGAGGCCCGGAGCGACGCACGCTCCGGCCCGCTCCGCGCGCGGCCGTCCGCGTCCCCGCACCTCGCACCCCCGCACCCCTGCAC
>JACXUT010000025.1 GCA_014763765.1 Micrococcales bacterium
CGGCGCCCTCGTCGGTCGGCACGGACTCGGGCGCGGGCAGGTCCGGGCGGGCCGCGGCGCTCACGCCGGACAGGTCGAGCTCGACGACGGACAGCTCGTCCGCCGCGCTGCCGGCCGCCGGGGCGGGGCTGGAGGACGCGGCGGGCGCGAGCGTCGTGAGCAGCCCGGCGGCGAGCGCGCCGGACACCACGACGGACACGGGACGGCGCAGTCGTGCCATGGTCAGGTACCCCCTGTGAGTGCGGCGAGGGCCTCAGCGCACCATCTCGGGGCCGTCCTGTCGCCCCGACGCGCGGGGCGGCGGACGGGCTCCTGCGTGCGCGCAGGTCAGGCGCGCGCGGCCCGGCGGTAGGCCTCGAGGTGGACGCGGGCCGCCTCGGCCCAGGTGAAGCCGGCCGCCCGCTGCACCGCCGCGGCCGCGAGCGCGGACCGCCGCGCGGGGTCGTCCAGCAGGTCCCGCAACGCCGCCGCGATCGCGTCCGCGCCCGTGCCGCAGTACGCGACGGCGTCGCCGCCGACCTCGGGCAGCGACAGCCGCTCGGTGGTCAGCACGGTGGCGCCGCACGCCATGGCCTCCAGCACGGGCAGCCCGAAGCCCTCGCCCAGGCTGGGGTACGCCAGCACGGACGCCCCCGCGAGGAAGCCCGGCAGGTCGTCGAGCGGGAGGTACCCCGGCACGCGCACGGTGAGGTGCCCGGGGACCTCCGCGAGGGCGGCGTCCACCGCGTCGTCCCAGCCGCGCGCCCCGGCGAGCACGAGCGCGGGCGGGTCGGTCAGGCCCTCGCACGCCCGCACCCAGCCGCGGACCAGCGCCGGCACGTTCTTGCGCGGCTCGAGCGTGCCGAGGAACCCCACGTACGGCCGGTCGCCCACGTCCAGCGTCGCCCGGACGCGGGCGCGCTCGGCGGCGTCGACCGGGTGGAACCGGGCGGTGTCGACGCCGTGGTAGGCGACGGTCATGCGGTCGGCGGGTGCGCCGGTCGCGGCGACGACCTCCGCGCGGGTGGCCCGCGACGGCACGACCAGCCCCGCGGCGCGCCGGACGGCGAGGCGCGTCCACGTCCGGAAGAACACGGCCTTCGTGCGCAGGTGCAGCCCGGGGTCGGAGAAGAACGTGGCGTCGTGCAGCGTGACAACGACGGGTGTGCGGGCGGCCAGCGGCATCGTGTAGTGCGGGCTGTGCACCACGTCGGCGCGGACGCGGCGCGCGAGCCGGGGGAGCGCGACCTGCTCCCACAGCAGGCGCACGGGGCGGCGGGCCACCGGGGCGGGCGCCGCCACCACCCGGGCGCCCGGCGCGAGCGCCCGGTAGTGCGCCACGTCGCGGGCCTGCACCACGAGCACCAGGTCGGTGCCGGCGCGGTCCAGCTCCGGCACGAGCTCGTCGACGTACCGCCCCACGCCCCCGCGGTCCGCGGGCACCGCCGTGGCGTCGATCAGGACCCGCATGCCGTGCTCTCCTCGTCGTCCGGCCGACCCCGGCCCGCCCCGCGGGCGCCCGGTTCGGGGGTGCGCCCGGCGGCGACCCGCTCCGGCTAAGGTAGTGGCCCGTGACCGGAGACCCGACACCGCGCCTCCTGGTGATCGTCCCGGCCTGGAACGAGCGGGAGGCGCTCCCGGGCGTCCTCGCCGAGCTGGCGGCTGCGCTGCCGCAGGCCGACGTGCTCGTCGTGAACGACGGCTCGACGGACGGCACCGCGGACGTGGCGCGCGCCAGCGGCACCGCGATGGTGCTGGACCTCCCGCTGAACCTCGGCGTCGGCGGCGCGATGCGCGCCGGCTACCGCTTCGCGGCCCGGGAGGGCTACGACGCCGCGGTCCAGGTGGACGCCGACGGCCAGCACGACCCGGCCGACGTGCGGCGGGTGGTCGACGCCCTCGCCGACGGCGCCGACGTCGTGATCGGCGCGCGGTTCGCCGGCGTCGGGTCCTACTCCGTGCGCGGTCCGCGCCGCTGGGCGATGTCCGTCCTGTCCGGCGTGCTCTCGCGCATCGCCGGGACCCGGCTGACCGACACGACGTCCGGGTTCCGGGCGTCGAACCGCCGCGCCATCCTGCTGTTCGCCGACGAGTACCCGGCGGAGTACCTGGGCGACACCGTGGAGTCGCTCGTCATCGCGTGCCGCGCCGGGCTGACCGTGCGGCAGATCGGGGTCGAGATGCGCCCGCGGGCCGGCGGCACGCCGTCGCACAACCCGGCGAAGGCGGCCCTGTTCCTGGGGCGCGCCGTCCTCGCCCTCCTGATCGCGGTGTCGCGGCCGCTCGGCCAGGTCCCGGCGGGGGTGCACCGGTGAGCGGCTACCCCTTCGCCCTCGCGGCGTGCGTCGCGCTGGTCGTGTTCCTGGTCCTGCTGCTGCGCACCCGCCGCCTGCGGGAGAAGTACGCGATCACGTGGATCGTCGTCGGGGTGGGCGTGTGCGTGTTCGGCGCGTTCCCCGGCGCGGTCGCCGCGCTCGCGGACTGGGTGGGCGTGCAGACGCCCAGCAACCTGCTGTTCGCGCTCGCCCTGATCGTCCTGCTGCTCGTGTGCATCCAGCTCAGCGCGGAGATCACCACGCTCGAGGAGGAGACCCGGACGCTCGCGGAGGAGATCGCGCTGGTGCGGTTCGACGTCGAGCGGCTGGCGGCCACGGCGCGCCGCGCGGCACCCGCCGACCCCGCGGGCCCCGTCGACGGCGCCGGCGGCGCGGACGGTCCTGCCGCGTGATCGACCTGATGGTGCCCTACTGGGGCGACCCGGAGTACCTGCGCGAGACCGTGCGCAGCGTGCTCGCGCAGACCGACCCGGGCTGGCGGCTGACCGTCGTCGACGACGCGAACCCCGACCCGTGGGCCGGCGAGTGGCTCGCGTCCCTGGGGGACGAGCGCATCGTCTACCTGCGCAACCCGGAGAACCGCGGCATCGCGGAGGTGTTCCGCCAGTGCGTCGCGCTCGCGGAGGCCGACCTCGTGGCCGTCCCGGGCTCGGACGACGTGCTGCTGCCCGACTTCGTCGCGGTGGTCACGGCCGCGCACCGCCGGTTCCCGGACGCCGACATCATCCAGCCCGGCGTCGTCGTGGTGGACGAGCACGGGCAGCCGTCGCGGCCCCTCGCGGACACCGTGAAGCAGCGGCTCGTCCGCCCCCGCGGCACCGGCACGCGCGTCCTCGCGGGCGAGCCGCTGGCCACGAGCCTGCTGCACGGCGACTGGCTGTACTGGCCGTCGCTGGTGTTCCGCCGCGAGGCCGTGCAGCGCACCCCGTTCCGGCCGGGGCTGCCGATCATCCTCGACCTGGCGCTCGTGCTCGACATGGTGCTCGCCGGGTCGCGGCTCGTGGTCGAGCCGACCGAGGTGTTCGCCTACCGGCGGCACAGCGCGAGCGCGTCGTCGGTGAAGCTGCTCGACGGCTCGCGCTTCGAGGGGGAGCGGGAGTACTTCGACCTGGCCGCTGAGCTGATGGCGCGCCAGGGGTGGCGCCGGGCGGCGCGGGCGGCGCGCCTGCACGTCACGTCGCGGCTGTACGCCGCCACGCTGCTGCCGACGGCCCTGCGCGCCCGGGACCGCGCGGCGGTCCGCACGCTGCTCCGGCACGCGCTGCGGCCGTAGGGCCGGGGTGCGCCGGCCGGCCGCGCGGCGCGGGGTCGGCGTGCGGTGCCGGCGGGCGGTGACGGCGTGCGGTGCCGACGCCGACGAGCCGGGCGCGGCCCGGGCCGGCCGCCGGGTCAGCCTCCGACGGCAGGAGCGGCCTGCGCCGCCCCGTGACCGGCGGGCGGCGCGGGCGCGACGTCGGCCGCCGGCTCCGGCAGCGGGCGCAGGTACGCCCAGGCGCACAGGCCGAGCGCGACGGCGACGGCCCCGTACAGCGCGACGCCGGGCAGGTAGGAGATGGGGGACTGCCAGTCGGGGTGCAGGGTGATGAGGTCCCCGTCGGCCCCCTCGGCGTACCGGCGCGAGCCCCAGTAGAACGCCGCCACCTGGCCCACGACCACGACGGGGAGCGTCGCGCGGGCGAGCCGGCGCACGAGGTCCGCCTCGCCGGCGGGCGCGGCCGAGGCGAGCAGGCCCGCCAGCAGCGGCACGCCGACGGCGATCGGCAACGCGTAGCGGCCCTGCCAGATCAGCCCCGTGTCGGCGGCCGTCGGGACCTGGAGGGCGAGCGGCGCGGCCGCGGTGCCGAGCACGAGCAGGACGAGCGCGACCCGCGTCCGTGCGGCACGCCGGGCACCGAGCGCGACGAGCAGCACGGCGCCGGTCGTCGCGTACCAGGCGATGACCGTGACGGGCGGCGAGGGCGCGTCGAGCCAGCCGAAGTCGCCGATCATGTTGAGCAGGTACTGCGAGCCGAAGCCGAGCACCCCGAGCACCGCGGCGCGCAGGTCCGCGAGGTGCGGGTAGGCGTCGTGGGTCGTGACGACCGCCGGGTGCGTGAGCAGCCAGCCGGCACCCAGCGCGCAGGCGACGGCGGTCGCGCCCGCGAACCACCAGATGCGCGGGTGCCGCAGCACGGCGCGCCAGCGGCCCGCCGGCGCGGCCACGAGGGCGACCACCACGATCGCCAGCGCCCACACGGGGCCGGACGAGCGGGTCGTCACGAGCAGCCCGCCGCCGACGACGGCCTGCACGAGCGCGGAGGTCGGCACCGGGCGGTGGTCCAGCACGAGCGCGAGGCACGCCGTCCAGAACGTGAAGGCGGCGGCGATCTCGAACCCCGAGGGGTTCACCGTGGCCCCGAGGAACAGGCACATCGGCGTGAGGGCGACCGACGCCCCCCAGATGCCGCCCCGGTTGCCCTCGATGCGCGTCAGGCGGACCAGGCCCCAGGTGACCAGCACGGAGGTGAGCAGCGCGCTGACGAGCCGCATCGCCATGATCCCGGCGTCCGCGGGCAGCAGCAGCGAGGGCCAGCCGACGAGCGCGTAGTACAGCGGCGGGTACTGGCCCGCGAACGTCTCGACCACGACGGTGCCGTCCGCCGGCGGCAGGTCCTGCTGGCAGTCGGCGGACTGGGTGGGCTGGAACGCGAAGCAGTTGGGCAGGTTCACCGACGCGGCGTAGTCGGACGGCAGCTCCACGAGGCCCGCGAGGCCCGGAGCCGCGGCGCCGGACTGCGGCTCGTGCAGCTCCAGCGACACCTGCCCGCGGACCACGCCCGCGGCCCGCACCACGTGGCTCGGCTCGTCCGGGGAGGACATCAGCGGGGTCGCCACGGACCAGCACGCGGTGAGGGCGAGGAGCAGCAGGCCCACGCCCGTCCACCGCCAGCCGCCGGGGACGCGGTCCACCGCCTGCTGGAGCCGGGAGGTCCGGCGACCGGGCGCCGGGGTGCTGGCGGTGCGCGGCGGCATCCGGTCGGGCATGCGGGGACCTTCCACGGACGGAGGCGACGCTGGGGTCGTGGGCGGACCCGAGTATAGGGGCGGCGGGGGCGCGTCAGGCCTGGTCCGGGGCGCCGGTCGCCGTGGCGCACGGCCGTGCCGGTCCTCCCGGAGGGCCCGGGGAGCGCCGCGTACCCGCCGGTAGGGTGTCCGCTGTGCCGAGCCCCGCCGAGCCCCCTGCTGCCCGCTCCCGCCTCGGCACCCTGCTCTCGGGCCGGCTCGGGTTCCTGTCCGTCGCCGCCGGTCTCGGGGTCTACGGCCTCGCCGCGTACGTGTTCCTCGGGGTGGCGGGCCAGGCGCTCGGCCCCGCCGCGTTCGCGCCGCTGTCGGTGCTGTGGACGCTGCTCAACGCCGTCGGCATCGGCCTGTTCCTGCCGTTCGAGCAGGAGCTCGGCCGCACGACCGCGTCCCTGCGGGCGCTCGGCCGCGGCAACGACGGCGTGGTGCGGCTCGTGGGCCGCGTCGCGGCGGTGCTGCTCGGCGCCGTCGCGCTGGTCTGCCTGGTGGCCTGGCCGCTGCTGACGCGGCGCCTGTTCCACGGCGACGCGACGCTGGTGCCGCTGCTGGTCGGGGCCCTGCTCGGGATGGCGGTCGCGTACGTCGCGCGCGGGCTGCTGGCCGGCAACGGCAGGTACGGCAGCTACGGCGCCCAGTTCGTGGTGGACGGCCTGCTCCGGATGGCCGGGGCCGGCGCCCTCGCGCTCGCCGGCGTCCGGGAGGTGTGGGCGTTCGGGCTCGTGCTGGTGGTCGCCCCGCTGCTCGCCGTGCTCGGGACGACCCCGCGGCGCGCGGGCCTCGTCGACGCCGGGGAGCCGCCGGACGCCGGCGCGGTCCGACGTGCGGTCGCGGTGCTGGTGGTCGCGTCGCTCGCGTCCCAGCTGCTGGCGAACGCCGGCCCGCTGGTGGTCCAGCTGCGTGCCACCCCGGAGCAGGAGGTGCTGAGCGGGCAGTTCCTCGCGGCGCTCACGATCGCCCGCGTCCCGGTGTTCATGTTCTCCGCCGTGCAGGCGGTGCTGCTGCCCGGTCTCGCCGCGATGGTCGGGCTGCGGGACGTCGCGGGCTACCGGCGGCGGCTCGGGCTGGTGACGGCCGCGACCGCGGCGATCGGCGTCGGCGGCACGGCCGCGGTGTGGGCCTGGGGCGAGGTGCTGGTGCCGCTGCTGTTCGGCGACGGGTTCGGCGTGAGCCGCACGGTCGTGACGCTGCTGGCGCTGTCCGGCGCGCTGTTCATGCTCGCCCAGCTCGCCGCGCAGGCGCTGCTGGCGCTCGCCGGTGAGCGGGCGGTCGTCGTGGGCTGGGTCGCCGGCGCGGTGGCGCTGGTCGTGGCGGCGGTCCTGCCGGGCGAGCTGACCATGGTGGCTGTCGTCGCGCTCGTGGTCGGCTCGGCGGTGTCGCTGCTGGTGCTGACCGGCGCCCTGGTCCTCGCGCTGCGCGCGTGGTCCGCGGACGTGGGGCGGTCCGTCAGCCCCAGGTGACCACCTGGTCCGCCGGGGCGTCCTCGAGCCCGAGCGCGGCGACGTCCTGCGGGGCGACGACCACGGTCGCGCCGCGCGCCAGCGCGATGGCGGCGACGTCGGCGGGGGTGGCGGCCGCGAGCAGCTCGGTGGCGCCCGCCTCGGTGGCCGACGTCCACGTGCCGGTCAGCGCGAGCAGCCACTGCTGGGCGTTGACCGGGTGGATCGCGTCGTCCGCGCGCACGTAGACCACGTCCGGGCGGCCGGTCGCGGCGGCGGTCTCGGCCGCGCGGAGCAGGGCGTCCGCGCGCGCGACCTGGTCGGGCGTGACGCGCAGCTCGCCGGTCGACCGGCCGGTCAGCCCGTGGAGCTGGGTGAGCGCCAGGCAGCCGACGGCCACCGCGGCGACGGACTGCCAGCGCGGCACCCGCGGGCCGCCGCGCCGCGGCGACCGGCCGAGGAGCGCGACCGCCAGCGCGACGACGGCGACGAGCGCGACGCCGAGGAACAGCTTCCAGAAGTAGTAGCTCAGCTCCCCGGTGCTGCGCAGCTGGAGGACGCCGACCGCGCCCGCGGTGGCGAGGCCGGCCGCCGGCACGACCGCCGTCCACGGGGTCCGGCGCGTCCGGCCCGCCCCGGTGAGCAGCGCGGCCGCGACCGCCGCCAGGCACACGGCGAGCATGAGGCCGGCGCCGGGGACCGCGATCCCGCCGGGGATCACCAGCACGTCCGCGGCCGCCAGGCGCCGCAGGGTGAGCAGCGCGACGAGGCCGCCGCCGGCCGTGAGGACGACCACGAGGGCGCTCAGCACGACGTCCCGGCGCGGGGCGCGCCAGGCGGCCCGCCGCGCCGGGAGCGCGACGAGCGCCGCGGCGGGCAGCGCGAGCGCCAGCAGGAGCACCCAGGAGTGCGCGACGCCCACGAGCAGGCCGCCGATCGCCGCCAACGGGACGGGCGTGAGCGGCCGGGGGACGGTCACCGCGAGGAGCAGGACGGCGCCGGCCATCGCGCAGCCCAGCACGAAGTTGGGGAACCCCGACGTGTACGCGGACGCACCGGGCCCGACGAGGTACACGGCGGAGACGCCGGCGGCGGCCAGCACGGTCGCAGCCGGCCGGCGCGGTGCCGTGGGCAGCGCGCACAACCCGGCCACGAGGACGACGGCCGCCGCCGCGAGCACGAAGCCCTGCGCCCGGGCGTACAGCACCATCTCGTCCGCCGCCGAGCCCGGGGTCGCGGTGCCGAGCAGCTCCATGACGGTGGCGACGACGGCGTGGTGCCCCTCGGGGTAGTCCGCGAACTTCCACGTCCCGCCGCCCGCCGGCGCGGCGAGCGAGGGGATGACGGCGCCCGCCCGCCGCAGCATGAGCACCATGTCGACGTGCGCGGAGTTGTCCCACGCCGGCTGCACGGCGGCGAGCGCCTGCGCGCCGTCACGCACCGCGAGCAGCCCCCGGCAGGCCACGGCGCCGAACGCCGCCGCGGCCGCGACCGCCAGGTCCACCGCGCGCCAGGTGGGCAGCAGCAGGGCGGCCCGCTCCCGCGCGGCGCGGGGCCCGCGCCACAGCACCGAGGCGGTCAGGCCGCCCGCGAGCACCGCGAGCAGCAGCCCGACCCGGCCGAGCTGGCCGAGCGGCAGGTCCCACCACCACAGGGCGGGCAGCAGCCCCGCCGCCCAGCCGGCCGCGAGGAGCAGCCGTCTGGAGCCCAGGCGCGAGCTCGGGACGGCGAGCACCAGCAGGAACGCGACGACGAGCGCCGGGTACCCGCCCAGGACGCCGGTCGTGCGCAGCAGCGCGACGGCGACCGCCACGAGCGCGCCGGCACCCAGGGCCGGCAGGGGCCGGGGCCGCGGCACGGCGGGGCGCAGCCGGGCACCGGCGGCGGGTGCGGGGGGGTGGTCGAGCGTCGGCGCGGTGTCGGCCACGGGTCGGTTCTCCTGCGGTGGCTGCCCGGCGGCACGCCACCGGGGCCCGACCAGGGCGGACGGCCGGGCGGCCCGAGGCTACCGGACCCCCGGCGCCCCGGACCGGGACCTCACACGAGTGGCTCAGCCCCGCAGGGAGTCGAGGTAGGCCTGCACCTCGTCGTAGCGCGGCAGCAGACCCTGCTCGCGCGCCTCGGCGAGCGTCGGCGCCGCGGTGTCCTTGGCGGACAGCTGCGGGGCGACGGGGTTGCCGTGCCGGTCGGTGGTCGGCCACTCGATGCCGATCTCCGGGTCGAGCGGGTGGATGCCGTGCTCCCGACCCGGGGAGTACCCCGTGGAGCACAGGTACATGACGGTCGAGTCGTCGTCGAGCGAGAAGAACGCGTGCCCGAGGCCCTCGCCCAGGTAGATCGCCCGGCGGTCGACGTCGTCCAGCAGCACCGTGTCCCAGGTGCCGAAGGTCGGCGACCCGACCCGGATGTCGACGACGACGTCGAGCACGGCGCCCCGCGGGCACGTCACGTACTTGGCCTGCCCCGGGGGGACGTCCGCGAAGTGCACGCCGCGCAGCACGCCCGCGGCCGACACCGACAGGTTGGCCTGCTGCAGGTCGAACCGGTGCCCGACCGCCTCGGCGAACGGGCCGCCCTGGAACGCCTCCAGGAACACGCCGCGGGGGTCGCCGTGCTGGACGGGTGTGATCTCCCAGGCACCCGGGACGGCGAGCTCGCGGTAGGTCATGGTGGTCCTCTCTGCTGTCGGTGGCCTCTGGCAGCGTAGCCGCGCCGGTAGGCTTCGGGGCATTCGTGCCGGGCGAGGGGAGTCGAAGTGCGCTGGTTGGTGACGGGGTCGAACGGGATGCTCGGCCAGGACCTGGTCGGGCTGCTGACCGAGCGGGGGCACGAGGTCACCGGCGTCGACCGCGCGGACCTCGACATCACCGACCCCGCCGCGGTCGCCGGGGCGGTGCGGGGGTTCGACGTCGTCGCGAACGTCGCGGCCTGGACGGCGGTCGACCCGGCCGAGGAGCACGAGGACGACGCGTTCACGGTCAACGCCGTCGGCCCGCAGCTGCTGGCCCGCGCCGCCCGCGGGACCGGCGCGCGCAGCGTGCAGATCTCGACCGACTACGTGTTCGCCGGCGACGCCACCGAGCCGTACGCGGAGACCGCCCCGATGGCGCCGCGGTCGGCGTACGGCCGGACGAAGGCCGCCGGCGAGTGGGCCGTCCGCGCGGAGAACCCGGACCACCTCGTGGTCCGGACCGCGTGGCTGTACGGGGCGCACGGCGCCTGCTTCCCCCGCACCATCGCCCGCGTCGCCGCGGAGCGCGGCGGGCTCGAGGTCGTGGCCGACCAGGTCGGCCAGCCGACGTGGACCGTCGACCTGGCGGACCTCGTGGCGCGGCTGGTCGAGGCCGGCGCCCCCGCCGGGACGTACCACGGCACGTCCTCCGGCCGGACGTCGTGGCACGGCTTCGCGCAGGCGGTGGTCCGGGCCGCCGGGCTCGACCCGGCCATCGTCCGGCCGACGACGGCGGAGGCCTACGCCCGCCCGGCCCCGCGCCCGGCCTACTCCGTGCTCGGGCACGACGCCCTGACCGCCGCGGGGGTCGAGCCGATCGGCAGCTGGGAGCAGCGGTGGGCGGTGGCGGCGCCGGCGGTGCTCGCGGGCTGACCGGACCCCGCCGGACGCGACGGGACGGCCGCGGTCCCCACGGGGGGACCGCGGCCGTACCGTCAGCGGCTCAGGAGGCCTTGCGCAGGTAGAACGCGACGCCCTCGTACCGGTACCCCGGCATCTTCTTCACGGCGGCCAGCTCGGACGGGCTCGCGGTGTAGAAGTGCGTCCCGGAGGCGGGTCGGAAGAACCGGTGCATCGCCGTGAGACCGGCGGCCGGCCGCGTGTGCACCTTGCCGACGGAGCCGTCGAGCCGGTATTGCGGCAACGTCCGGACGGTCTGGTACTCGCGCGTGGTCGACGTGTAGAAGTGCGTGCCGGTACCGGGCTGGTAGAACCGGTGGAGCGCGCGGGCGCCGGCGGTCGCGGAGCCCGACGTGAGCAGGTAGGCCACCGGGCCCTCGTACCGGAAGCCGGCGTCGCCGATCACGGTGTTCCGCTCGCCCTTCGACGTCGAGTAGAAGTGCGTGCCGGACGACGGGCGGTAGAACCGGTACAGCGTGGTCTCGCCGGAGCGCGGGGCGCTGTGCGAGTACTCGGCGACGATCTGGTAGATCGTGTAGTACCTCGTGCTGCCGTACCCGGGGCTCTCCACGACCGCGAGGCCGACGTCCGTGAGGTTCGCGTCCACCGCGTCCCGGACCAGGTAGCTGGAGCGGGCGGCGCGGATGGCGGCGTCCGCCGACGTCGCCGGGATGCGGTAGATCGCCTGGTAGCCGTCGAGCGGCGTGCCCGGCACCTTCGACGCGATGTCCGGGTCGAGCGACCACGTGCCCTGCGACGCCTGCCGCGTGGCCCAGGCCTCGGCCAGGGTACCGAGCGCCCCGTGCCGCACGACCGGCTCGACCCGCGCCCCGAGGCGCGTCTGGTTCAGCGACCGGAAGTAGTCCCAGCCCGCCGCGCCCAGCAGCGTCGCCGGGCGGGACGCGGCGGCCACGGCCACGGGCGTCGCCGCGCCGTCGGCCGACGCCTCCCGGGCGGCAGCCGTGTGCTCGACGGCAGCCGTCGGCTCGACGGCATCCGTCGACCCGGCCGCGGGCGCCTCGGAGGTCTCGAGGTCGCCCTCCGGCGGGACCGTCGCGTCGTCGGCGTCGTCGTCCGGCACATCGGCCGGCAGCTCGTCCGGCACCTCGTCCGGCACCAGCCCGGCGTCGTCGCCGGCCGGGGACGAGCCGGTGGTCGGCAGCGGGGCCCCGCCGGCGTCCGCCGGGTCCGTGCCGTCCGTGCTCTCCGTGCCGTCCGTGGCCGGCGGGTCCGCCTCCGGTGCCGCGGGCTCGGTGACCGGGTCGCCGAACCGGGCGTACGCCCGCTGGATCTCGTCGGCTGCCGGGGCCTCGTCGGCGGCGGCGAGCGGTACGCCCACCCCGGCGGTCGCGAGTGCCAGGGCGACGGCGGTCAGCCGCCGCCACGTCCGGGTGCGCATCATCGGTTGCCTCATCCTCTCGTGACGCCGCCCCCGGCCGACGTGCGGGCGGGGGCGGTGTTCTCGCGGGTGCGATCGGCGCCACGCTAGGGCGGCCCGGTGGCGAACCGGGTGGGCCCAGGGGGTGCCGGGCGCCGAGTTGAGTGCTCCGTGCGAGAAGTTGAGTGGTGAAGCGCGCCGGTCAGGTGGCGACGGTGACCGCGGATCGCGCCGACCCGCGGTCACCGTGGCGTTCAGGACGCCTTGCGGAGGTAGAACGCGATGCCCTCGTAGGTGTAGCCCGGGAGCTGCTTCACCGAGTCGCGCTCGGAGGCGCTGGCCGTGTAGAAGTGCGTGCCCGACGCCGGCCGGTAGAACCGGTACATCGCGGTGCGGCCCGTCCCGGCGGTCGTTTCGACCTTGCCCGTCACGCCGTCGAGGCGGTACTGCGGGAGCGTCTTGACGGTCCGGTACTCGCGCGTGGTGGACGTGTAGAAGTGCGTCCCGGTGCCCGGCTGGTAGAACCGGTTGAGGTCGCGCGAGCCGGACGCGGTCGACGTCGGCTTGAGCACGTACGCCACGGGCCCCTCGTACCGGAACCCGGTGTCGCGGATCACGGAGTTCCGCTCGCGCTTGGACGTCGAGTAGAAGTGGGTGCCCGACGACGGGCGGTAGAACCGGTACAGGGTGGACTCGCCGGCCTGCGGCGAGCTGTGGGAGTACCGGGCGCTGACCTGGTAGATCGTGTACCAGTTCACGCCGTCCGGGCCGGGGACCTCGGCCACGGCGACGCCGACGTCCGTGGTGGTCGGGTACGTCGTGTCGGCGGGGAGGTAGTCCCGGGCGACCACGCGGATCGCCTCGGCGGCGGACGTGGCCGGGCCCGCGTAGATGGCCTGGTAGCCGTCCGACCAGCCGGCCGGCAGCTTGCTCTCGAGCGAGGGGTCGGTGGACAGCCCGCCGGAGGCCGCCTGCTTGGTGGCCCACGCCGCGGCGATCGCGTTCAGGCGCGGGTTCCGGCTGGCGGGCTCGACCCCCGCGTCGATGCGCGCGACGTTCACGGCCTGGAAGTACGCCCAGTCCGCGTCCGCGAGCACGGTCGCCGCCGCGAGCGCCTGAGCACCGTCGTCCTCCACGGTGCCGCCGGGCACGCCCGGCTCGACCTGGCTGAACGCCCGGCCCAGGCCGGGGTCGGCGTCGTCGGCGACGGCCGCGGGTGCGGCGGCGAAGGCCGTCGCCGCCG
Organism: Micrococcales bacterium; assembly: GCA_014763765.1. Lineage (GTDB taxonomy): Bacteria > Actinomycetota > Actinomycetes > Actinomycetales > Cellulomonadaceae > Cellulomonas. The sequence continues at coordinate 13,064 of JACXUT010000025.1, forward strand.
CCACGGCGACGGCCAGGAGCCCGCGCCGGGCGCGGTGGTGGAGCTGCATGGGACCCCCTCGGGTGCAGGGGCGGCGCGCAGCCGCTGCGTGTCCGGGCACCGGCCGCTGCCGCACCCGGTCGACATCGGTGCCGTCACGCTAGAGGCACAGCCGGCTCCCAGGTGGGCGCTTCGTCCCGCCGCCGTGCGGACGACGCCGGACTTCACCCGTTCGCCGCGGCCGGGCGTCCTCGCAGGTCAGCGGACGATGCCGGGCACCGCCGACTTCGCGTACCCGAACCCGCGGTCCGCCACGACGAACGGCACCAGCCGCTCCAGGGCGTGCAGCACCGTGCCGTCGATCGGCAGCGGCTCGGCCGGGTACTCCGACCAGTCGAAGCCGGCCTCCAGCAGCGGCCGCAGCGCCTCGGTCCGCGCCCAGAACATCGTCCCGAGCGGGAAGTCGAAGTGGGTCGTGAGCGGGGTCGCGAGGCCGAGGCGCGCCGCCAGCCGCTCGCCCTGCGGCCGGTTCAGGTCCCAGTCGTTGAGGTGCGGGTCCTCCGGAGAGACCAGGCCGAGCGCGGGCCGGTCGGCGAACGCGGCGCAGATCACGTCCAGCATCGGCTCGCGTCCTCCGACGAGGTTCTCGTAGAGGAAGGTCCGCCACCGGTCGCCGACCTCCGGGTCGACGTGCGGGCTCTTCTTGCCGTGCACGTGCAGCACGAGGTCGTGGTCGAGCGCCCGACGGCCGATGCCCGTCAGCAGCGGGGCGAGGTCGCGCCCGCGGTTGGGCACCACCTCCACCTCCCAGCTCGGGAGACCGGACTGAGCGACCCGCTGCTCGAGCAGGTCGGCGCCTGCGCGGGTGCCGGTGGTCAGGTGCAGGTGGACCGGGTGCGTGTTGAGCGCGAGCCGGGTCAGCAGGTCGTCGACCAGCTCGGGGTAGTGGAAGTGCCCGTGGACCAGCACGCGGGCGCCGGTGTCGCCGCGCACCTCGGCGGCGTCGGGGCCCAGCACCTCGCGCAGCCAGGGTCCCGCGGGCCTGCCGCGACGCAGGAAGTCCGCGAGCGGGTCGCCGTCGCGGGCCTCGTCGTACCCGGGCGCCTGCTCCGCGTACGCCAGCGGGTGGAAGCCCGGCACGGGGCGGCGCACCAGCAGCCCGGTCCGCGGGCGCGCCCGCGGGGTCGTCAGCGCGGAGCGGTGCACGTACTCGGCGAGCAGCGTGCCCGGGTCGGCCCCCTCGCGGGACGGGTCGGTGTACAGCGCGGGGTCGAACGCACCGGCACCGCGGATGGTCTCGACGTCGCGGGCCTCCTGGTCACGCCGGGCGCGTGCGGCGGCGCCGAGCGCCTCGAGGCGCTCCGCGTACAGGCTCATGTCGAAGGCCAGCCGACCGGCCGACCGCAGCACCTGGCCGAGCTCCTGGCGCCGGGCGGGGTCGTCCGCCAGGTCCAGGACGAGCGCACCCGCGGCCGTGGCGTCCAGGTGCGGCACCACGAGGCCCGACAGCCGGGGGTCGGCCGCGAGCCACTCGGCGAACCCGCTCGCGCCGTCGAACGCCACGACGGGCACCCCGGCGAGGGCCGCGTCGATGGTCACGTTCGGCAGCGGGTCGAGGCGGGAGGAGAGGAGGAACACGTCGGCGCGCTCGAAGAGCGGTCCGAGGTCGGCCACGGGGGCCAGGAACGTGACGCGGTCCCCGACGCCGCTGCGCAGCAGCTGCTCGTGCAGCTCCTCGACGTACCACTGGAGCGGGCCGATCCGGTGGCCCACCCAGGCGAACCGCACGGGGGCGTCCGGGCGGGTGCGCCGCACGTGGTCGGCGGCCTGGAGGAAGAACTCGACGCCCTTGCGCGGGGAGACGGTCCCGGCACCGAGCACCAGCACGGCGTCCGGCTCCAGCCCGGCGAGGTACTCGGCGGCGTCCCGCTCCGGCAGGTCGGCGTCGACGCCGTCGGTCCCGATGGGCGTGGGCCGGGCGCCGGGTGCGTCCGCGGCGCCCGGGGGGAGCTCGGACTGCCCCTGCGGGACGACGTGCGGCTCGCGCGCCAGCAGGTCGGCGTACTCGCGGCGCATGGACTCGGCGACGATCGGCGCGGAGAACACCACCTCCGAGGCGGTCGAGAACATGCCCGCGAGGACGCCGGCGGGCCGCATCGACGAGCCGAACTCGTGGACCAGCGCCACCACCGGCACGCCCGCCCGGTCGAGGGCGGGGACGAGGGCGTGCGTCGCCGCGGAGTTGGCGAGCGCCCAGGACGGCCGGAACCGCGAGACGAGGTCGGCCGCCAGCGCCTCGGCGTCGTGCGGCACCCACGTGTCCGGGTCGACGTCGAGCCGGACCGTCGCCGCCGCGACCTGCCGCAGGTCGTCGGCGAGCTCGCCGCCGCGCAGCAGCACGACGACGACGTCCCGGCGGGCCCCGAGCTCGCGGGCGAGGTTCCAGCCCAGGACGGGCGCGCCGGTCCGGCTCGCCTCGTGCAGGACCAGCAGGACGGTCTCGCGCGCCGGGTCCAGGTGGCGCACGTGGACGTCCGCGGTGCTCATGAGCGACCGGCCCAGCCGGCCCTCGGCGTGCCCGTGGTCGCGGAAGTGGGCGGTGAGCTGCGCGTCGTCGAGCCCCGCGAGGTCGGGGTGCCGGGCGCGGTAGTAGGCCAGGTCCAGGTCGGCGGTCACGTCCGGGCCGGCGGGCGGCGGCGTCGGTGCCGCGGCGCGCAGGGTGCCCCCGCGCAGCAGGCGCCCCGCGACCCGCCGGGCCCGTGCGGCCTGGCGGGAGGTCACGCGCAGGGGTGCCGTGACCCGCCACGAGGTGCTGCGGTGCAGGTCCTCCACCTGCGCACGCAGCGCGTGCGCGGCGGCGCCCAGGCCCTCGGCCGCGCCCGTGGCCTGCGCGAGCTCGCCCTCGAGGCCCGCGCGGGTCCGGTCGAGCTCCTCGCGCGTCTGCTCGAGCAGCGTGGCGTGCCGCAGCGCGTCCTCCCGCAGGCCCGCCTCCAGGGCGGGCAGGCGCTCGTGCGAGGCGATGACGGCGTCCAGGTCGGTGCGGACGCGCAGGTGGGCGCCGAGCGCCTGCACGGCGTCCGTCGCCACCGGAGCCCCGAGCACCGTCGACTGGAACGCCCGCTCGCGCTCCCAGTGCGCGGCGAGGTCCGCGTCCGTGAGCGCGACGCCGTGCGCCGCCGCAGCGGCCACCAGCACGTCCCGCAGCACCAGCGGCGTGCCGTCGGCGGGCGCCGCCACCGGCCCCAGCGAGGCGAGCGAGTCGTACAGCGCGCGGAACACGGCGTAGCCCAGCGTCAGCGGCTCGGCGGAGACCCACTCCAGGTCGATGAACCGGGGGCCGTCCGGCAGCACCAGCAGGTTGCGGGGCAGCGCGTCGAGGAGGTCGCCGGAGACGGTCGCCTCCGGCCCCGCGGCCGGGTCGACGCCGGCCCGCTCGCAGAACGCCGCGAGCCAGGTGCCCAGCCACTCCGCGACGTCCTCGGCGCGCCAGCCCTCGCGGCCGAGGCGGTCGGCGAGCGTCGCGGACCACGGGGCGCCCCCGAGGTACCGCTCGTCCTCGAGCCTCACCCCGATGCCGGCGACGGTCGTGGCGAGGTCGGGCAGCGGACGGCGGCGCCGCACCTCCACCCCGTCCGCCGTGCGCTCGAACGTCGTGACCTTGGCGAACTCCGGACGCCGGGCCGAGGACCCGAAGTACCAGGCGAGCGGGCCGACGGGCGACAGCTCGGCCGCGGAGGCGCGGACGAGGAACGAGGAGGACAGGTCCGCGACCAGCCCGTTGCGGACGACCGGCCCCCAGGCGCGCGTCAGGTCCATCGCCGTCGTCGCGGGCTCCTGGTGGTCGGCGTGCCCGGTCGCCGCGACCAGCGGGAGCACGTCGAACCCGTCGTGCTTCAGCGCGTCGTGCGCGACCACGGTGGTCGGCAGCTTGTAGTCGGGGAACGGGTAGTACCAGTCCAGGTGCGTGAGGCCGGCGCCGCGCAGGCGCCGCGCGAGCTCGTCCCGGCCGAACGTGACGACGCCGTCCGGGGCGTACCGGTCCTCGAGCCCGAACATCCGCCGCCCGACGTGGTCCTCGGGGAAGCCCGCGAAGTACTTCAGCCCGAGCTGGTTCTCGATCGCGAGGACGAGCTGGCCGTCGGGCTCGAGCAGCCCGACGATGTGCTCGAGCATGACGTCGACCGGGTCACGGTCGCCCGCGTCGAACCCGAACACGCGGGAGTACTCCAGGACGCCGACCATCACGACGGTCTGGAACCGGCGGGGGTGCCCGAACCCCTGGATGGTGTCCGCCACCACCTGCACGTTCGGCAGGTCGCGGCAGCGGTCCGCGCACACGCTGGCGCGGCGCGGCGAGCCCTCCACCGCGACGACCTCGAGCCCGGCCTCGCCGAGACCACGCGTGACGGCGCCCATGCCGGCCCCGACCTCGAGCACCGGACCCGTGACGGAGGGGAGGAGGGGGCGCACCAGGTTCGCGCGCTGGTGGCTCAGGTGGTAGCGGGACGGCCAGTCCCGGATGTGGCGCTCGACCTCGCGGGACAGGGACGACACGTCGGTGGCGTCCCGGACGGAGGTGGCGACCCAGGTCTCGTAGTCGTCGCCGTCGTTGTAGCCGAACTCGGGGGCGTCCGTGCCCTCCGGGACCCACAGGCGTGACGTGCCGTGCCGCTGGTAGCCGAGGGCGGCGAGGTCCAGGGTCATGAGGGGTGCTCCCGGTGGGTCGGTGCCCGCCGGTGGGCGGGCGTCGGCTGGTCGCACGGCGGTCGCTCGACCAGCCGTCCGGCCCCCGCAGGTTACCGGAGCGGGGGTGGCGTGACGCTCAGCGCGGCCCGGCGGCGCCCGGCGCGGCAGCCCGTGCGACCGACCCCGCGCTGACGGCCCGCCAGGTCCCGGCGATGCCGTCGGCGAGCGACGTCAGGGGCCGCCAGCCGAGCGTCTCGGCGGCCCTGCGGCAGTCCAGCCACGTCGACCGGGCGTCGAACGACCGGGAGGGGTGGTGGTGCACGACCACGGGCGTCCCGCCGACCGTCGCGCGCACGGTGGCGAGGAGGTGCTCCAGGCTCGTCGGCTCGCCCGCCCCCACGTTGAGGACCCCGTCCGGGGGTGCGCCGGCCTCGACCGCGAGCACCAGCGCCCGGACGACGTCGTCGACGTGGACGTAGTCGCGCGCCACCGACATGTCGCCGAACACGTGCAGGTCCTGCCCGCCGGCGACCGCGTGGAGCCAGTGCGAGACGACGCCCTGGCCGGGTGCCACGGGCTGGCCGGGGCCGTACGCGTTGGAGACGCGGAGCACGAGCCCGGGCGCCGCGGCGTCGTGCAGGCGGTGCTCGAGCGCGAGCTTGGCGCGCCCGTACGCGTTGCGCGGGCGGGTGGGCGACGTCTCCGCGTACGGCGGGTCCGCGGCCTCGTCGTAGACGGTGCCGCCGCTGCTGAGCAGGAGCACGCGGGCGTTGCTCCCGGCCCCGGCGAGCCCGGCGAGGAGCAGGTCGAACGCCTCGAGGTCGAGCCCGACGCGGTCGGGGTCGTTCTCGGCGATCATCGGGTTGATCGACGACGCCGCCCACACGACCCAGTCCGCCGCGGCGACCTCGGGGGAGAGCCCGCGCGGCCCCGACACGGGCCGGCTGCGGTCGAACCCGAGCACGCGGTGGCCGTTCTCCTCGAGGGCGGCGCACGCACGCCGGCCGATGAAGCCGCCGCTGCCCACGACGGCCACCGTGCGGCCACCCCCGGAGGGGCCGGCCGCCCCGCGAGGCGGGGCGACGATCACGCGGCCCCCTCGACGTGGCGCGGACGGTCGAGGGTCCCCTGGCTTGCCGTGCGCATGCGGGACATCATGCCGCATGCCCGCGGGCGCCCCGGGCGACCTCGCGCGCGAGGTCGTCGGCGCGACCCGCGGGCGCGGCCCGGGTGGCCGTCACGCCGGGGGCGCGCCGTCCCCGTCCGCGCGGCGGGTGCCCGCGTCGTGCGGACGGTCGGCCCCCGCGTCGTCGACGCGACCGGTCCCCGCCGCCCCGGCGTCGTCGGCGGGCGCCTCGTCCGCCCGCTCCGTGGGCTCCGCGCCGTCCGTGAGCTCCGCGCTGTCCGTGGGCTCCGCGCCGCCCGGGGCCGGCGCGCCGCCGGCCTCCTCGTCGGCGCCCCGGCGACGACGCCGCAGCGCCCCCACCGCGATCACCACGAGCGACACCAGGACGACGCCGCCGGCGGTGACGGAGAGCACGGCCCCGGTGCGCAGGCCGGGCGGGTCGTAGCTGAACCGCACGACGTGGGAGCCCGGGTCGACGTACACGGCGCCCATCGCCTCGTCCGCGTCCACGAGGGTCCGCTCGACGCCGTCGACGGTCACGCCCCAGCCCTTGGTGCGGACCGCCTCGGCGAACACGAGCCAGCCGCCGCCGTCCGCGTCGACGCGGGCGCTGACGACGCCGCCGTCGTCCTCCAGCACCGTGACGTCCGCCTGCGCGTCCCCGGGCACGTCCTGGTCGTCCTCGGGGTGCTCGAGCACCACGGTCGACGGGTCCAGGTCGCCCGAGGCGATGAGGTCGACGCGCTCCTGCTCGTCGGTGACGACGACCGCGTCGGGGGCCCAGCGGATGCGCGGGGCGGCGGTGGTGCGCTCGTACACGGTGGCGTCCCCCGCGTCGACCAGCGTCAGCCCGTCGTCGGGGTCGGGTCGCACGACGACCGGCGCCCACGTCCCGGAGTCGTCGGCCTGCACGGTCAGCTCGGAGACGCCGTCGACCGTCAGCTCGAGCCGGACGGTGGCGTCGGGGGCGACGTCCTCGGCCGCGAGGGCGACCCAGGTGCCGTACGGGTCCGTCGTCGCGGGGAGCGGGCGCGAGGTCTGCGTCACGACGCCGCCGTCCTCGGCGAGCACCCGGACGTGGAGCTCGCTCTCGCCCGACGGCTGCGCCCCCTTGGGGAGGATCACCTGGACCCCGCTGAGGGGCCCGGTGACCGGCACGGAGAGCACGGCGCCCTGGACGACCTGCTCCCGTGTGACGGTGGCCGCCGGCTCGGGCGTGCCGGCCGGGGCGGCCCCGGGGTCGGTCACCGCGTAGCGGACCGCCATCCGGTCCAGCACCGGCGAGGACATCGCGGGGAAGTCGAGCAGCGAGAACGTGCGCGTCGCCATGGCGTCCTCGTCGGCGGCGAGCAGCAGCGCCTTCCACTCGGGCTGGTGGAACGAGTGGCCGGTCACGGCGCGCAGGCCGTAGAAGCTCGACGTGGCGGGGTACATCGTCCAGCCCGCGGCGGCGTAGCGGTCGTGGCCGATGTGGTCGAGCAGGTACTGGTGCGTCTGCGTGACCGGGTAGAACGTCTCCTTGTCGGAGATCGGCCACCAGGTCCGCGCGACCGGCACGGCCTGGGCCATCACGACGAGCGGGAGTGCGACGCCCGCGACCACCGCGAGGAACCGGCGCCGGGTCGCGAACGCGAGCAGGACCAGGAGGCCCGACCCGGCGAGGGCGGTCGCCGCCACGAGCGCGTCGACCCGCAGCCGCGCCTCCACGTGCGGCGGCACGAGGTCCAGGCCCCGCACCACCAGCAGGCCGATGCCGCCGATCAGCACGACGACGAGCACCCACCGGACCACGAGCAGCACGGTGGCGGTGCGGCGGCGGGCCGGCGCGGGCGTGCCGGCGTCCTCGCCGTCCGCGGCGTTCGCGGCGTCCGCGGTCGGTGGCGCGTCGACGTCGGACTTCGGCGTGCCGTCGCGCGCGTCGGCGCGGCGCACCAGGGCCTGGAACCCGATGGCGGCGGCGAGCGCGGCGAAGAACCCGATGACGGACCGGACGCGGCCGATGAAGTTGTTGGAGAACACCGGCAGGTTCTGGACCAGGCCGAGGGCGGCGCCGCCCTGGTACACGAGCCACGCCCCGACGAGCATGCCGCCGACCGCGTAGGCCGGCACCCAGCCGGACCCGCGGCGGGGACGTGCCAGCACCGCGGTGCAGATCAGGACGAGCGCGCCCGCGCCGAGGTACGAGAAGGACTCGACCGGGTTGAACGGGGACAGCCAGGTGCTCTCCGTCTGGTTCGCGACGTCCCCGATCATCTGCGGGACCAGCGTGCTCGCGACGCTCGACCACCACAGGTGGTGGCCGGGGGTCGCCTGCCGCGCCTCGAAGTCGATGGTGGTCATCGCCTCGTTGATGAACGGCAGCATCTGCCACGCGCACAGCGCGATCCCGAGGGCGCCGGCGGCGCCTCCCAGCAGGAGCGCCCGCAGCCAGGTGCGCAGCGGCGCGCGGACGGCGACCATGCGGACGACCGCGAAGACGACGATCGCGTAGGCGGCGTACCCGACGACCGCCGGGAAGCTGAGCATGAGCATCGCGGCGACGATCACGGCCAGCGGGATCGTGTCGCGCCACCGTCGCCTCATCAGCAGGCGGTCCGTCGCCCAGAAGGCGAGGGGGATGAGCGCCGCCACGCGCGTGTGCTGCCAGTTGGTCCACGCGATCATGAACCCGCTCGCGACGTAGACCAGCCCGCCCACGGCTCCGGCCCGGGCCGACAGGCCGAGCCGGCGGCACAGGAGGGTCATGCCGACGACGGCGACGGTGATCTCGATGAGCTTCGTCAGGCCCGTGGCGTAGCTCGCCGGCACCAGGAACCACGCCCACGACATCGGGGACATCAGCCCGGTGCCGGGGATCGACCCCAGCGGGGTCCCGCCGATGATGTACGGGTTCCACCACGGGTTCGACCCGGCGCGCAGCGCGGTCGCGAGGGCCTGGTTCTTCGGGACCTGCGAGTCGATCGTGTCGCCGATCCACGTGTTCGTCGGCGGGTGCAGCCCCACCGCGTCGCGCCACGGCGCGAGCTGCGTCAGGACGTCCGTGCCCAGGAACACGCCACGGCCCGCCAGCGCGGGCCCGATGGTCAGGGCGGTGAAGGCGAGGACGCTGCCCCACGCGGCGAGCGCGGTGACGTTCCGTGCCAGCCAGAGCAGCCAGGCCGGGCGGCCGGGGGCGGTCGAGGGCGTGCGAGAGCGCATCGGGATCCGGGTTCGTGAGGGGTCGCGGCGCGTGACAGCCTAGTCGGGACGCCCGGAGGTCCCGGTCCCGCCGGGGTCGCCATCCCGTAGACTTCCTGCGCCCGCGGCCCGTCACCAGCCACCGGACCGCCTTGCCACGAGGACCTCGTTCGTGATCTCCAAGCTCAAGCGCATCGCCAAGCAGCTGCTCGCGGTGCCCGCCATCCGCAAGACCTACGAGGGCGCCACCCGCGCCGTGCTCGAGGTCGGCGGCTCCAGCCGCGCGGGCAGCACCGTGTACTCGGTGCTCGGCCTCGCGACGTTCAACCGGGAGCAGTGGGCGGTGCTGTCCGGGCGCCGTGCCTACTACCGCAACCTCGGGCGGCACCGCGTCACGCACGTCGAGCTGCGGCGCAACGTGCACCGGCTCGAGAAGGGGATCCTCATGCGTCCCCGGCGGGACGTGTTCGCGAAGGACTACATCCTCGAGACGGTCGAGTTCTACCAGCACGCGGTCGAGCGCACGCACGACGCCCCCGCCCTGGACGCGAGCGAGCTGTCGTGGGCGCACGACGTGCTGGCCGAGTACTTCGCCCTCATCACGGTCGCCGACCCGGTGGTCGACCGGGCCCGGGCCGTGTTCGAGTCCGTGCGCGCCGTGCCGACGGACGGCGTGACCAAGCCGTACCCGCAGGGCACCATCCCGTCGAGCGGCGTGACGTACGACCAGATGCTCGCGCTGGCGAAGCAGCGCCGCTCCGTGCGCTGGTTCCTCGACAAGCCGGTCGACCGCGAGCTGGTCGACATGGCGCTGGCCGTGGGCCGCCAGGCGCCGACGGCCTGCAACCGCCTGCCGTACGAGTTCCTCGTGTTCGACGACCCGGACCAGGTGCGCAAGGTCGCGTCCATCCCGTTCGGCGCCGCGGGCTACGGCCACCAGATCCCGACGGTCGTCGTCGTCAAGGGCCGGCTGGACTCGTACTTCTCGCCGCGCGACCGCCACGTCCCGTACGTCGACGCGTCGCTGGCCGCGATGTCCTTCATGTTCGCGCTCGAGACGCTGGGCCTGAGCTCGAGCGTCATCAACTGGCCGGACTTCGAGCCGCTCGAGCGCAAGATGGCGCGGACCCTGCACCTGCAGCCGCACGAGCGCGTCATCATGCTGATCGCCGTGGGCCACGCCGACCCGGAGGGCCTCGTCGCGTTCTCGCAGAAGAAGGACCTCGACGTCCTGCGGACGTACAACAGCCTTGACTCGTAAGCGCCTCGCCCGCGGGGCCGTCACCGTCGTCGTCCTGGCGGTCGTCGCCTACTTCTTCGGCCGGGGGCTCGCCGACAACTGGGACGCGGTGCGCGAGATCGACGTCCGCGTGAACGGCTGGACGGTCGCGGCCGTGGTGCTGTTCGCGGCGGCGGTCGTGCTGTCCGGTCTGCTGTGGGGCGCGGTGCTCGAGCACCTGGGCGACGTGCACGTCGGCCGGCTCGAGGCGGTCCGCGTCCAGTGCGCGTCCTGGCTGCTGAAGTACATCCCCGGCCAGGTCGGCTCCGTCGCGAACAAGGTGGTGTGGGGCGCGGGGCGCGGCATCTCGCGCACCCTGGTCGTCATCACGTTCGTCTACGAGAACGTGTTCCTGCTCATCGGCTCGATCGTCCCGGCGGTCGTGGTCCTGGCGTTCGCGGACGCGTTCACCGACCCGTCGGCCGACCTCGTCCAGGCGCTGCTGCCGGCGCTGCTCGCCCTCGTGCCGCTCCTGCTCGTCATGGACCGGCGGGTCTTCCGCTGGGGCCTGAACCTCGTGGCCAGGCGGGCCATCAAGCGCGACGTCCCGCACGAGTACTTCCTCAGCCCGGCGCGCAGCCTGCGCTACCAGCTCGAGTTCCTGCTGCCGCGGGTGCTCAACGGCGTCGGCTTCGTGCTCATCGCCGTGTCGTTCCTCGACGTCCCGGCGAGCGCGTACCTGCCGCTGGCCGCGGCGTACGTGCTCGCGGGCGCCGTCGGCATCATGGCGGTCTTCGTCCCGTCCGGCCTCGGCGTCCGGGAGGGCGTCGTGGTGCTGCTGGCGTCCCGCTACATGCCCGTCGAGCAGGCGATCGTGCTCTCGCTCGTCGCGCGCCTGCTCAGCACCGTCGGCGACGGTGTCGTCGCCCTCGTCTACGCCGCGCTGAAGGCCCGCAGCCTGCGGACCGCGCGCCGCCTCAAGGAAGGTCGTCCCGCATGAAGTACGCCGTGATCGGGTCCGCGCTGTCGGGCAACAAGGGTGCCGCCGCCATGCTCGAGAGCGGGGTGCAGCAGCTGTCGGAGCGCGACCCGGAGGCCCGCTTCGTGCTGCTGAGCATGTACCCGCGCTCCGACGCCCAGCAGAACGAGTACCGGAACATGACGGTGCTCGACGCCTCCCCGCTGCGGCTCGGCGTCCTCATCAACGGCGCGGCGCTGCTGCACCGGCTGCTGCCGCCGCTGCGCAAGGCCATCCAGGACGCGGTGCCGGAGGTCAAGGCGCTCGCGACCGCGGACGTGCTGCTGGACCAGGGCGGCATCACGTTCGTCGACGGCCGCGGCAAGTTCCTCGTCTACAACGTCGCGAGCATCCTGCCGGCGCTGTTCGTCGGGACCCCGGTGGTCAAGTGCGCGCAGGCCATGGGGCCGTTCCGCGAGCCGGCCAACCGGTTCGCCGCCAAGGCGCTGCTGCCCCGCATGGCGGCCATCGTCTCGCGCGGCGCGGTCACCCACGAGCACCTCGAGGGGCTGGGCCTGACGAACGTGACGGAGGGCGCCGACCTGGCGTTCACCCTGGACGTCACGGAGCAGGACGCGGCGCGCGCCCGCGAGGCCGTGGACACGTCATTCTTCGACGGCGGCGACGTCGTCGGCGTCTCGCCGTCCGCGGTGCTGCGCAAGGGCGCGGAGGCCCGCGGCGAGGACTACGTCGGCGAGGTGGCCCGCCTGGTCGACCACATCACCGGCGAGCTGGGCCGCCCGGTGTTCCTGGTCGCCCACAGCGCCCGCGGCAACACCGACAAGACGCACAACAACGACCTGCCGCTGTGCCGCGAGATCTACGCGCGCCTGCGGGACACCAGCAAGGTGCTGTTCGTGGACGCCGAGCTCGGGTCCCAGGGCCTGCGGTACCTCATCGGGCGCTGCGACCTGTTCGTGGCGTCCCGGTTCCACGCGATGGTGTCCTCGCTCGCGACGGGCGTGCCGACCCTGGTGATCGGGTGGAGCCACAAGTACCGCGAGGTGCTGGACATGTTCGGGCTCGCGGAGTGGGCGCTGGGGCACGACGCCGCCACGGAGGAGGGCGTCCGCGCGAAGCTCGCGGAGCTCGTCGAGCGGCGCGCCGCCGTGCGCGAGCAGCTCGCGGCCGCGCTGCCGGCGGTGCGCGAGAAGGCGCTGCGCCAGGTCGACGTCATCCTGCGGGTCGCGCGCGGCTGAGCCGCCGCTGGGTAGCATCGGCGGCCACCGGCCCTCTCGGCCGGTCCGGCCGGCCAGCCAGGAGGACAGGGCGTTGTACCGACTGACCAGCTCCCTCCAGACGTACGCGTGGGGGTCGCCGACGGCGATCCCCACGCTGCTCGGCCTGCCGGCCACCGGTGAGCCGGTCGCCGAGGCGTGGTTCGGCGCCCACCCGAGCGCGCCGTCGCGGTGCACCCGCGACGACGGCACCCCGGGTGCTCCGATGCCCGAGGTGATCGCCGCCGACGCCGCTGCCGTGCTCGGCCCCGACGTCGAGGCCCGTTTCGGGCCCGGGCTGCCGTACCTGCTCAAGGTGATCGCGGCGCAGACCTCCCTGTCGCTCCAGGTCCACCCCCGCGTCGAGCGCGCCCGCGAGGGCTTCGCCCGCGAGGAGGCGGCGGGCGTCCCGCTGGACGCCCCCCACCGGAACTACAAGGACCGCAACCACAAGCCCGAGCTCGTGTACGCGCTGACACGGTTCGAGGCCCTGTGCGGGTTCCGCGCGCCGCGCCGTGCGGCCGAGCTGCTCCACGGGCTCGACGCCCCGCTCGCCAAGGACCTGCGCGAGGTGCTCGCCGCGCAGCCGTCGGCGGCGGGGATCCGGGCGGCGTTCACCCGCCTGCTGCGACCCGAGACCCGCCCGACGCCCGAGGAGGTGCGCGAGGTGGCCGACGCGTGCGCCGCCCGCCTGGCGGAGGGCTCCCCGTCGCCGCGGGCGGACCGGACGGTCGTGCGGCTGCAGGAGGCCTACCCGGGCGACCCCGGCGTGGTGACCTCGCTCCTGCTCAACCCCGTGACCCTCCAGCCCGGCGACGCCCTGTTCGTCCCGGCCGGCGGCGTCCACGCGTACCTCAAGGGCGTCGGCATCGAGATCATGGCGTCGTCCGACAACGTGCTGCGCGCCGGGCTCACGCCCAAGCACGTCGACGTCGACGAGCTGCTGCGCAACGTCGACTACGTCGCGGCGCCGCCGATCCGCATCGCCCCCGAGAAGTTCCACGGGGCCACCCGGGTGTACTACGCGCCGGTGGACGACTTCGAGCTGTCGGTCACGCGGGTGTCCGACGGCCAGACGCACCCGCTCCCGGGGCGCGGGCCGCGCGTGCTGCTCTGCCTCGAGGGCCGGCTCACGGTGTCCTCCACGGCCGACGGGCAGCTCGAGCTCACGCGCGGGCAGGCGGCGTTCGTGCCGGCCTCCGACGGCGAGCTGACCGTGCGGGGCGGCGGCACGCTGGTGCAGGCCGACGTCCCCTGACGCCGTGAGCGAGGTGCGCGTGCCGGCGCCCCGCGGCGCGGCCCGGGCGGCGCGCGTGCTGCTGGGCCTGCCCGACCGGCTCCCGGTGCTGCTGCTGGCCCTGGGCCTGGCGGCGCTGCTCGCGGTGCTCGCCGGCCGGGCGACACCGGTGGTGGTGCTGCCGCTCGCGGCGCTGCTCGCCGCCGCCACGTGGCGCCTCGTCCCGCCGCCCCCGCCGGCGACCCGGGGGCAGCTGCTGGCCCTCGGCGGGCTCGCGGTGCTCGTGACCGGCTGGGTGGTGCTCGCCCTGCGCGCCGTGGCGGAGTACGTCGTGGTGAACCGCGACCCCGGCTTCCTCACGCTGAAGGCGCTGTGGCTCACGGACCACCCGTCCGCGCCGGTCCCGGTCGGTGCGGCGCAGGCCGCCGCGGCCGCGGTGCCCGGCGCGAGCGCGGCGACGGAGGCGTTCGCGCTGCACGGCGGCGCGCTCCACGCCCAGGGCAGCTCGATGCTGCCCGCGCTGCTCGCGGTCCAGGGCTGGGCGGGCGGCGAGCGCGCGGTGCTCGCGGGGAACGTGACGATCGGGGTCGTGGGCCTGGTCGCGGTGTTCGCGCTCGCGCGACGGCTGGTCGGCCCGGGCTGGGCCCTGCTGCCGGTGGCCGCACTGGGCCTGAGCCTGCCCTACCTGGTGCTCACGCGGGCGGCCTACACGGAGCCGCTCACCGTGGCGCTGCTCTGCGGCGGCCTCGCGGTGGCGCTCGGCACGTGGCAGGCGGGCGGGCACCGGGCCGGGGCGCGCTGGGCGCTCGCGGGGCTGCTGGTGGGGGC
>JACXUT010000289.1 GCA_014763765.1 Micrococcales bacterium
GTCGGGTGCCCCGTCCGCGAGCTCGGCACCTGGAGCTGCCGAACTCGACGGGAAGTGCCGAGCTCGCGGACGGGGCACCCGACGGGGCGGGCGGAGTTCTCGTCGGCGGGCGGACGCTGGGGCTCGTAGAATGGCCGGCGTTTGTGCCGGGTCGGCGACGGGGCGCGCGGCAAGCAGCCGGGTCGAGCCACGTCCGGGCACGGTGGAGGGACAGGGACCAGAGTGATCACAGCCCAGGGCGTCGAGCTGCGCGTCGGCGCGCGCGTGCTGCTGTCGGCGGCGACGTTCCGCGTGGCGCCGGGCGACCGGATCGGCCTCGTCGGTCGCAACGGCGCCGGCAAGACCACGCTGACCAAGACGCTCGCCGGGGAGTCGCAGCCGACCGGCGGGCAGGTGTCTCGCAGCGGCGACGTCGGGTACCTGCCGCAGGACCCCCGCTCGGGCGACCTGTCGACGCTCGCCCTGCACCGGGTGCTGTCGGCGCGCGGTCTCGACCAGATCGTCGCCGCGATGCGGGAGACCGAGGGCGCGATGGCGTCGGTGGACGACGCCACGCGGGAGGCCGCGATGGAGCGGTACGCCCGGCTCGAGGCCCGCTTCCTGGCGGCCGGCGGATACGCGGCGGAGTCCGAGGCGCACCGCATCACGTCGAACCTCGGGCTGGACGACCGGGTGCTCGCCCAGGAGATCGGCACGCTGTCCGGTGGTCAGCGCCGGCGCGTCGAGCTGGCCCGCATCCTGTTCTCGGGCTCCGAGACGCTCCTGCTCGACGAGCCGACGAACCACCTCGACGCCGACTCGATCGCCTGGCTGCGCGACTACCTCAAGGTGTACCCGGGCGGGTTCGTGGTCATCAGCCACGACGTCGAGCTGCTGCGCGCCACCGTGAACAAGGTGTTCCACCTGGACGCCAACCGGGGCGAGCTCGACCAGTACAACCTCGGCTGGGACGCCTACGTGCTGCAGCGCGAGACGGACGAGAAGCGCCGCCGGCGCGAGCGGGCGAACGCCGAGAAGAAGGCCTCCGCGCTGCTCGCCCAGGCCGACAAGATGCGCGCGAAGGCCACCAAGGCGGTCGCGGCGCAGAACATGGCGCGGCGTGCCGAGCGGATGCTGTCGGGGCTCGACGAGGTCCGGGTGTCGGACAAGGTCGCCAAGCTGCGGTTCCCCGAGCCGGCGCCGTGCGGCCGCACGCCGCTCACCGCCTCCGACCTGTCGAAGTCGTACGGGTCGCAGGAGGTCTTCGCGGGCGTGGACCTGGCGATCGACCGAGGCTCCCGCGTCGTGGTGCTCGGCCTGAACGGCGCCGGCAAGACGACGCTGCTGCGCATCCTCGCGGGGCTGGCGCAGTCCGACACCGGCGAGGTCACCCCGGGGCACGGACTCAAGCTCGGGTACTACGCCCAGGAGCACGAGACCCTCGACCTCGACCGCACCGTCGTGGAGAACCTCCGGTCGTCGGCCCCGGACCTCACCGACACGCAGGTCCGGTCCGTGCTCGGGTCGTTCCTGTTCTCCGGGGACGACGCCGACAAGCCCGCGAAGGTGCTGTCCGGCGGCGAGAAGACCCGCCTGGCGCTCGCGGCCCTGGTCGTGTCGAGCGCGAACGTGCTGCTGCTCGACGAGCCGACCAACAACCTCGACCCCGCCAGCCGTGAGGAGATCCTCGCGGCGCTGCGCGGCTACACGGGCGCGGTCGTGCTGGTCAGCCACGACGAGGGGGCCGTCGAGGCGCTCAACCCGGAGCGGGTCGTCCTGCTGCCCGACGGCGACGAGGACCTGTGGAACCCGTCGTACCTGGATCTGGTGACGCTGGCCTGACGGTCGGGGGCGAGCGTCGTCCCCACGCCGTGTCCGGCGCTCGGGCCCGATCGCGCCGGCACGCCCGGTGCGCCGGTGCGTCCGGGGCCGGACGGGCGCCCCGGGCACAGGCCTGTCCGGGGCCGGACGGGCGCTCCGCACGGCGCACCCCGCGGGTCAGCCCAGCTGGGAGTCGATGAGCGCGTCCTCGGTCTCCTCGTCGGACGGCCGGCGTCGGCGCGTCCGCCCCGGCTGGGCGGCGGGGCCGCCGGGGACGCGGTCCGCGGGGCCGTCCGACGAGGGGTCCGCGCCGGGCCCCCCTGCCGGGCCGGCGGGCGCACCCGGCTCCGCCGATCCGCCCGGTCCGCCCGGTCCGCCCGACCCGCCCGGTGCCGCGCCCTCCAGCAGCTCGCGCCGGGCGAGCCACGTGAACGCGACGAGCGACCCCGCCGCGAACGTCCACCACTGGAACGCGTACGACAGGTGCGACCCCGGGTCCGTGCTGGGGGCGGGCAGCGCGCCGAGCGTCGTGGCCGCGGCGGGCGCCTCGGCGACCGCGCCGCCGTACGCCGCGTAGGACGGCGCCGTGACGCCGCCCGCGGCGAGCACCTGCGCCACGTTCACGGCCTGCACCTGCCCCGCCGGCGCCTCGCGGGTGCTCGCGGGCTCGTCCGGCCGCAGGTGCACGGTGACCTCGACCTCGCCCGGGGGCGGCTGCGGCACGTCGACCTCACCGCTCGCGTCCCGGTCCCAGGCGACCCAGCCGCGGTCGACGACCAGGACGGTGCCGTCGTCCTGCACGAGCGGCACGAGCACGTGGAAACCGGGCTGCCCGTCGACCGGCCGGTTCCGCAGCAGCACGGCGGCGTCGGCGTCGTAGGTGCCGGTGACGGTGGCCTGCCGCCACACGTCGGACGGGTCGAGCGCGGCACCGGCCTCGGGGAGCAGCTCGGCGAGCGGTACCGGGCCGGCCTCGTAGTTCTGCTCGACCAGCCGGATCGCCGCGTCGCGCGCGACGTGCCGGTGCCACTGCCACCGCCCGAGGAACACGCACGCGACGGCCAGCACCACCGCGAGCACGAGCAGGCCGGCCGCGCGCCTCGCGGCGGGGTTGCCGCGCAGCCGCGCCCGCCCGCCCGCGGGGGTCGGCGCCGGGCTCGTGGGTGCCGCGGTCATCGCAGCCCCGGCAGCCCCGACGACCCCGGCAGCCCGGGCCGTGCGCCGAGCTCCAGCCGTGGCAGCTCGTCGACCGGCACGGTCTGCTTCCAGAACGCCCGGACGCCGAGGTACTCCTCGAGGTGCGCGCGGTGCTCGTCGCACGCGAGCCACACCTTGCGACGCTCCGGCGTGTGCAGGCGCGGGTTGTTCCACAGCACGCCCCACGACGCCTCGGCGCGGCAGCCGCGGGCGCTGCAGCCGAGCTCGTCGCCGACGGGGTCGGGTGCGGTGGCGGTCATCGGGGTCCTCCGGGGGTGCCGTCGTGGTGGTCGTCGTCGGGCCTGCGCTGGTCCCCGCGGGGCGCGCCCGGCGGCGGGGGAGCGACCGGCCGCACGGGTGGTGCGGCGTCGATCAGGTGGGGCACGTAGCCCGCGGGCGCGTCGTCGCGGCGCTCCCGCCCGGCGTTGGCGAACAGCACCGCGATGTACGGCAGCACGACGGCGCCGACGATCAGCACGAGGCTCAGCCACAGCGGGACGTGCGTCCAGGTGAGCACCGCGAGCACGAAGCACGCCACCCGGACGCCCATCTGGATCAGGTAGCGGCGTGCCCGGCGCGCCTGGTCGGCGCCCAGGGGCTCGGGGGCGCTGGTGATGCTCTGCGCCTCGTCGGGGGTCCGCCTGCTCACACCTGATCGTAGG
>JACXUT010000290.1 GCA_014763765.1 Micrococcales bacterium
CCCGGGGTGGGGCTAGATGGTCTGCCAGGCGGGCTTGGCGGCGAAGGTCTCGCGGTAGTACGCCGCGAGCTGGAGGCGGCTCGCCGCCGCCTCGTCGACGAGGACCGTGGCATGCGGGTGGTGCTGCAGGACGGTGCCGGGCCACATGGCGCTGACGGGGCCCTCGACGAGCTGGTGCACGGCCTCGGCCTTGTGCTTGCCGGTCGCGAGCAGCAGGACGTGCCGGGCGGACATGATGGTCGCGAGCCCCTGGGTGAGGCAGTGCGTCGGCACCTGCGCGACGTCGCCGCCGAAGAACCGGGCGTTGTCCTCGCGGGTCTGGCGCGTCAGCGTCTTGATGCGGGTGCGGGACGCCAGCGACGACCCGGGCTCGTTGAACGCGATGTGCCCGTCGGTGCCGACGCCGAGGATCTGCACGTCGACGCCGCCGGACTCCGCGATGGCGGCCTCGTACGCCGCGCAGGCCGCGGGGATGTCCTCCGCGAGCCCGTCGGGGCCGTGGACGTCGGCGGGGTCGATGTCGACGCGGGAGGCGAACTCCGTCTCGATGACGTTGCGGTACCGCTCGGGGTGGTCGGCGGCGAGCCCGACGTACTCGTCGAGCATGAACGCCTGCACGCCCGCGAACGACAGGCCCTCCTGCGTGTGCCTCCGCGCGAGCTCGTCGTAGACCGCGAGCGGGCTGGACCCGGTGGCGATGCCGAGCACCGCGTGCCGCCCCTCCGCGGCGCGGGCGCGCAGCACCCGCTCGATCGTGTCCGCCGCGAGGCGGGCCAGCTCGGGCCCGGGCGCGATGACGACCTCCATCAGGACTCCCTCCGTCCGACCAGTGCGGCGCCGACGGCACCCACCGGTACTCCACGCGGCGCGAGGGTGACCCGCTCCGCCATCTGCATCGCGGCCAGGAACGCGGAGTCCCTGGCCTGTCGGTCCAGCTCGTCGCGCAGCACGTCGAGCAGCGGCGCGCCCAGCTCGCTGACGCCGCCGCCCACGACGACGTGCGCGACGTCGGTCGTGAGCAGCAGCACCCGCACCGCGGCGGCGAGCGCGTCGGCGAACCGGGCCCGCACCGCGAGCGCCGCGGGGTCCCCGGCCTCGGCCGCCTCGAACAGCGCGACCGGCGCGGGCCGTCCGTCGGACGTCGGCCACGCGGCGCCGAGCGCGCTGCCGGACGCGTACTGCTCGAGGCAGCCGCGCTGGCCGCACGGGCACGGCAGCCCGCCGGGGACGTGCACGAGGTGCCCGATCTCCCCGGCCACGCCGCTCGCGCCGCGCCGCAGCCGGCCGTCCAGCACGAGGCCCGCCGCGAGACCGGTGCCGAGCGCGAGGAACGCCAGGTCGGGCGCCGGGTCGGGCAGCAGGTGCGCGGCGCCGACGGCGGCGACGTTGAGGTCGTTCTCGAGCCGCACCGGCACGCCGCCCAGCAGGCCGGACACCTGCGCGGCCAGCGGG
This sequence comes from Micrococcales bacterium, assembly GCA_014763765.1. Taxonomy (GTDB): domain Bacteria; phylum Actinomycetota; class Actinomycetes; order Actinomycetales; family Cellulomonadaceae; genus Cellulomonas. Next base: position 1,453 of record JACXUT010000290.1, read on the forward strand.
ACGGAGCCCTCGATGCCGAGGTTGACGGCGTGCTCGACGCGCCCGGCGCCGGGGTCCACGATGCCGGGCAGGCCGATGCCCACGCCCGCGAGGTCGGCGACGGCGAGCCCGGCGTCCGCGACCAGCCGGTGCACGGCCTCGGCGGCGGTGGCCGCGACGGCGTCCCCCCCGGGGCGCGACGCGAGCCGCAGCCCGGGTCCGCTGGTGCCCTCGGGGTCCACGAGCACGCCGAGCGTCTTGGTGCCGCCGACGTCGAGCCCGACGGACCAGCCGGCGGACGCGCCGGTCGTTGCCGGTCCCGGGCCGCTCGCCCGGGACCGCGTGATCACCTCGTCCACGTCAGCCCTTCACCGCTCCGGACACGAGCCCCGAGGTCATCCTGCCCTGGACGACGAGGAAGAACACGATGACGGGCACGGCGATGAGCGTGGACGCCGCCATGACCTCGCCCCAGTCGACGCCGCGGTTGGTGCTGGCGGCCAGGAACGAGCGCAGCCACAGCGGCAGCGTGCGCGCGGACTCCGCGGGCAGGGCGACCAGCGCGACGGTGAACTCGTTCCACGCCTGCAGGAACGCGTACACCCCGGACGCCACGAGCCCGGGGGCCAGCAGCGGGAAGGTGATCCGCAGGAACGCCCGGGTGCGCGACAGGCCGTCCACCATCGCGGCCTCCTCGAGCTCGATGGGCACGCCTGCCACGAACCCGCGCAGCATCCAGATGGTGAAGGGCACGACGGCCGCGGTGTACAGCACCGAGACGCCGATGACGCTGTTGAGCAGCCCGGCGGTCGACAGCATCTTGTACTGCGCGATGAACAGGCCCTCGGCGGGCAGCATCTGGACGAACAGCACCGCCACGACGAACGTCAGGCGCCCGCGGAACCGGAACCGGCTGATGGCCAGCGCGGCCAGGAACGCGAACACGAGCACGGCCACCACGGTCGTGCCGGTGATCGCGAGGCTCATGCGCAGCGCCGACCCGAACGAGCCGCCCTCGAGCACCGAGCGGAAGTTGGCGAGCGTCGGGCTGGTCGGCAGGAACGACGGCGTCGCGGACCGCAGGCGCGCGTCGGGCGTCAGCGCGGACAGCACCATCCAGTAGACGGGGAACGCCCACAGGGCGGCGACCGCGATGCCGAGTGCGCCGAGCAGCACGCGGCCGAGCCGGCGGCGCAGGCGGGGTCGCGCGGCGGGGCGCCGGCTGACCGGCACGGCCGGGGTCCCGCCGCGGGCGGCCCCCGCGGCCACGGGGCGGGCCGGCGCGGCGGCGCCGGTCTCGACGGAGCTCATCGGTCCTCCTTGAGCAGGCTGCGGACGTAGGGCCAGCTGAGCAGCACGGTGAGCGCGAGCACGAAGATCGACACCGCCGCGGCGCCCGCGAAGTCCTGCCGGCCGATGCCGAGCTCGAAGATGAAGTTGCCCAGCAGGTTCGTCTCGCTGACCGGGGCGCCGCTGTCCTGCAGCAGGCGGATCTGCGCGAACACCCGCAGGTCCCAGATGATCTGCAGCAGCAGCACGATCGACAGCACGGGCCGCACGAGCGGCATGGTGACGTACCAGAAGATCTGCGCGGGCCGGGCGCCGTCGATGCGGGCGGCCTCGAGCACCTCGTCGGACACCTGCGTGAGCGCGGCGTAGACGGACAGCGCCACGAACGGCACCGACATCCAGACGATGACGACGGTGGCGACGAAGAAGAACGACAGCGGCTGCGCGAGCCACGAGTGCCCGGCGTACGAGTCGAAGCCGACCTGGACGAGCAGCCAGTTGACGACGCCGGTGCGCCAGTCGAACAGCCACTTCCAGACGGTGACGGCGGCGACGAGCGGCATCGCCCACGCGAGCAGCAGGGCGACCTGGAGCACGACCCGCACGACGGGGTGCACGGCCTTCATGAGCAGCGCGAGCAGCACCCCGATGCCGACGGTGACGAACGCGTTGACGAGGCAGAAGGCGACGGACCGCACGACGACCGCCCACAGCGCGTCGTCGCTGAAGATGCGGGCGTAGTTGTCGAGGCCGATGAAGGTGGGCGGCTGGCCGAACTGCTGCGCGAGCCCGAACTCCTGCAGCGACGTGACGACCTGCCAGAACAGCGGGTAGCCCATGCCGAGCAGCAGGACGGCGACGGCGGGCACCAGCAGGACGTACGGGGTGGCGCGGGGGCCGCGGCGCCGGCGGGCCGCGGGCGGCGCGGCCGGGGAG